>DATINJ010000193.1:0-40173 GCA_035474375.1 Kineosporiaceae bacterium | reverse complement strand
AGTTGTCCCAGTTCCGGGGCGTCGGCCCGCCGCCGATGCCGCCGATCTGCTCGGCCGAATTCCGCCGGCCGCTACCGATCGTCCGATGATCCACGTGGAACACGTTGATGGCGTCAACGGTCGCCACTGGGTGGTGTCGGTTCCAGGCACCGCGACCTGGGCACCGGTGGCCGGGCGGACGCCGTTCGACCTCACCGGCGATGTCCGGCTGATCGCCGGCCAGCGCTCTGCGGGGATGGCCGCAGTGGTCGCGGCGATGCGGGCGACCGGGGTGCGTAAGGCCGAGCCGGTGTTGCTGGTTGGCCACTCGCAGGGCGGCCTGATTGCCGCCGCAGTCGCAGCGGACCCGGCGGTCCGCCGGGAGTTCACCGTCAGCCAGGTGGTCACCAGCGGCGCTCCAGTGGCCTCAATTCCGATCCCGGACGACGTCCAGGTGCTGTCCATCGAGCACAGCGACGACTTGGTACCTCAGTTGGAGGGCGCAGCGAACCGGGATCGGCCGAACTGGATCACCGTCACCGCCCCGGCGCCAACCGCCGAAGTATCGCTCGGCGAACGCACCGAGCCGCTCGCCGCACACCGGGCTGACCTCTACCAGCGCACCGCCGGCCGAATCGATCGCTCCACGCATCCGTCGATCGAGCACTGGCGGATCGGGGTCGCGCCGTTCCTCGACGCCGCCGACCGGACGGGCACCGGCTGGGACGTCGAGGTCACCCGGGTGGCGACGCCATGAGTTCGGCGAGGTGCTGCTGGGCTCTGCGCAAGGCAAGGAAGCCCGCCGGGCCGCCGACTGCCAGCCGGTTGGCGGCCCACTCCAGATCCTGATCGGACAAGCCCGGTGGCAGCGTCTGAGCGACCTGCGCGACCTCAGCGATGTCGACGCGCTGCCGGACGATGAACTCCGGATCGACAACGTCACCGTGGCCCGGCACGATCACTGAGCCGGATCGCTCCAGGACGGCGTCCAAGGTTTCGGGCCATTCCAGCGGGAAAGCGTCGTCGAACGATGGCGGGGCACCTTGCTCCACCAGATCGCCGACAAACGTGACTCCGCTGTCAGGGATTTCAACAACGATGTCGTGATCGGTATGACCTCGGCCGGGATGATGCAGGAGCACCTGTCGACCGCCGAGATCGAGGATCGCGTCGCTCGTCAGCAGGCGGTTCGGCAGCTCAATGCGGACCGCCTCGACCTCGTCGGCCAGCGCCTGCTCGCCTGAGTCTCGCAACCCGGTGGCCACCGACGTGCGCTGATCGGCGCCGGCCAAGGCCAGCTCGTCTCGGCAGCGCTGGTGTGCCCAAATCTCACAGCCCGGCTGCTGCGCGGTGAAGGTGGCATTGCCGAAGCAGTGATCGAAGTGCGAGTGCGTGATCGCCACCAGATAGGGCAGATGCGTGATGGACCGGATGGCCCGGAGCAGTTCGGCGCCCTCGCGCTCGTTGCCACGAGTGTCGATCACCAAGCAATGGTCGTCACCGAGGACCAGCCCGGCGTTCAGATCCAGTGTCTTGTGCCGCCGGACGAAGACGCGCTCGCCGACCTCGCGCCAGCGATCCCATGGCGCGCTGCGCGCAGTCATCGTCGCACCGGGACGGCGACCGGCAGCGCCTGCCTCGTTGTGGGGTGGAGCCTGGTACGCACGCCGCTCCTCATCAGGACCTTCGTCGCCCGTGAATAACGGACTATCACTTTCGGCGACTGTCTGCCGCCGTATGGTCAACGCAGCGTACGCCCGATGTGCCCCAATCGTTATACCGGGCGTGACCTATCAATCACAATGGGCTTTGGTCACCTTTTCTGAGCCGCTATCGGCTGTCGATCGCCGGGGCCTCGGATCGAGCCGCCGAAACCGGTTTGATCAAGATCATCGGCGTACCCTCGGAAGCGTCCAGGTTCGGCGGCGAGACGGGTCGACCGGGGGCGTTTTGGGGTGCCGGGCGATGCTCGACAACCCTTGGATCGTCGAGACAAGTCAGAATGTAAGAACAAAGTATTGACTCGCCGTTCAGACCGGAGTTACATATCGCTGTGGCCGGCTGCACAACTCGCGCCGGTCGCCCTTACTCTCTCGGAGGAAGCCCCGTGAAGACCATCGAGCACTGGATCGGCGGCAAGACCACGTCCGCATCGTCCAACCGGACGTCGGCGGTCTGGAATCCAGCTACCGGTCAGCAACAGGCTCAGGTTGTTCTTGCGACCAAAGCCGATGTCGGTGAAGCCGTCTCGGTAGCTGCGGCAGCTTTCGAGGAATGGTCCCAGGCATCGCTGAGCCGGCGGACAAAGGTGCTGTTCGCCTTCCGCGAGCTGGTCAACCAGCACCAGGACGCGTTCGCCGAAATGATCACGGATGAGCACGGCAAGGTGCTCTCCGACGCCCGGGGCGAGGTCCAGCGCGGCCTCGAGGTCATCGAGTTCGCCTGCGGCATCCCGCAGTTGCTCAAGGGTGACTATTCGGATCAAGTCTCCGCCGGGGTGGACAGCTTCTCGTTCCGCGAGCCACTCGGAGTCGTCGCCGGGATCACCCCGTTCAACTTCCCGGCAATGGTCCCGATGTGGATGTACCCGGTGGCGATCGCCTGCGGCAACACCTTCATCCTGAAGCCGAGCGAGCGTGACCCCTCGGTCTCGCTGCTGGCCGCCGAGCTGTGGCAGAAGGCCGGTCTGCCCGACGGCGTGTTCAACGTCGTCCAGGGCGACAAGGAATCGGTCGACGCGCTGCTGGATCACCCGCTGATCGCCGCCGTCTCCTTCGTCGGTTCGACGCCGATCGCCCGGTACATCCACGAGCGGGGCACGGCGAACGGCAAGCGGGTACAGGCTCTCGGCGGTGCCAAGAACCACGCGATCGTGCTGCCGGACGCAGACCTGGACTACTCCTCCGATCACCTCGTCGCCGCTGCCTTCGGCTCAGCCGGCGAGCGCTGCATGGCCATCTCCGCCGCGATCGCGGTGGGCGGTGCCGCAGATGCGCTGGTCGAGGCGGTGACGGCGAAAGCCAACGCGCTCACTGTTGGTAGCGGTCGGGACGCCGGCAGCGATATGGGTCCGGTGATCACCAGCCAGTCCCGGGATCGGATCGTCGGCCTGATCGGGACCGGCGTCGACCAGGGCGCCGAGCTTCCGGTCGACGGTCGGGGTCTCGTCGTCCCCGGCCACGAGGAGGGCTTCTTCGTCGGCCCCACCGTGATCGACCGGGTCACCACCGAGATGGACGTCTACCGGGAAGAGATCTTCGGGCCGGTGCTCTCCGTGGTTCGAGCTGATTCCGTGGACGAGGCGATCGCGCTGATCAACGCCAACCCCTACGGCAACGGGACGGCGATCTTCACCTCCAGCGGTGAATCGGCTCGTCGCTTCCAGCGCGGGGTGAAGGTCGGCATGATCGGGATCAACGTCCCGGTTCCGGTCCCGATGGCTTACTACTCCTTCGGCGGCTGGAAGGACTCGCTGTTCGGGGACAAGCACATTCACGGTCCCGAAGGCATCTCCTTCTACACCCGGGCCAAGGTTGTCACCTCGCGCTGGCCGCAGGTGAACCACCTGTCCGGATCCAGCCTCCAGTTCCCGACGGCGACCTGAGCAACGGCCGCTAGAACCCGAAACACCAAACGAGCTGAGTGAGGATCCCCCATGATCGAGTCCAGATTGTCCGCCGCGCCGATATCCTGGGGGGTCTGCGAGGTTCCAGGGTGGGGGCAGTTGCTGCCGGCTGACCGGGTGCTGCCGGAGATGCGCAGCGTTGGCCTGGACAGCACCGAACTGGGTGCGCCAGGCTTCCTGCCCGATACCGCCGAAGGCGTGCTCGAGGTACTCGGCCGGCACGGCATGCGTCTGGTCGGGGGGTTCGTTCCGCTCGCCCTGCACGACCCGGAGCAGCGGGCCGAGGCGCTGGCTCAGGCCGAGACCGCGGCCGCCTTGTTCGAAGCCTGTGGGGCCGATCGGTTCGTCACCGCCGCGGTGATGGACCAGGCCTGGTCGCCTCCGGTCCCACTGACCGACGTCCAATTGGGATACCTGGTCGAGGGTCTCAGCGCTGTCGATCGGATCTGCGAGCGTCACGGGCTGGTTCAGACCTTGCACCCACACGTCGACACCGTGGTGGAAACGGCTGAGGATGTCGCGCGAGTGCTGGCCGCCAGTGATGTCCGCTGGTGCCTGGACACCGGTCATTTGGCCATCGGTGGCGTCGATCCGGTGCAATTCGCCAGGGATTTCGCCGATCGGGTGGCACACGTGCACCTGAAGGATGTCGACCTGGCGGTCGCGCGCAAGGTCGCCGATCGGGAGCTGTCCCTGCTGCACGGCGTGCAGCAGGGACTGTTCCGCAGCCTCGGCGCCGGCGACCTGCCGATCGACCAGGTGATCCTGGAGTTGGAGCGGTCCGGCTACCAGGGCCGGTACGTGCTGGAGCAGGACACCGCGATTATCGGGGAAGCCCCCGCGCCCGGCACCGGGCCGGTCGAGGACGTCCGTGCGAGTGTGGGATTCCTTCGCAAGGCAGTGGCATCGCTGGTCCCAGCGGTGCCGAGTCAATGAAGACTCCGGCTGAACGATGAGCGACACGATGGCGGCAGACCGAACCACGCGTACCTTGTCGGTGACCGCTTCTACCTGTTGAACCGGGGTCCACCGCCCACTCGTGACTGACCGTTCGTTTCCGCATCAAAAACCACGGGAGCCATAAAGTGAATGCGGGATCGGGACTTGATCTGCCGCAGGGAGATTCCGGCGCGCCGCTCCGGATCGCCGTGCTCGGCACCGGCCGGATCGGCCGGCTGCATGCGGGCCTGCTCGCTCGGGAGGTACCGGGTGCCCAGTTGGCCGCGGTCAGCGACGTCAACGCCGAGTCCGCCCGCGTCTGTGCCGCCGAGCTCGGCGTCCCCGCCGTCAGCGTCGACGACATCCTGGCGGACCCGAACATCGACGCGGTCGCGGTCTGCTCCAGTACCGACACTCATGTCGACCTTTCGGTGCAGGCCGCCAAGGCGGGTAAGGCGGTGTTCTGCGAGAAACCGCTCTCCCTGGACCTACTCAGGGTTGACGAGGTACTGACCGCGGTAGCCACGGCCGGTGTGCCGTTCATGGTCGGTTTCAATCGCCGATTCGATCCCGCTCATCAGGCGGTGCGGGACGCCGTCCGCGCCGGAGACGTCGGCGAGGTGCACCTGGTCCGGATCACCTCCCGGGACCCCGAGCCGCCACCGCCGGAGTACGTCCGGGTGTCCGGTGGCATCTTCCTCGACATGACCATCCACGACTTCGACATGGCCCGGTACATCACCGGGTCCGAGGTGATTGAGGTGTATGCCCGCGGCGAGGTTCGGGTGGATCCCAAGATCGGCCTGGAGAATGACGTCGACACCGCCGTCATCATGCTGACCCACGCGGACCGGACGATCACGGTGATCGACAACAGTCGCCAGGCGGTCTACGGGTATGACCAGCGGGTAGAGGCCTTCGGCTCGGGCGGGATGGCGATGTCGGAGAACCCGCGAACCCACAGCGCAGTCGTGGTGAACAGCGGGCGGTCCAGCGCGCCGGCGCTGCCGTGGTTCTTCCTGGACCGGTACCTGTCCTCCTACCGCCGCGAATGGGCGGCGTTCGTGGACTATGTGCGCGACGGCGGCGACTCCCCGGTGCCCGGTAGCGCCGGCCGTGCCCCGATTGCGATCGGCCTGGCTGCCTGGCGCAGCGTGCGCGAAGGTCGACCGGTACGACTCGAGGAAATCGGCTGACCTGATGAACCCGAGGGCACTGCCCGAACTGATCACCGTTGGCCGGGTTGGTGTGGATCTCTACCCGGAGCAGTCCGGGGTACCGCTGGCCGAGGTCAGCACGTTCGCCAAGTCCCTCGGTGGCACCGCGACCAATGTCGCCGTCGGAGCGGCCCGGCTGGGCCATGCCAGCGCGATCCTCACCAAGGTGGGCCCGGACAGCTTCGGCGACTACGTGCGGACGGCGCTGGCCGGGTTCGACGTCGACCCGCAATGGGTCGGGACGGCGCCGGAACTGCTGACCCCGGTGGTGTTCTGCGCGTTGGACCCGCCGGAGGACCCGCCGCTGCTGTTCTACCGGCTGCCCACCGCCCCCGATCTGACGCTGACCAAGGACGACGTGCCCTGGGACGCCATCCACGACGTCCCGGTGCTCTGGCTCACCGGAACCGGGGTCTCGGTGGAGCCTTCTCGGGCCACCCACTACGCGATGCTTGAGCATCGCGGCCGTCCGGAACCCGGCAGCGGCCGGTGGACGGTGCTCGACCTGGACTGGCGCGAGACGTTCTGGCCGAGCCCGGCGGACGCCCGCCGCGAGTACCGAGCGTTGCTGGCGAAGGTGACGGTTGCGGTGGGCAATCGGGCTGAGGTCGAGGTCGCGGTGGGAACCCGCGATCCGGAAACGGCCGCAGCCCGGCTGCTGGATCTCGGCGTCGAGATCGTGCTGGTCAAGAAGGGTGCCGAGGGGGTGCTGGTGGCCAGCCGAGCGGGCAGCATCACGGTGCCCCCGACGCCGGTGAAGGTGGTCTGCGGGCTGGGAGCGGGGGACGCCTTCGGGGCCGCGCTGGTGCATGGCTTGCTGAGCGGTTGGCCGCCGGAGCGCTGTGCGCAATACGCCAATGCCGCCGGGGCGATCGTCGCCTCTCGACTGGCCTGCGCCGATGCCATGCCCACGATTGACGAACTGAACAACGTTCTAGGAGTTGCTCGATGACCATGACCACCAACGGGGGCACCACCACCGGATCCGCGGCCGCGGTCCCTCCGGTGCATCGCCCGATCACCGATCGGCAGTGGGCAACGCTGCTGGAAACCCGAGCGCTGCACCCGGAAGCCATCCAGGATGCCTACGCGTCCCGGCACCGACCGCGTCGGCTGGTGTCCGAGCGCGGCACGTTGTTCCTGGTGGCCGCCGATCACGCGGCCCGGGGTGCGCTCGCTACCGGCGGTGACCCGATGGCGATGGCGGATCGACGCGGTCTGCTCGACCGGCTGCTCACCGCCCTCGCGCATCCCGACGTCGACGGCCTGCTCGGTTCGGCGGACGTGGTCGAGGAGTTGCTGTTGCTCGGTGCGCTGGAGAACAAGGTGGTGATCGGCTCGATGAACCGGGGCGGTCTGGCTGGGGCCCGGTGGGAGATCGACGACCGGTTCACCGGGTACGACGCCGCCGGGATCGCCGCCGCCCGGTTGGAGGGCGGCAAGATGCTGCTCCGGCTGGACGACGACGACGCCGGCACCGTGCCAACGTTGCAAGCCTGCGCCGACGCCGTCACCGACCTGGCCCGGCACCGGTTGATGGCGATGGTCGAACCGTTGCCGTATGCCCGGGACGACTCCGGTGCCCTGGTCCTGAAGCAGGACGCGTATGCCCTGGCCCGGGCGGTGACCGTGGCCTCGGCCCTCGGGACCACCAGCTCGCACACCTGGTTGAAGCTGCCCGCCTGTGACGATCCGGAGGTCGTGCTCGGGGCGACCACGTTGCCGTGCGTCGTCCTCGGCGGCGTACCGAGTTCCGACCCGGCTGCCGATCTGCACTCCTGGGCCCGCAGCCTGCGCGCACCCAGCGCCCGAGGACTGGTCGTCGGGCGAGCCCTGCTCTACCCGCCGGACGGCGACGTGCACGCCGCGGTGGATGCCGCCGCGAAGCTACTGCGCTCGGTGACCGATTCTGCCGCGGGTGCCAACTCCGGGTCCGGTGCGTGATGGCCGACAACGCGGGACTGCACCGGCCCTGGCCGAGCGCTTCGGGCGCGGAGCCCGGGGTGCTGCTCAGCCCGGAGTCGGCAGGCTGGACCTATGCCGGATTGCAGGTCCTGCAGCTCGAGCCAGGCGAGTCGCGCACGGTGACCACCGGCGATTCCGAGGTTTTCGTGCTGCCGCTGGCCGGTGGCCTGACTGTCGAGGTGGCCGAGGCGTCGGCCCCGGCCGACACCGAGGCCCGGTTCGAACTCAGCGGGCGGGAGTCGGTGTTCACCCGAGTCACGGACTTCGCCTACGTCGGCCGGGACAGCGTGATTCGCCTGTTCAGCGCCCAGGGAGCGGAGGTGGCGCTGCCGTCAGCCAGATGCGAGCGCCGGCTGGCGCCGAAGTACGGCCCGGCCGAAGCGGTGCCGGTAGAGCTTCGGGGCGCCGGCCCGGCCACCCGCCAGGTGACGAACTTCGGCTCACCGGGGGTCTGGGACCACGCCGAGCGGCTGATCGCCTGCGAGTTGATCACTCCAGCCGGGAACTGGTCCAGCTACCCACCGCACAAGCACGACCTGACCGATCCATGCCCGGTGCCGAACGAGGAGATCTACTTCTTCAAGATCGCCGGATCGGACGGCGTGACGCCGAGCCGCGCGGGGTTCGGGTTGCACCGCACCTTCACCGGCCCCGAGCACGTCAAGGCCGGGCTCGCGGAACTCGACGAGACCGTGGAAGTACGTGACGGGGACGTGTTCTGCATTCCGCACGGCTATCACGGGCCGTGCGTCGCCGCGCCCGGATACGACATGTATTACCTGAACGTGCTGGCCGGGCCCGGCACCGGAGCCGCCCGGTCGATGGCCTTCTGCGATGAACCTGACCATGCCTGGGTGCGAGACACCTGGGCCGATATGCCAACCGACCCGCGCTGCCCGGTCACCACCGCCGACGGCCGCACCGCCCCCAAAACCCTGCTGTGACAGGATCTTGATGATGCACGCTTGCCCCGCTCACCCTGCCGTGATCATGCACGCTTGCCCGCGCTCACCGAGCCGTGATCGTGCAAGGTTTCGCGGGCAACCTTGCATGATCACCGCAGAAAGAAGCAGGGCAAGCGTGCATGATCACGGTGCGGGGTCTGTAAGCCCCGAGAGAAATGGAGTATCCCGATGCGTTTGACTACCGCACAGGCCCTCGTCCGATGGCTGCTCGCGCAGCGCTCGGAACTGCTGGACGGAACCGAAGTTCCGCTCTTCGCCGGTGCTTTCGGGATCTTCGGGCATGGAAACGTGCTCGGTCTCGGGACTGCGCTGCACGCCGTCCGGGAGGAGTTGCCGACCTGGCGCGGGCACACCGAACAGGGAATGGCCCTCGCCGCGATCGCCTACGCCAAGGCCACCGACCGCCGTCAGGTGATGGTCGCGACGTCCTCGATCGGGCCGGGGGCCTTGAACATGGTGACGGCGGCCGGGCTGGCGCACGCCAACCGGCTGCCGGTGCTGTTGTTGCCTGGTGACACGTTCACCGGCCGCGCGCCCGACCCGGTGCTGCAGCAGGTCGAGCACTACGGTGACCCGACGATCTCGGTCAACGACGCGTTCCGCCCGGTCAGCCGTTACTTCGACCGGATTGTTCGGCCCGAGCAGTTGATCTCGACGCTGCCGCAGGTGGCGCGGGTGCTGACCGACCCCGCCGATGCCGGCCCGGTGGTGCTGGCCCTGCCGCAGGACGTCCAGGTCGAGGAGTTCGACTTTCCGGACGCGATGTTCGTGCCCCGGCTGAACCGGACTCCCCGGCCGCGGCCGGATCTCACGGCCCTCGCCGAGGCGGCCCAGATCTTGCGGGCGGCTCGACGTCCGTTGATCGTCGTCGGCGGCGGGGTCCGGTACTCCGGTGCGGCCGCCGCGGTGATCGCTTTCGCGCAGGCACATGGAATTCCGCTGGTGGAGACGCCGGCCGGGCGCACGGTGGTGCCGCATGACCACCCGCTGTACGGCGGCCCGCTCGGGATCATCGGCTCCGCATCCGCCAATGCCCTGGCCGGCCAGGCTGACGTCGTGGTGGCGATCGGAACCCGGTTGCAGGACTTCACCACCGCCTCCTGGACGGTGTTCGCCGACGGCGCCCGGATGATCGCCATCAACGCGGCCCGGTTCGACGCCGTCAAGCACGCCTCGCACGCGGTGGTCGGGGACGCTCGCGAGACCGTGACGGAATTGGACACCGCCGTGGCCGGCTGGTCGGTGGATTCGGAATGGACGTCGGCCGCAGCCGGTGAGCGGGTCCGCTGGGACGGGCACATCGACGAGCTCCGGGCCGGGGTCGCGCCGGACGGCGCGCTCAGCTACGCCCAGCTGGTTGGTGTGGTCAACGACGCCTCCGGCCCGGATGATTACGTGCTCACCTCCTCCGGCGGGATGCCAGGCGAGCTGATCGGCGGCTGGCGGACCGGGTCGCGAGACCTTGACCAGCAAGGCCCGACCTCCGGCGCCACCATGGACATGGAGTACGGCTTCTCCTGCATGGGGTACGAATTGGCCGGGCCCTGGGGCGCTTCGATCGCTCGGTCCAAGACCCATCCGGGTGGCGTTGTCACGGGCATGCTCGGTGACGGGTCCTACCTGATGCTCAATTCGGAACTCTTCTCCGCCGCCTTCGCCGGGCATCCGTTCGTGGCGGTGGTCTGCGACAACGGCGGCTATGCAGTGATCAATCGGCTGCAAACCGGCCAGGGCGCAGAGGGTTTCAACAACTTGTACGTCGACTGCGAGGGTCCCGGGGCCAAGCAGGGTGGGGTTCGGGTCGACTTCGCCGCGCATGCGGCGTCCCTCGGCTGCGTGGTTGAGGACGTGCCGGAGGGCAGCGATCTCGACGTCGTCCGAGCCGCCTACGCGCGGGCGCGGGTCGCCGCCGTCCGGGAGCGCCGACCGGCCGTCGTTCTGGTTCGCACCCACCCCAGCACCTGGACCGAGTCGGGCGCCTGGTGGGAGGTCGGGGTGCCGGCGTCGCTGAGCGGCCGGGCCGACTACCAGGAGGGCAAGACCCACCAGCAGCGTTGGCTCGGCTGAACGGCCTGCGCAGGATGGTGCGGCGCAGTGTGCGTACCCCGTCCTGTGCGGGCTTGTCCTTACATATCGACCTAGTGACTTCCATGCCAGCTAGACTCGTGATGTGACCGTGGTGCCAGACTCCGCTTCGCCGAAACCGGACGCTGAATCAGCGCATGACCTGCTGAAATCGCTCGATCTCGACCGAGCGAGCCCGATCCCGCTCTACTTCCAGGTCGCGCAGGTGCTGGAGGCGGCGATCCTGGACGGTCGGCTGGCTCCGGGCACCCGGTTCGACAACGAGGTGTACCTGGCCAAGCAGCTCGGGCTGTCTCGTCCCACCATGCGCCGGGCGATGCAGTACCTGGTCGACAAAGGCGTCCTGGTTCGTCGTCGGGGGATCGGTACCCGCGTCGTCCAGCCCAAGGTGCGCCGCCAGCTCGGGTTGAGCAGCCTCTATGAGGATCTGGAGAGCAGCGGCCAGCGCCCGACGACCCAGGTGCTGTCCCTGGCGGTGGAACCGGCTTCGGCGGCGGTGGCTCAGGCGCTCGCGATCGGTGTGGACAGCCCGGTGACCGTGGTCACCCGGCTTCGTTCCGCCGCCGGAAACCCGATCGCCCGGATGGCGAATTACCTGCCGCATTCCATTCCGGGTCTGGCCGAAGGGCTGACCTCGGAGGCGCTGCAGACTCGCGGCCTCTACCAGGTGATTCGCTCGCTCGGGATTCAGTTACATGCCGCCGACCAGCAGATCGGTGCCCGAACTGCGACCGCAGAGGAGGCTCGCCTGCTCGGCGAGGCGCGCGGCGCGGCGCTGCTGACGATGCAGCGCACGGCCTACGACGACCACGGTCGAGCGGTGGAGTTCGGCGATCACATCTACGCAGCGTCCCGGTACAGCTTCGCCCTGAGCATGCTGGCCAGCTGAGTCCGGGCCGCTCGGTTGGGTGGTCAGGGTGATCCAGGGTTGCTCAGGGGTTGGGAACCACGACGTCGCGGACCAGCGCCTCAAGGTCGGCATTCGCGGCCAGGAACTGCCGGAGCGTGCGTAGCGTGGCCCCGAACGTGTCGAATTCGCTCACCTGCATGCCGTCTTCGTCGTAGGCCTTGCGGAACTCGGGCAGCTTTTCGTACAGGGCATCGACAATGTGCTGGGCGACCGGAATGTCGATTCTGGGTTCGGGTCGAATTCCACTGGCATTGAACCGCACCTGCCAGTCGAACGGCGGTGAGATGACGGCGTCAGCACCGACGAATTCGCTCCAGTGCATGTGGTTACGGAAGGCGGCGGACAGCAGTCGGGTGCGGTATCCGCGCTCTTGGAAGATCGCGTAGGCCTTCTTGAAGGCTGCTACCCCGGCCCACTCGTAGTACCCCGGATCGAGGACGACGCGAGCCGCCTCGGCGGACTGCTTCATCCAGTCGTCGAGCCGACCGACCATGATCGTGCATACCGAGCCCATCGAGGCGACCTCGAGGTTCTCGGCCTCCCGACGGCGCAGACCGGCCTCGATCGCTTCGGCAACCGCGATCGCCTGTGGCACGGTGAACGAGACCGTCGCGTTGATGCTGACTCCGCGGTACGTGGCCTCCTGGATCGCTACGATGCCGGCCGCGGTCGCCGGGATCTTGACGATGATGTTCCGGGCCAGCCCGTTGAAGTAGAGCGCCTGCTCCAGGAGCCCTTCCGAATCGCGGTGCAATCGGGGGTCGGTCTGGATGGAGAGCCGGCCGTTGCGGCCGCCATGCGCATCGAAGATCGGCTCCAGCAGCTTGGCCGCCGCCACCGACAGTTCCTCGACCAAGGTCCAGCCCAGCGCATCTTCGGTCGCCGTCGGTCGCTCCGCCGCGAGCGCCGCGATCCGCGGCCGCCAGGTGCCCAGATCGGCCTTGAGCACGCTCAGCGCGATCACCGGATTGCAGGTCGCCCCGACCGCGCCGAAGGAGATCGACTGCTCGAGCTCGCGCAGATCGGCCGAATCGTTCCAAAGGCAGGTCGGGCTGGTGCGGGTCATCTCCAGCAGCGGAGAGAGAGCAGCCGCTCCCGAGGGGGTCTGGGTCACGGTCTCGGTCTCGGTCATCGGGTCCTCCAGCGCAAGGCCTCCGGAGCCAACTCCGGTGGATCCAGTACAGACGACGCCACAGCGGATGATCGCCAAGCGTCGAACAATCGGCTCAGACCAGTCCGCCGGAGCCAGGGGTGCGGTTCACGAAACTCTGTCAATCCGAGTAGGACTTTGTCAAGACATTTAAACATCGGTCGTCGTCTGTCTCGGCCGAGGTGGCGTCGCGACGTGATCAAGAGGTTCGAGTCAGCGCAGGTAATCATCCGCATCTGCGGGATGATCTGCAGATATAGCCCGCGACTGCGCTTCTTTGGGTGACTCTGGCATGGCTCGATGATATGTCCGGACAATAGCTGGAGGAGGCGCCGACTTCCGGCCTGCTCCCTGGCTCCGTCTGGTCGCCGAGAAGTCTCGGTGCCGCGTGTCCTTCTCGCCAAAGGCCGTTCGTCCTTAGAGTGAAGCTGGCCATCTGGGCCGGCCCGCGCCAAGGAGGACCTCATGCCGCAGTACGCCGCCCTGATCTACACCGATGACGTCGACTGGTCACTGCCCGACTATGCCGAGGAAACCAAGGAGTACAACGCCTTCGGTGAGGCCGCTGCCGCCGCCTTGCGTGGGGGTGCCGCGCTCTACCCGACCAGCACCGCGACCACCGTCCGGGTAACCGGTGGAAAGGGTGGGGACGTCGTCACCACCGATGGGCCGTTTGTCGAGACCAAGGAGGCCTTGACCGGGTTCTACCTGCTCGAGGCCGCCGATCTGGACGCCGCCGTCGCGATCGCCGCCGGCATCCCGGCCACCTGGGGTGGCGGTGCGGTGGAGGTTCGTCCGATCATTCCGATGGGATGACCGAAGCCGACGCGCGCGGGGCCCTCGCCCGGCTGGTTCGGGAAGAGGGTCCGCGCGTCGTCGCCACCTTGATTCGACTCACCGGCGACGTCCAGACCGCCGAGGACGCCGTCCAGGAAGCCGCGATTCGAGCGTTGCGGGCCTGGCCGGAGAGCGGGATTCCGGACCAGCCGCGAGCCTGGCTGACGGTGACCGCCCGGCGCTGCGCGTTGGACATCGTTCGGCGGGAGAGCAACCGGGACCGCAAGGAAGCCGAAGCGCTGCGGTTGCAGCAACTCTTCGCCGCCGAACCGGTCGATTCCGACGTTCCAGACGACCTGCTTCGCCTGGTCTTCACCTGCTGTCACCCGGCGCTGGCCCTCGAGCTGCAGGTGGCGCTGAGCCTGCGGACGCTGTGCGGGCTCAGCACGGCCGAGGTGGCGCGTGCCCTCCTGGTGCCCGAGCCGACGATGCTCAAGCGACTCACCCGAGCTAAGCAGAAGATTGCCAGGGCCGGCATCCCGTTCCGGATCCCATCGGCGGCCGAACTGCCGGAGCGCGTCGCGGGGGTGGTCGCCTGCCTGTACCTGCTGTTCAACGAGGGCTACACGGCGACGGCCGGCGACGACGCGATCCGCCCCGACCTGGTGGATGAGGCGATCCGGTTGGCCCGGCTGCTGCACCAGCTGATGCCCGGGCAGCCGTCGCTGACCGGGGTGCTGGCTTTGATGCTGCTGCACGACTCTCGCCGCGCGGCCAGGCTCACCGCCGAGAACGAGATCGTCTTGCTCGCCGATCAGGACCGCTCGCTGTGGCGGCAAGAGCAGATCCGCGAGGGAGTCGAGCTGCTCGGCCAGGGACTGGCCCAAAGCCCCTGCCGGCCAGACCCTTACGTGGTCCAGGCCGCAATCGCGGCCTGCCACGCGCTGGCCCCGCAGTCCGCCGTCACCGACTGGTCGGCGATCGTCTCCTGGTATGACGTGCTGCTCACGGTCCAAGACACTCCGGTGATCCGACTCAATCGGGGAGTGGCGGTTGCCGAGCGGGATGGGCCGCAGGCCGGGCTGGCGGCGGTCGACAAGCTCGCCGGGCTGGAGCGTTACGCCCTCTGGCACGCCACCCGGGCCGCCCTGCTCGATCGCCTGGATCGAGGCGATGAAGCCGGATCGGCCCGGGCGGCGGCACTGGCCCTCGATGCGAACACCGCGATGCGCCAAAGAATCGCCAAGAGTCAAACAAATTAACCGGTCAGTGGGCAACTGGCACACATTTCCTGGGTCTGGCGGAAATGCAGGCAGCAGGAGCCGCGAACCGGCGTCAATGCCTCGGGCGTCACAACCCAGGACGTCGGTAGCTCGGGGGTCGGCGATTCGCGGAGCGTGCCGCGCCGGCGGATCGGTGCACCCTGCTCGACCAGGGCGTCCAGCAGCGCTGATCCGGTTGCCCGGCCTGTCCTTTGATCGCGTCCGGCGAGGCGCGGAGCGATCGTCGCTGGGCCGAGGACGGCGTCCCCCACCAAGTTCCACATCGGTACGCGGCCGTAGCGAAGCGTTTCGTGCAGTTCATCGATCAGCGGACCGAGGGTGGTCCAGGCTCGGGCGGCCGACCAGGCGATCACCGCACCGAAATCCGCGAACCGGGTTATCGGGTGTGGCCCGGGGCCGATCGACGGGTCCGCTGCCGAGACCGCCAGAACCGGGCTTCGGACCCCGATCCGCTCGATCAGCCCATCGCCGTCCAGTCGGACCATCAGCGAATCCGGTCCGACATCGAACGCCTGGCCGGTGACGGCGAGCGCCACCGCGAGCCGACCGGCCACCGCGTAGCCCAGGGTGCCTGCCATTCTGGCGCCGGCCACCGCGGGGGAGAGCGAGAGGTGCTCCCCGGCGTGAGACAGCATGGCGGGGACGACGCCGGCGATCGGTAGCCACTCGGGGTCCCGGTCCGATTCGGCGGACAGATCCGTGACCGCGTAGCGCTGCGGGTGATCCGGGGTCAGGGCTTGCAATCGGCGACCGAGCCGCTGCACCGGGCTGTTGCCGGTCACTGCATCGCCGGGCCGGGCGCCGGGCCGACTGGCTTGGCCGGGCTGATCGGCTTGGCCGAGCTGGCGAGATCTTGGACGCTGCGTCACGGCGCGGGCCAGGGCGACGCGTCCGGACACTGCTCCTCCTTGACGATCAGTGGTCTCTGCCAGTCTGAGGTAAGGCTAGCCTTATCTGTGTGGCCTTCGTGTTTCGGGTCCCCTTGCCTCGTCTTCGGTGCGGCGGCGCAGGATCTGGAGTCGGTTCGAACGCGACCATCTGGAGCTGGGCAACTGGCAGACGTGTGACAGGGAGTAGCTGAATGGTTCTGGTTCTGCTGGCCCGCAACCCGACCGACTCGGTGACTCTCGGCCTACTCCCGGCGGCGCACCGATTCGGCCTGCGAGTGCGGGTGCTCACCGACGACCCGGAGGCTCATCGGGCGGTGTACGCCGCAGCGCAGCAGGAGTTCGGCCACCCGCAGCCGGAGGTCGAGGGCTGCACGGTGACCGAGGTGCGCGCGGTGCTCGATGCCATTGCCGTTCCGCCTGTGGCGGTGCTCAGCAACAGCGACCATTTGCAGACCCAGACGGCCCTTGCCGCAAACTATTTCGAGCTTCCTGGCAAGGACTGGCGATCGGCGATCCGGGCCCGCGACAAGGGCCTGATGCGGGCGAGGCTGCGGCAGGCGGATCTCGATGACACCGAGTTCGTCCGGCTCCGCCCGGAGGATCCGATCGCCCTGCTCGACGCCGTTCGCTTCCCCGCCGTCGTGAAGCCTGCCGAGGGGGTGGCCAGCGAGGACGTGATCCTGGTCGAGAACGCTACCGAGCTGGCCCGCCGAGTCGCCGAGATCCGTCGACGCCGGACCGGAGACCTGCTGGTGGAAGGGTTGATCGAGGGTCCGCTGCACACTTTGGAGACCCTGGGGGACGGCAGCGCACTGCGGATCTGGGGTGGCTACCGGACCACGGTATCCGCCGCGCCCTACTTCATCGAGGAGCGGCTGACCTGGCGTCCGGACCTAGCCAGCGAGGTCAGCTCCGGCGTCCTGGCGCAGTTGGCGGCTCTCGGCGTGGGCTTCGGAGCCTGCCATACCGAGTTCATCATCACGCCGGACGGCCCTCGCATCGTCGAGGTCAACGACCGGCTGATCGGGGACCACTGCGACTTCGCGATGGCGGACCTACTGGCCGAGCCGGTGTTCGACGACGTGATCCGGGTCCACCTCGGCGAGCCGCCGCCCTCCGCCCCGACAATCCCCGCCCCGAAAGTGTCCGCCTCGAACATCCCCGTCCCGGCGTCCCCCGATTCGGCGGCTCCGATCAGGTACGGGCACGTGCACTGGGTGCTGGCCGGCGAGGACGGCGAACTGCTCTCGGCGCCGGAGGCCAGCAGTCGGACGGTGTTGACCAGCTCCGGCGCTGACGTCCGGCTCGACTACCGCCCGATGCGAAAGCTCGGAACGGTTGCCCGGGTCAGCGGCACCAACCGGGACTACCTCGGTTCGATCCGGGTGGTCGGACCGGACGCCGGGGCGGCTGAGGCAGCCACGGCAGACTTCCTCCGGACCGAGCGCTGGGTGATCCAGTGATCGAAGCTCGCCGGGCTGCAGCCGGGCCCGGTGTCGTACCGATCGAGGAGCGGGACCTGATCGTCCGGCTCCTGACCACGCTGTTGCGTGAGGACGTCGCCGGGCTGCGGACCCGTGGTCGGCAGGTCACGACTGCGGACGGCGAACGCTGGCTGGTCCTGCGCCGGCTCTGGATTCCGGTCCGGCGGGCCGACCCCGCACTCGGTGACCTGGTCAACGACCTGGCCGTACGGGCAGCGTTCGTGCACCACCGAACCCTCGGTCGTGGCCGGATCCGTGCTCGCCGGCTGCACGCCGTCCTCAGGGTGCTGCGGGCGGAACTCCTGCGGGGTCTCGATCCGGAACCGGCCGCCGAACTGGGAACCGGCTTCCGGGCGCTGCGGCAGGAAGCTATTGCCGCGCTGGCCGCAGCCGGGCTGCGGCGGCGCTATCGTCCGGGGGTTTTCGGCCGTCTCCGGCCCGAGCTCACCGCCGGCGCCGCGCTGGGCTGGGCCGGGGCGATCGGTTTCGAGACTCTGGCCGCCCATCGCGATCATCCGCTGTACCCGTTCTCGCTGGCTCGGGTCGGGTTACCGGTTGGGCAACTACGCCGGGTGGCACCCGAACATCGCCCCGATCTGAACCTGCGCTGGTTGGTCCTGCCGGCCTCCGCGATCGAGCAACAGGGCCGCCTGCCGAGCTGGTGGCCGGAAGCTGACGGGGTGGCGCTGCCGGTGCATCCCGCGGTCTGCCCGGTGGCCCTGCGGCACGCCTTGGCCGAAGCCGGACTGGGTCGCCTTGAGCTGGATCGGCACTCGCCTGACGAGTTCGGCCAGTCCGGCCGGTTCGACCAGGACCGAACGGCCTTGTCGACCGGATCGTTCCGGCCCACGCTCTCGTTGCGCACGCTGGCAGGAGTCCGACACCCGGCAGTGCACCTCAAGCTGCCATTACCGGTACGCACGCTCGGTCGGCTGAACCTGCGCACGATCAGTCGCCGCGGGCTGGCGGACGGCGCGCTGGTGGGTGCGGTGCTCCGGGACGTACTGCGGCGGGAACCGCAGTTCACCGACGAGGTGCTGGTCGCCGATGAGTCCAGCTGGCTGCATGCCGGTCATCCGCTGCTCGCCGTCCTGATCCGGCGCTGGGATACCCCCGATCGGCCGAGCCAGGGTCTGGATGATGCCGCGATCGTGCCGGTGGCCGGGCTCGCGGGGATCGGGCCGAACGGACGCCCGGTGCTGGCTGTGCTCGCGGACCGGTTCGCCGACGGCGACCTGGATGGCGTGCTGCGGCAATACCTGCGGCTGGTGATCGGCTGGCAGGTCGGCCTCTGGCTCAGGTACGGCATCGTCCTGGAGGCGCATCCGCAGAACGTGCTGATCGCGATCGACCGGACAGCGCGCGGCCCCCGGATTCGCTTGCTGTTACGCGATCTGGACAGCGCCAAGCTGGACCTCAAAGTTTTGGCCGACAGCCTCGGCGGGCCCGCACCGAGGCGTGCCGATCTGAGCGACGAGCGGCTTGCCGCCGGTGATCCGAGAGAACTGGCCGACCTGTTCGTCACCACCACGCTGCACCAGTGCGTGGCGGCCGTCCTGATCGACCTTTGCGCTGCCCTTCGCCGCTCGCCCCGCCCGCTTCTCGACCTGATCAGACCGCTGCTCGCGGAGGCCGTCGCGCGGTATCCGGACTCGAGGGATGCCGGCCTGCTGGAGACTGGGATCATGGCGGCGTCCCGACTCCCGGTGAAACGCGCCCTGACCGCCGCCACCCTGCTTCCGAAGACACGTACCGGAGCCGCCGACGTGAACAAGTACTACGGCGCCGACGCGCCCAGCTACCTGTGATGGTTGCCCGGGCGGACGACCTGACCGTGCTTGCCCTGCTGAACTGCATGATCCGCGAGGTCGCCGGCCCCAACGGGCAGATCCGAGCGGACGGCCGGCATGTGCTGATCGATCTGCCCAGGACCGGGCGGACGCTGCGAGCCGCCGTCCGCCGACCGGCTCTCGGTGAGCCTCGGTTGACCGGTCGGGTGGAGCAGTTGGACGTCGGGCACCGATGGTCGGCGCTGGCCTGGAATCAGGTGGTCGCCGTCGTGGATGCCGAGCTCGGTGCTCAGGCCGGTTCGAACGGGTCCGGATCGGCGTTGACCGCGGAGATCGCGGCCAGTCACGCATTCATCACCGAGGTACTGCGGCAGCGTAACTCCGCAGAGGGCGAGACTCCGGCCGATCCGGGGATCCTGGCGGACTCGGGAACTGGGGCCGATCCGGCCGACCCGGGAACCTCGGCCGGGTACGCCGGATATCTGGACTCCGAGCAGTCGCTGATCGCCGGCCATCGCTTTCACCCGGCGCCGAAATCGCGATCCGGTTCGGCAGCCGAGGCTCTGCGGTACGCGCCGGAGACCCGCTCGGCCTTCCGGCTGCGCTACCTGGCAGTACCCGACGAATTGAGCTGGCAGCGCGAGGCCAGCCCGGGTGGGACGGCGTGGCTGGACCGGCTGCTGGTCGAGACCAGCGGCCTGGAGCCGCCGTCCGGGCACCGGCTACTGCCGGTGCATCCGTGGCAGCATGCCATTTTGACCCGAGGTGAAGGGCTGCCCGCGGCTCTGGCCGCCGGGCGAATTCTCGATCTTGGAGAGTCTGGACGTCCGGTCCGACCAACCTCGTCGGTACGTACTGTCGACCTCGATGGATCGGGTTTCCTCAAGCTGAGCCTCACCGTGCAGATCACCAATTGTCTGAGGGTGAATCCGCAGCACGAGTTGGCTGCGGCAGTTACCGTGACGCGGCTGATGGAGCCGGTCGGCACCGAACTGATGAAATTGTTCCCCGGCACCGTCGTCCTGCGCGAGCCCGCCGTCCGGACCGTGGATTTCGGTGATTCGCCGGAAGCGGACGGCGAGCTCGGACTCGGGGATCAACTCGGGGTGATCGCTCGCGAAGGTCTGACCAATCAACTCCTCGACGACGTCCGTCCAATATTGGCGGCCGCGCTCACCGAACCGTGGCCGGATCCGAACGTGGCGGCACTCCTGACTCGGCTCGGTCGCGATCGGGACGAGCTGATCGCTTGGTGGGACGGATATCTCGCGCTGTTGCTGCCGCCGGTACTGTTCGCGTTCCTGGAACACGGCGTGGTGTTCGAGGCGCATTTACAGAATGTCGTGATCGGGCTGTCCACAGACTCGGCCGCGATGCCTTGCCAGCTCATGCTACGAGATCTGGAAGGGGTGAAGCTGATCGGATCGCGATACAGCGAAGAGCTTGCGGTACAACCGGTTCGGGTCCGCGACCACCTGAGCTATTCGCCGGAGCGCGGCTGGGATCGAGTGGCTTACTGCCTGTTCGTGAACCACCTCAGCTCGATCCTCGAAGTACTGGCGGATCGGGACCCGGGAGCAGAACGATTGCTGTGGTCCCGAGTTCGCTGTGCGGTAGAGTCTTTCGTCCGTGATCATGGTGATGCGCCGCAGTTGCGCGACGTGCTGGCTGGGGTGCCGGTACCGGCGAAGTCGAACCTGCTGACCAGGTGGCGTCGAGACGCCGATCGGGACAGCGGCTACGTCCCGGTCGTGCTTCCGCTCGGACCGCCGTCCACCTCAGATCAAGATCACCGACCGATCGGACGGCGGTGACCCGATGATCAGTCACCTGGTGCGTAATCGAATAGCCGAGCTGGCCCAGGCCGACGATCTCCCGGCCTACGTCTTCGATCTGGTGCAGCTGGACACCCAGCTGGCCGAGATCCGGGCCGCGCTACCAGCCGCCGTCCAGCTGTACTACGCGGCCAAAGCGAACGCGGCGCCACCGATCCTGGCGACCCTGGCTCGGCACGTCGATGGCATCGAAGTGGCCTCCGGTGGTGAACTCGCGCACGTGCGGGCTACCTGCCCAGAGTTGCCGATCGCGTTCGGCGGGCCAGGCAAGACCGAGGGCGAACTCGAGGCCGCGCTTGCCGCCGGGATCGGCGTCCTGCATGTCGAAAGCGTTCAGGAATTGCGGTTGCTGGCGGCTGTTGCCGAGCGGATGGACGCCGAAATCGATGTCCTACTACGGGTGAATCTGTCGATTCCGGTAGGCGAGGCTAGCGGTGCTGGCCCTGCGCTGGTGATGGGTGGCGTGCCGTCCCCGTTCGGGCTCGACCCCGATCAGGTCGAGCTCTGCCTGCCGATCCTGGGTTCCGCGCCGCGGTTACGGCTACGTGGCGTGCATGCGCATCTGGCCAGTGGGTTGGCCGCCGACCAGCACCTCGCGCTGTCGGCCGGGGTGCTGAGCTGGGCGACTCGATGGGCCCGGCGAAACCGCGTGGAGCTGACCGAGGTGACCCTGGGTGGCGGCATGAGCGTTGACTATGCTGACCCGGAAAATCGTTTCGATTGGCGTCATTTCGGCGCCGGGCTGGCCGATTTGGTGGAGCAGTACCCGGGCGTCCCGTTGCGGATCGAGCCAGGTCGAGCGCTCACCGCGTATGCCGGCTGGTATGCCGCCGAGGTGCTCGATGTCCGCCCGTCCCACGGGAGCTGGTTCGCGGTGCTCGCCGGCGGCACGCATCACCTGCGCACCCCGGCCGCTCGCGGCCATGACCAGCCGTTCAGCGTCGTCCGCACCGAGCGCTGGCCGCACCCCTGGCCCCGGCCGGAGCTCCTGGATCGGCCGGTGACCCTGGTCGGTGCGCTCTGCACACCACGCGATGTGCTGGCCCGGGACCAGCCCGTCGAACGACTGCGCTCAGGTGACGTGGTGGCCTTCGCGATGGCCGGTGCTTACGGCTGGAACATCTCGCACCACGAGTTCCTGATGCACCCGCCGCCGTCCTTCCATTATCTCGACGGCTGAGGCCTCCAGCCGGCCAACTCAGGCTCGCCGACCGAAGGTGTACCGGACGTGCTGGCGCAGCGCGATCGTTCCAGTGTCGTCCCGGGCACCGGCTAGGACCCGGGCGATCTCGGCCTGAACCGTGGCGTGCTGGTCTTCGGGGACAGCGCCCCACATCGCCCGCTGACCGTGCGACCAGGACCATTCGATCCAATGGTCGGCATCCCGGAAAATGGCCGTGACCTCCCGGCGGACCGTGCGGACGTCGAGGTATCCGGCCGAGGTCAGCAGTGCTTCCACTCCGGCATCGGTGGCGAAGGGGCCGGTCGTCCCGCTGGCTCGAGCGTCGAGCATCTGCGCCGGCAGGTAAGGAGTGAAGACCTCATCCACCGCAAGGAAATTCGCGTCTCGCTCGCCGAACGTGGAGACGCCGAGGCGACCGCCCGGCCGTAGCAAGTCATGCCAGCGGCGCACGGCGGCAGCCGGGTCGGGCAGGAAGAACAACACCAGCGACGAGGCGATCAGGTCGAACGTCGCCGCCTCGAAATCCGGGTTCGCGGCGTCCTGGATCAGGACGTCGACGTTGCTGACGCCCCGATCCTTGATCTGCGCCCTGAGCGCCTCCACCATGCCGTTGGCCAGATCGATCCCGGTGACGTGCCCACTGTCTCCGACGGCCTCGGCCAGCGGGAATGTCACGGCGCCTCGGCCGGAACCAACATCCAACGCCTTCTCACCGGATGCCGGTGCCAACTCGCGGACCAGATGCTCGGCGATCGGGCGAAACCACGGCACGTCCACCGTGTCATAGGTCGCGGCGGCAGCGTCGAAGATCGCCGCGACCATCTGGCTGCGTGGTGATGGCTGTTCGCTCATCGCCCCATTCTGAGTCACCCGACCGGTGTTCGGGCAAACTATAGACCGATCCGCCTCGCCGATACCCGAAGAGTTGGGCTGCCGCTACGACGTCTGAACGCATTGCCACACGCTTGCTCGCTGAGTTACCGCTCCATGAAACACCGTTAACCTGACCGAGAATGAGACTTACGGCGGAGGAGTCGCAACCGAGTGAGCCAGCAGCGTCCGCCTGAGCGGGCCTTGATCTACCATTTCACGCACGTGGATAACCTGCCATCGATTCTTGCTGGTGGTCAGGTGCTGTGTGACGGCCAGATGCAGAAGCAACGGGCCTTCACTGAGGTGGGTGACCTCATGATCAAAGATCGTCGGCGTCGGCGGACCATCCCAGCCGGCCCCGGGGGCACGGTGGCGGACTAGGTACCGTTCTACTTCGCACCCTGCTCACCCATGATCTTCAGAATCTATTACGACTGTCGAGATGCTGCGGCCGATCGTTACCCGGATGGCGTTGATCCGTTGGTCTACCTCGTCTCCTCCGTCGATTTGATCGTGAGAGCAGGCCTGCCATGGGTGGCAACGGATGGCAACAGTTCCATGGATACGACGCGATTCAGCACGAACGTGTCGGCTCTGGCCTCGCTCATTGACTGGCCGTTGATGGGCGAGACGGTTTGGAAGAACACAGACGATGACGGGGATCGTGTTCGCCGTCGGTCGGCCGAGTTCCTCGTCCATGGCACCGTGCCCGTGACCGCTTTGCTGGGGTTTGCCGTCCGTAGCAACGAGCGAGCCGAGCAGCTGGCGGCCATCCTGGAGGCACATGGGCAAGCTGGTAGCTACCGTTCTGTCAGACCCGACTGGTATCCCTACTCATAACCCGGGAGGTGAAAATGATCATTGAAGGCCAAGGAAACATGCTCGTTGCCGATGTGGAGGCCCTCGTCAACACCGTGAACACGGTTGGCGTGATGGGCAAGGGCATAGCTCTGCAGTTCAAGCGGGCGTTTCCGGACAACTATCGCGACTACCGAGCCGCTTGCGAGCGAGGAGAGGTGCGTCTGGGCAAGATGTTCGTCGTTGATCGCGGGGTGATGGGTAGGCACCGCTACTTGGTCAACTTTCCGACCAAGGGTCATTGGCGGACAGCTTCCCGCATCGCTGACATCGAGACCGGTCTAGCGGACCTGATTGATGTGGTTCAGCGGCTGGGGATAACGTCCATGGCGATTCCGGCTCTGGGATGTGGAAATGGGGGCCTGAACTGGGAAGATGTCCGTCCCCGCATCGAAGATGCCTTCGCTGGCCTGCCCGATGTGCGAGTGATCGTCTTTCCACCCCACGGCGCACCTGATCCGGCGGGAATGCCGGTGGCTACGACGCGTCCCGACATGACTCTCGCTCGAGCCGGTCTGCTGACGGCGATGGCGCAGTACACGCGGATGGCCCGTCTGCTGGAGCCACGTGAAGGAATCAGTGAGTTGGAGATACAGAAACTAACCTATCTATTGCAAATCCTCGGTATGCCTTCGCGGTTGACCTTTGTGACTGGTCGCTACGGGCCTTATGCGGAGGAATTGCACTATGTGTTGCAAGGCTTCGAAGGCCACCAGATTATTGGCTACGGTGACCGCTCTGCCCGAGTCAGCGATCTGCAGCCCATTCTGCTGACGGATGGGGTAGAGGCTGAGGCTTGGTCGTTTCTAGCTGAAGACCCGTCATCTAAGGCTCGCCTTGATCGTCTAACGGAGTTAGTCGAAGGCTTCGAAACACCTTATGGCATGGAGCTTCTCGCCACGGTTCACTTCGTGGCTCATGAGTCTCCGCCAACTCGGTCTCCGGTTGCGCTGAATGAGCGAGTGGCCGATTGGAGCTCACGAAAGGCAAAACTTTTTACTCCATTCCACGTCGGTGCTGCGACGAAACGCTTGTTGAGGTTCGACCTCCTTCCGGAGGAGCATTTATCCCGGTGAGGGCCCCAGTGGCCCGGGTCAGCCGTAGAGCTTGCGGTACTGCTTGCCGAGCAGGTTCAGGTAGTTAGCCGGCCACTGCGAGGCGCGGGGGGCCGGAGTGAACGTCCCGGCTTTCCCGAGAACGCCCTGGCCTCGAAGGATGTACTTGTCGCCGTTCGTGATCAGGGCCAGCCGGACCTGGCTCGGGTTCTCCTTGCCACCGCAGCGCGACGTCCAACCGCTGATCACCTCGGCGACGTTGTTGCTGTCCAGGTCTCGCACGATCAGGGCGCCGGTAGTGAACGCCGCCGTCCCGGTGCCCTTGCAGTTGGTCGGCAGGTTCGGGTCTGTCATCACTCGCAGCGTGCGCGGATCGCGGTCCAGGTCGGCGAGATGGACCACGCGTAGGGTTCGCCGGTTACCTCCGGCCGCATCAATCGACGTCACCACGAGGTTGCGGCCGTTCTTGTCGTTCCAGGCCCAGGCCTCCACGATGGAGCCGCCGGGCCCCCGGTTCGCCTTGCGCAACTGGGCGGCCGCGTCGCTGGGGCTGAGCTGCTTCAGCCCGTCCGGCGTCCGGCCGGTGAAGGCGTTGGCAGCGGCCCCCGCAGTCGGCGCGGTGGTCGGGGCGAGGGTCTGATCGGCGTCCGTGCCGCGCCCGCTGACCAGGGCGACCACCACGATCAGCAGCACCACCAGAGCGGCCGCAGCCCCCAACAACAGAACCCGCGGCTCCGGAAGCTTGACCTGCGGCAACAGGCTCGCCAGCCGATCCGGTAGATCCGAGCGGTCGAGCGGCTCGGCGGGCGCATCCGCCGGTGCCTTGCGGGGGGCGCGCTGATAGTCCGTGCTTGCTCGGGTGGGCGGCGCGGGGCTCGTACCCACCGGCACCGGGCCGCTGAAGGTGGCGAATATGTCGTCGCCGACCGGCGGCATGCTCTCGGTTCGCGCGGCTCTGGGATCACTACCTAGGGTCCGCTGCGGAGGCGGCGGGGTGGGCGGCACGACAGCTACCCGCCGAATCACCGGTTTGGGCGGCGGTGGCGGTTCCGCAGGTTCCGGCGGTGGTTCTTCCGGCAACGGCTGCGCTATCGGCCGAGTGTATTCGGGTGGGATGAAGTCGACGGCCGCGCGCTCGGTCGGCGGATAGCTGGTCGGATCCTGTGGTTCAGGCTCCGGCGGGCGGGTCCACCAGGGCCCCTGCTCGTCGTCCACTGCCACTCCTCTTCCAACTCCGCAGACCGCGATTCGCCGATCACGGCGCCTGCGCGGGCCGGGTGATGGGTTGTACCGTCCGATTCTCGACTATGGCGATCCTCGCACGCCCGCGACGAGGCGGCTTTTCGCCGGGCGGGTTCGGACTGGTTTCCGACCTGGCGAACCCCCCCTCGCGGATCTGGTCTGGGTGCTTAGTCGCTGTCCGGCAGAACCAGGTTGAGCACCATGCTGACAAAAGTAACGACTATCGCGGCGCCGATCGCCGACCAGAAGAAGTCGTCAATGTGGAACGAGATGTTCAGCTGCTCGGCCAGCCATGAGGCCAGCATCAGCATCGCGGCGTTCACGATGAAGGCGAAGAGCCCCAGGGTGAGGATGTAGAAGGGCAGCGCGAAGAGCTTGACGATCGGTTTGATCAGGGCGTTGACAACCCCGAAGAGCGCACCGACGACGAGCAAGGTGACGATCTTGCGGCCGAGGTCGGCGTTTCCCTCGGAGACGACGACACCGGGCACGACCGCAGTTGCCACCCAGATGGCTACCGCATTGACGACGATCTTGATGATCAGCTGCATGATGGCGGAATCCTGCCACGGACTGTGGGTCTATGGGCAGTCCTTGCACTTAGTGTCTATCGGATCGTACGCAGCGTGACGGATTGCTGGGCGTCACCACCACTTGTGGCCCGCCACGGCAGCAGCCAGCGTGATCACAAGGGCGAGCGGTGTCACTGTTCGAGTGGTCAAGCGCGTACTCATGAATCAGTCCCTTCGACGATGCGGCGCGGTCCCGCAGCACAATCGTCGAAGGCCAGCGTGGTGCACGCCATCAATACCGTTCGCTGTCACCCGATGGTGGGCACCGCAGACCCGTTCGGTCCATCGCTTCGCAGCGGTCGAGCCCCGTCGGACGCGGCGGCCAGGTCCTTGGCGGCCAAATCCGAGGCCGCCAGGTCCGACGCGACACTCGCGGCTTCCTCAGACTCCCGAGCCTGGATCCCGGACTGGGTCCGTAGCTTCTCCTCCGGCAGGAAGAACGACACCGCGAAGGCGATCACCAGCACGCCGGCGCCGATGGTGAACACTAGGTCCATCGACGTGGCGAAGCCCTCCAGCACGGGTCGGGCCAGCCGGGGGTCGAGCTTGCCGATGAACGACGAGTCGTCGATCGAGAACGTCCCGCCGGTGCCTTGGAGCAGCTTCAACACCGGCTGGTTGTCCGGGTTGCTGGTGACCGCCGGGTCGGCCAGTGCCTGCTGGAAGGCTGGGGTCTTGATGGCGGCGGCGAAGGCGTCCTTGATGTTGCCCACCACGCTGCCGAACAGGATTGACAGGAACACCGCCGTTCCCAGCGTTCCGCCCATCTGCCGGAAGAAGGTGGCCGACGAGGTGGCCACTCCCATGTCCTGTGGTGGCACCGAGTTCTGGATCGCCAGCACCAAGGTCTGCATGTTGAAGCCGAGGCCGAGCCCGAACACCACCGCGTAACCGCTGACCATGACCAGGGACGTGTCCACCTGGATGGTGGACAGCAGCAACATGCCGACGGTGAACAGGAACGCACCGGCGATCGGGAAGATCTTGTATCGACCAGTCCGGGAGATGAACTGACCGGAGATGATCGATCCACTCATCAGCCCGGCGGTCAGGGGCAGCATCAGCAGACCGGCTTCGGTGGGGGTGTGCCCCTTGACGATCTGCAGGTAGAGCGGCAGGGCGGCCAAGCCGCCGAACATCCCCATGCCGATGATCAGGTTGAGTATCGAGCCGATGCTGAAGGTCTTGCGCTGGAACAACCGCAGCGGCAGCAGGGCGTCGTCCCCGATTCGCCGCTCGGCGACCATGAACCAGGCGAACCCGATGACGCCGATTAGGTAGCAGGTGATCGACCGCCCGCTGGTCCAACCCCAACTGCGTCCCTGCTCGGCGACGAGGAGCAACGGCACCAGGGTGATGGTCAGGGCCAGCGCACCGGAAAAGTCGATCTTGTGATCGCGTCGGGTGTGCGGGATGTTCAGGACCCGAGCGACGACGATCAGGGCGATGATTCCGAGCGGCACGTTGATCAAGAACACCCAGCGCCAGCCGGTGACCCCGAAAATGCTGCTCTGATCTGCGAAGAAGCCACCAACCAGGGGGCCGAGCACGCTCGAGGTACCGAACACAGCGAGGAAGTAGCCCTGGTACTTGGCGCGCTCCCGCGGCGGGACGATGTCGCCGATGATCGCCAGTGCGAGCGAGAACAGCCCACCGGCACCCAGGCCTTGGAAGGCTCGGAATCCGGCCAACTGGTACATGTTGGTGGCCAGCGTGCAGAGCACCGAGCCGATGACGAAGAGCGAGATGGCAAGCAGGAAGAACGGTCGCCGGCCGTACAGATCGGAGAGCTTGCCGTAGAGCGGCGTCGTGATCGTCGAGGTGATCAGGTAGGCGGTCGTGACCCAGGCCTGAATGCTCAGGCCGTCCAGGTCGTCCGCGATGGTCCGGATGGACGTCGAGACGACGGTCATGTCGAGGGCGGCCAGCAGCATGCCCAGGAGCAGTCCACTCAGGATCACCAGGATCTGGCGATGGGACAGGGCGGTCGAAGCGCCAGGTTCCTGGCTGGCTGCCGCGCTCGGGATGACCTGACCCGCTTGTGGCTCAACGGTGGACATGGTTCTCCTCATGGTTCAAAACGGGGTGACGCCGTGGGGCGGGTGGAGCTCAGTCGTTCGGCGGTGCATGGGTGGTTATCGGCACATTCGACTGTGAGCGATAGGTCTCGAAGTCATCGTTGAACTTCCGCAACAGGCTGCTCAGGGAGCTCACCTCGGCGCGTGACCAGTTGCCGAGGACCTGTCGCATGATTTCTTCTCGGCGCGCCCGGATGGTGGTGAAAAAGGTCTGTCCAAGGGCGGTGAGGACGAGTTGTACGGCTCGACCGTCTTCCTGGTCGGCCCGCCGTTCGACCAACCCGAGTTGGACGAGTTGGCTGACCCGGCGACTGACCGTGGACGGGTCCAGAAAGGTGTTCTCGGCCAGTTCTCCTTGCCGACTGGGGCCCTGCTTGGCCAGCCACACGAGCAGTTGTGCGGCGGCCGGGTCGAGCCCAGCCGGAAGAACGTCGGCTAGCTGGGCTCGGAGCGTGTGGATCACTCGGTTGTAGCGGATGAACTCATGGCCCAGTTCGACTCGCTCGGAGTCGGTGTTCTCCGCGCTCAGGCTCTCGGTAGCTGGCTCCACAATACAAGGATGGTACACGCAACTAGTTGCCATTGGCATCTTATTGCCGTCCGAGCTGCGCCTCCCGGCGAACCATCACCACTCAGGCGGAAGTACGCTGCCGCACATGCGGGTGCATGTTCTCCAGGTGGCATACGGGGACGACGAGCCAGTCGCTGCCCGGGTCGAACGCGTTGCTGACCTGGTCGCGGCCCAAAAAGGCGCCGATCTCGTGGTGCTGCCTGAACTGTGGGCGCCCACCGGAATGGGGTACCAGGGCTGGACCGCAGCGGCGGAACCGATCGACGGGCACACCGTGACGGCGATCGCCCAAGCCGCCACGAAAGCCGGTGCCACCGTGCACGCCGGTTCGATCCTGGAGCAGGCGCCCCCCGGAGCCGAGGCATCCGAGCTGGGCCCGCAGGGGCGCGGCCGGTGGAACACCTCCGTGCTGATCGGGCCGGACGGCGGGATCCAGGCCACCTACCGCAAGGTGCACCGCTTCGGCTTCGCCGAGGGTGAGCCGACGCTCATCGAGGCCGGTGCGGACCTCGTCACCGCGGATCTGCTAACCAGCACCGGCCCCGCTCGGCTTGGCTTGGCCACCTGCTACGACCTGCGCTTTCCGGAGCTGTTTCGCGGCCTGCTGGACGCTGGGGCGACCATTTTCGTGATCCCGGCCGCGTGGCCCGCACGCCGGGTGGAGCACTGGACCCTGCTCGGTCGAGCCCGAGCGATCGAGAACCAATGCGCCGTCATCCAATGCAACACCGGCGGCACCCATGCCGGAGTGGCGATGGGTGGCCACAGTCAGGTGATCTCGGCTACCGGTGAAGTGCTGGCCGAGGCCGGCGACGGCGAGGAGGTCCTGATCGTCGACCTCGACCTCGCCGAGATCGACTCCTGGCGCACAAGGTTTCCCGTCCTAGCCGATCGGCGGTTGCGATGAGTGTCGCTGCGCGAACGAAGGCCAACGAGTCCGCGAGCGTGGACAAGGTCAACGCCGCCGTGATCGCCGTCGTGGCGGTCCTCGCGGTCAGCACCGGGCTGGCAGCTGCGGCGCTCTCCGGCGCAATCGCGCCGACCGTGATCGAAGATCCCGGTGCCCTGGTGCGCTGGGGACTGATCGCGGTTCGGGTGATCGCGGATCTGGCTGCCGCGCTGACGATCGGGTCACTGGTCCTGGCCGCGGTCGCGCTGCCGGTCGACAAAGCCGGGCAGGCGCATCGCCCGGCTCTGATGCTGGCTGCCGGGACGGCGACATTGTGGGCGGTCACGCATATCATCCTGCTGGTCTTCAGCCTGTCCGAGACGTTGGGAAAGCCGCCCGGAGGGCCGGAGTTCGGCTCCCAGTTGATTTCTTTCGCCCGGGACGTCTCGTTCGGTCGGGCACTCAGCGCTACGACGTTCGCTGCCGCCGCGATCGGCCTACTGGCGGCCGGGGCCACCCGGATCCGGTCGGCAGGTCTACTGGCGGTGGCGGCGATGGCGGCGCTGATTCCGACGGCGCTGAACGGGCACTCGAACTCCAGCGCCAACCACGAGACCGCAGTCACCAGTCTCGGAGTGCACCTGCTCGGCGCCTCGGTGTGGGTCGGCGGTCTGGCGGCCTTGCTCCTGCTCGGATCGGGGTTGTCCGGCCCCGCCAACACTGCTGCAGTGAAGCGGTACTCGGCCGTGGCCGGTTGGGCGTTCGCAGCAGTTGTGCTCTCCGGGGTGCTCAACGCCTGGCCTCGGCTCGGTGGCTGGAGCGGTCTGAACACCGATTACGGGTTGCTGGTGATCGGCAAGACGGCCGCCCTGGTGCTGCTCGGCGGAGCCGGCTATTGGCACCGGGCGCACACGTTGGCCGAGCTGGCGGCCGGTCGCCGGTACGCCTTTGCTCAACTGGCTGCGGTAGAGCTGGCCGTGATGGCGGTTGCCTTCGGTCTGGCCGCCGCGCTGTCTCGGACCCCGCCGCCGGCCCTCGGCGAGCGCACCACCGACCTGGCCGAGTCGATCACCGGTTACCCGCTGCCGCTCCCGCCGACCGCCTCCCGGTGGCTGACGTCGTGGCAGCCGGATCTCCTCTGGCTGCTGCTCGCCGGCCTGGCCGCGGCCGGTTACTTGGTTGCCGTTCGTCGCCTGCAGGTTCGGGGAGATCGGTGGCCGTTGCCGCGGACCCTGGCCTTCCTGCTCGGGTTGGCCATGCTGACCTACGTCACCTCCGGCGGTCCGGCGGTCTACGGCCGGGTGACCTTCAGCGGTCACATGGTGATGCACATGCTGCTGACCATGGTGGTACCGCCTCTGCTGGTACTCGGTGGCCCGATCCTGCTGGCGCTGCGGGTCCTTACGGCGCGAACCGACGGGACCCGAGGGCCCCGCGAGTGGATCCTTGCGGTCCTCGCCTCCGGCCCGCTGAAGGTACTGGCCTTCCCGCCGATCGCGGCGCTGGTCTTCGCCGGCAGCCTGGTCGTGTTCTATTACTCGGGTCTCTTCGAGTTGTCGCTGACCACGCACGTCGGTCATGAGCTGATGCAACTGCACTTCCTGCTCGCCGGGTACCTGTTCGCCTGGGTGCTGGTGGGGATCGACCCCGGCCCGAACCGGATCGGATACCCGCTACGGCTGATCATGCTGTTCGCCACGATGGCCTTCCATGCGTTCTTCTTCCTGGCGCTGATGAACGGCACCTCCGTGTTGCAGCCGGACTTCTTCGGTTCGCTCGGTCGTACGTGGGGCCGTGCCCTGCTCGCCGACCAGCAATTCGGCGGCGGAATCGGCTGGGGAATCGGCGAAGGGCCTACCCTTCTGCTCACTCTGGTGCTTGCGGTTCAGTGGTCGCGTTCCGACGATCGGGATGCCAAACGCTATGACCGAGCCGCGGACCGCGACGGGGATGCCGAGCTTGAGCAGTACAACGCGATGCTGGCCAAGCTCGCGGGTCGCTCTCGCTCCTGATCGGTAGGGCCGGTTGCGTGGGCACCGGAAATGTCCCGGTTTTTGCGGCTGCGGTGATAGGACAGAGCAGTGAATCCGACGAGCACCCTTTTCACCAACCTTGACGACTACATCGCCCTGCGGCGGGTCTCCGGCTTGGCGCTCTCGCCTGACGGATCCCGGCTAGTGGTCGCCGTCGCAGCCCTCGACGAGAAGCGAACGGCGTACGTCAATTCGCTCTGGGAGGTCGACCCGACCGGTGATCGGCCGGCGCACCGGCTCACCTGGGGCTCGAAGAGCGAGTCGGCACCCGCCTTTCGACCCGACGGTTCGCTGCTCTTCACCTCCGCCCGACCGGACCCGGAGACGGCGGCGACCGACGACACTCCGGCGGCGCTCTGGGTGCTTCCAGCAGGGTTCGGCGAGGCTCGCCCGCTGGCCACTCGCCCGGGCGGGATCGGCGCGGTGTCCGTCGCCCGGGACACCGGCACCGTGGTTCTCGCTTCGCCCACGCTGCCGGCCGCGAAGACCTCTCAGGAGGACGCCGACCGGCGCAAGGCCCGCAAGGACCACAAGGTGACCGCCGTCCTGCACGACTCCTATCCGGTTCGGTACTGGGACACCGACCTCGGCCCGGAGCGGGACCGGCTGTTCGTCGGCGTCCCGGACGACGATGCACCACTTGACCTGCGTGATCTCACCGGTCACGTCGGCGCGGCGATCGGCGGCGAGGGCAGCGACTGGGATGTCAGCGGGGACGGCGCCAGCGTGGTGGTGAGTTGGCAGCAGGCCGAAGCGGAAGGATCGGCGCGCCGGATCCTGATGCTGATCCAGCTCAAGGACGGCGCTCGGCGGGTGCTGCTCGACGATCCCGGCTTCGACTACGTCTCACCGGTGTTCTCGCCGGACGCCAGCAAGATCGCCGTCACCCTGGAGAGCCGTTCCACCCCGGACAGTCCGTCGGACCTCCGGCTCTGCGTCCTGGACCTGGGCAGCGGCGAAGTGCAGGACGTGGCACCGGACTGGGACCGGTGGCCGGCCTCGGCACCGGTGTGGACGCCGGACGGCGATGCCTTGCTGGTCACGGCCGACGATCGGGGCCGGTGCCCGGTCTGGCGGATCCACCTGGAGAGCCGTACCGCTGTTCGGTTGACCGGTGATGATGCCGCTTACACCGACCTGCAGTTGTCTCGGGACGGCGGTGCGTTGTACGCGCTGCGGGCTTCGATCAGCGCGCCGCCCGCCCCGGTCCGCCTCGACCCGACCGCAGCGGACCAGCAGCCGATGCGACTGCTCAGCCCCGTCGCGGATCCGATGGTGCCGGGCTCGGTCACCGAGCTGATCACCACCGCTGCCGACGGTGCGCAAGTGCGTGGTTGGTTGGTGCTGCCGACCGGGACGTCGGCCCAGAATCCGGCCGACCTTCTGCTCTGGGTGCACGGTGGGCCGCTCGGATCATGGAACAGCTGGTCCTGGCGCTGGAACCCGTGGCTGGCGGTCGCTCAGGGGTACGCCGTCCTGTTGCCCGATCCGGCCCTGTCCACCGGGTACGGGTTGGCCGCGATCAAGCGGAGCTGGGGCCGGTGGGGCGCGGAAAGCTACACCGACACGATGGCGCTCACCGATGTCGCGGTGGCCCGCGATGACATCGACGCTGATCGGACCGCGGCGATGGGCGGCTCGTACGGCGGCTACCTGGTCAACTGGATCGCAGGACACACCGACCGCTTTCGCGCGATCGTCTCGCATGCCGGTTTGTGGGCGCTGGACCAGTTCGGCCCGACCACGGATGCCGCGTATTACTGGCGTCGGGAGATGACCGCCGAGATGGCGGAGCAGTTCAGCCCGCATCTGTTCGTCGATCAGATCCGAACCCCGATGCTGGTGATTCACGGGGATCGTGACTACCGGGTGCCGATCGGTGAGGCGCTACGGTTGTGGGCCGAACTGGCCGAGCGCGGCACGAGCCCGGACGGCGTATTGCCGCATCGATTCCTGATGTTCCCGGATGAGAACCACTGGGTACTCAAGCCGCAGCACGCGAAGATTTGGTACGAGACGGTCTTCGCCTTCCTGGCGCACACCGTGCGGAAGGAGCCCTGGCAGACCCCGGATTTGCTGTGCTGAGGGCAACCGCGGATCCGCAGCGCTGAGTCCCGAAAAGATTTTCTCGCCAGGCCTGCAACATTTGCCCACTGGGTAGCGTCTGCCCAGCGGGAGTGTTCCGACGTGCTGGCTCCGGTGCCAGGCTGAAGTGTCGGTGCTCGGCTGAAGGGAGGGCCGCGATGGTTGACGACGACCCTAATGACTCAGACGAGATGCTCGGTGAACGACTTGACTCGGCTTTGCGAGCCGGGCTGGGTCACCACCGGGTAGATGTCGAGAGCTTGTTGCACGGTAGTCAGCGTCGGGCCAAGCGGGTCCGAACCCAGCGAATCGCTGCCGTGGTCGCTGCCGCAGCCCTGGTGGTGGCCGTTCCGGTGGGTTACGAGGTGGTCAACCCAGGCCCGGGGGCAGTCGCTCCGCCGGCCGTGCTGATTCCTTCGAGTTCCCGCCCGGCCGCCACCCATGACGGCCGGCCGACCGCTCGCCCGGACCCGGCCGCCGTCCCGTCAGCCGTGCCACCCTCCGCCGAGGACGGTCAGTCGCCGATTCCGGACGCGTTCGCCTTCACCGCTGCCGAGTTGCCGCCCGGCCTCGAGGTCAACTCCGGATCGCAGCAGGTCAATCTGCCGCTGGTGGAAGGGTTGCCCTGTGCCGGCCCGCAGAATCGGCCCACGCCAGCTGCCGGCCGGCGATGGTTGTGGTCGGCCGCTCCCGGAACCGCCGATGAACTCTCGGTCAGCCTCACCGTCACCGGTTGGGCCACCGGAAAAGCCTCCGCTGCCTTCGCTGACACCGTCAAGGCCGCTCGGAGCTGCCCGGATGGTGATTCGATCGACCTGTCATCGCCCGCTGTCGTGGTTCCCGGCGGGCCCGAAGGGCAGGTCTGGGCTGCAACCTCCGAGGCCGGGGGGAGGCACTACAGCCGTGCCCTGGTCCAGATCGGGGACAAGATCGTCGGAGTCCAGGTCCAGCATCCGAAGAGCGTCGCCGCTGCTACGGAACTCGCGAACAAGCTGGTCGGCCTGCAGATCGTTCGACTTCGCAATGGGTCCTGACTGAGCGACGTCCTGGGGTTGTGATCTATTCAGCCGAATGCTCCCGATCGTGACCGGCCGTTGGTGATCTCGAGATGCGGGAGGACCAGCGGTGATCGATCCTGAAGTGCAGGGCACGGATACGTGCGCAGACGAAGGGTTGATCACATGTACATCGGCGGCGGTCTCACTCTCCTCGTGGTCGGGGCCATTTTGGCCTTCGGCGTCCGCGACCGTGTGGATGCTCTCGACCTCACGGCCATCGGCTGGATCTGCATGGTGGTCGGTGCGCTGGCGATCGTCCTGTCGCTGGCCCTGAACCGGCAACGCACCAACACCTCACACACCGAGGTGGTGGAGCGGCGTGACCTCGGTGGTGGCCCGCCCCCGCCCGGGTACTGATTGTCAGCAAGATGCCCGGCCGGGAAGGCATCCCGGCCGGGCATCTTCTTTGGAACAACCGATCAGAACAACGGAATCAGAAGGCGTCTTCGTCGAGGTCCATCAGCTCGTTGTCGGTTGCCTCGGCGATCGCTCGCTCAACGGCGAGGCGCGGCAGCACCTGCTTGGCGAAGAACGAGGCGGCAGCCACCTTGCCCTGGTAGAAGGACTTGTCCGAGTCGCTGACCTCACCCTGCAGTGCGGTGAGCGCGACGTCCGCCTGGCGCAGCAGCAGCCAGCCGACGATCAAGTCGCCCGCAGCCAGCAGCAGCCGGGTGGTGTTCTGCCCGACCTTGTAGATGTTCCTCGGGTCGGCTCCCTCCTGCCGCGCGTCCGACGACATCAGCACACCGACCAGGTGCCCGACGATGCCCTGCACGTCCTCCAGGCCCTTGCGCAGCAGTTCGCGCTCCTTGGCCAGCCGGCCGTCGCCCGGATCGGCCTTCGCGAACTCGGCGATCTGCTGTCCGAGGTGCGCCAGCGCTTGGCCCTTGTCCCGGACGATCTTCCGGAAGAAGAAGTCCTGACCCTGGATCGCGGTGGTGCCCTCGTACAGGGTGTCGATCTTGGCGTCCCGGACGTACTGCTCCAGGGGGTAGTCCTTGAGGAAGCCGGATCCGCCATAGGTCTGCAGGCTTTCGGTGCCAAGCAGGACCCAGGCCCGCTCCGAGCCGACGCCCTTGACGATCGGCAACAGGAAGTCGTTCAGCCGTTCAGCCAGCTCGTCCTTGCCACCGTTGGCCTCGGCGATCTTCACCGCGTCCTGCTGGACGGCGGTGTACACCACGAGCGCGCGCAGGCCCTCGGCATAAGCCTTCTGGGTCAGCAACGAACGCCGGACGTCGGGGTGGTGGGTGATCGTCACCCGGGGCGCCGCCTTGTCCGTCATCTGCGTCAGATCTGCGCCCTGCACGCGCTCTTTCGCGTAGTCGAGCGCGTTCAGGTAACCGGTGGAGAGGGTGGCGATGGCCTTGGTGCCGACCATCATCCGGGCGCCTTCGATCACGTGGAACATCTGCGCGATGCCGTCGTGCACGTCGCCGACCAGGTACCCGACGGCCGGGATGTCGTCCACCTCCCCGAACCGGAGCTCACAGGTGGTGGACACCTTGAGCCCCATCTTGTCCTCGACGTTGGTGACGAAAGCACCGTTGCGGGCGCCGAGTTCACCGGTCTTCGGGTCGAAGTGGAACTTGGGGACGATGAACAGGGACAAACCCTTGGTGCCGGGGCCGGCGCCCTCGGGCCGGGCCAGCACGATGTGGATGATGTTCTCGGACATGTCGTGCTCGGCCGAGGTGATGAAGCGCTTGACCCCGCTGATCTGCCAGTTGCCGTCCGCCGTCGGCACCGCCTTGGTGCGGCCGGCACCGACGTCCGATCCGGCGTCCGGCTCGGTCAGCACCATCGTGGCGCCCCAGCGCTTCTCCACCATGATCTTCGCCAACTGCTTCTGCTCCGGCGTCCCCAATACGAAGAGGACGTTGGCCATCTCGAAGGAGGAGGCGTACATGTGGATCGCCGGGTTCGCTCCGAGGAGGAACTCCAGCAGGGCCCAGCGCAGCGAGGACGGCGCCGGGGTGCCACCGATCTCGGTGGGCAGTCCAAGCTCCCAGAAACCGGAGTCGATGTACGCCTGGTACGCCTTCTTGAACGACGCAGGCAGGGTGGCGGTGTGCGTGGTCGGGTCGTAAACCGGCGGGTTGTGATCGGAATCGATCATTGAATCCGCGAGGTCCTCGGTTGTCAGCCGAGCCATCTCTCGGAGAGTCTCTCGCGCGGTGTCCCCGTCGATGTCCTCGAAGGGGGCGGTTCCGAGCACCTGATCGCGTCCGAACATCTCGAACAGGTTGAACTCGATGTCTCGCAGATTGTGCCGGTAGTGGCTCATGCCGTCCCCTTCGCCCGTACTCATCGCCCTTGACTAAGTTACCGCTTAGTAACATATGGTACCTGGTCAACGGCTCTCCAGCCAGGCCATTGGCTCCGGATGTCGCTCGAGTGGGCCAACTCACGGCTCGCATGAAAGCCCTCGGCGAGGTGGGCCGAGCTCAGGTCTGATGCCTGGATCCAGCCGTCGTGGCGAGGGGCCAGACGTGCGCCATCCGTTCATGGGGGACGAGAAGGGCGCCAAAATGGACTCGAGATCGGTCACCGTCATCGGTGACCGACCTCGAGCAGCTCAGTCGATCTTGAAAGTTCTGGGAGGTTTACCTCGGGCTAGCGGATGGCGTTACGCCCACGCACGCCGGAGACAAGAGCCACGCCTACCGCTGCGAGCACGACCTGCACCAGCAGTTCGGTCCAGTCGAACCCCTTGGTATCGCTCAGGCCACCAACGATGAAGGTTCCGATGAGCGCGGCGACGACACCGATCACGGCGGTGAGCCAGATCGGAATGTCCTGCTTGCCGGGCAGAACGAGCCGACCAAGCGCGCCGATGATCAAGCCCACGATGATCGCGGAGATGATTCCAGTGACAGTCATGGCCAAGTACTCCTATGCCTCGCCCGAGTCGCCGATCGACTCGGTTCTGAATCGATTCTGAACTGATTTGCGCCCGCCGCAACCCGAGACTGGGCAAAAAACACATTTCTGCAGGTCAGAAGCCTGCAAATGCAGGCGGGGGCCAGGCGATCCGGGCGAAAAGTCAGTCGCTCGTATCTCTTCGAAGCCGCTTGATGTCGGAGCGTCGCTTCTTTCCAGCGATTCGCCGCTCTTGAGAACCACGGGTCGGCCGAGTCGCTCGCCGGGTTCGCGGCGGCGGGGCCAGAGCCGCGGCGACGATCTCCACCAGTCGGCGTTCCGCGGCGTCCCGGTTCTGCAGCTGTGAGCGCTGTTCCGAGGCACTGATCTGGAGCGCGCCGTTGACCAACCGCCCGGCAAGCCGGTGCAGCAATCGGGACCGCTGCTCCTCGGTGAGTGCCGAGCTAGCGGCCGCGTCCCAGCGCAACTGGGCACGACTGTCGGTGGTGTTGACCCCCTGCCCGCCGGGGCCGGAGGAGCGCGAGAATCGCCATTGCAACTCGGCCTCGGGGATCACTACCGATCCGTTCACATGCAGCGGACCGGCCATCCGGCCATCCTCCCCGATTCGGTGGATGGACGTCGACATGCACCCCTGCACTATCGCGTGCTCTGGCAATATGTTGCCGATGGAGGACGTCGAGCACTCTGTCCCAGATGTGCGCTCTTTCGACCTCGGGCCCAGATCGTCCTGGGTTTGGTTGACGACCGGTATCACCTTGCTCGGAGTCGCCGAGAGTGTCGCGGTCGCGGCGCTGGTCCATGCTCTGCTGCCGGCCTGGATCGGCTATCTGATCGACGCCTTGATCGTCGTGCCCACCCTGGGCCTGCTGGTGGCGATCGCCAGCGCGCTCGGTGGCCGGATCACCGTGGATGCCACCCATCTCCGACTGCGGTTCGGCCTGCTCGGCGGTGCGCAGGTGCTGAGGGCCGATATCAACCACGTCGAGCGGTTCGTGCCGTCGTCGATTCGGCCGATCGGGCTGGGTCTTGACGTCCCCTCCGGCTCAGCGCAAGCGACGGTGTCCCGAGGCGGGCAGGTGCCGTTCGTCCGAGTGTTTCTGGATCGCCCGACGGAGGTACGGCTCGCACTTTGGCGACGGGAAAGCGCCCGCGAGCTCGTGATGGGCACTGCGGCGCCGGATCAGCTGATCGCCGCGCTGGCCTGACCCACGCTCGATCACCGCAATCGCGCGAATCGGTGACAATAGGTAGATGCCGGTCACCGGACTCAACGATGCAACGGTGGTGTACGCCAACGGCGGCACCGCCTTGGACCATGTCACCGTGACGGCCGAGCAGGGCGAAATTCTGGCGGTGCTCGGGCCGTCCGGCAGTGGAAAGTCCACGCTGCTGCGGGCGATCGCCGGGTTGGTCCCGGTGAACAGTGGTGAGGTCCTGATCGGCGGCCGAGTGGTCACTCACCTGGCTGCTGATCAGCGGCGGGTCGCGATGGTGTTCGAGGGCAGCACGGTGATCCCGTTCCTCGACGTCTCAGAGAACCTGGGCTGGGGCCTGCAGGTGCGTCAGGTCCCGCCCGCCGAGGTGGCTGAGCGGGTCCGGGTACAGGCTCGTGGTCTGCATCTGAGCCGATTTTTGAAGCGGATGCCGAAGACTCTCTCTTCGGGAGAGGCGAGTCGGGTCGGAATCGGGCACGCGCTGGTGCATCAGCCCAGCACTTTTCTGTTCGACGAGCCGCTTGCCCATCTGGATGCTCATCAGCGCTGGGCGGTCCGCCGCCGGATCGTCGAAGTCGTGAAGAGTCACCCGGTCAGCACCATCTACGTCACCCACGATCAGGAGGAGGCGATGGCCGTCGCCGACCGCGTGGCCCTGCTCAACTCCGGCACGGTGGTCCAG
>DATINJ010000192.1:0-6900 GCA_035474375.1 Kineosporiaceae bacterium | reverse complement strand
TGGCCACCGCGCTGAATCACGCCTGGCATCAGTACGGACTGGCGAGCGCCAGCGAACACACCCGGGCCGGGGAGAACTGGCTGGCGCCGCAGTCGATCGAGGTGCCCGATGACGTCCCGTCGGACGGTGAGGCGGAACTGCAGGAGAGTCGGCCACAACACCAGTAATCCATGGTTGTGTCCTGCAACTGTTGCGCTTACTCTGGATGAAGGGTTGCGTCGTACAACTGTAGGAGACGTCATGCATCTGCTTCATCGCCACGGCAAGAACCACGGTCAGAACCACGGTCAGGGCCACACTCACACCCGCGCCGACATGTATGGGCTGGCCAGGCACGCCACGTGGTACGACCGGCAAACCAGACATCTCGGCCGGTTCCTGTACCGGCGAGTCGTCGCGGATGTGGTGGCCGCCAACCTGTCGGCCGGGGCAATCGTGCTGGACGTGGGGACTGGACCGGGCCGAGTTCCGCGGATGATCGTCGAAGCCTGCCCGGAGCTCTCGGTGCACGGCGTGGATCTCTCCGCCGAGATGATCGAGTACGCCACCCAGGCCGCCGGGAAACTGGCGATCGCTGATCGGGTCAGGTTTCAGGTCGCGGACGTCGCCGCGTTGCCGTTCGAGGACGGTTCGGTCGATCTTGTGGTCTCCTCGATCAGCCTGCATCACTGGGCCGATCCAGAGGCTGGGCTGCGTGACGTCGTCCGGGTGCTGCGCCCCGGCGGGCAAGCTTGGATCTACGATTTCCGCTCGGTGTTACGGCACCCGGAACGGATGACCGCCGGTCTGGACGCCGACGTGTCCCTGGAAAGCCCTGTGGCCAGGGCCTTCTGGTTCAACCCGATGGGCCGCCTGATGCTTCGCCGGCGCTGAGCACCGCACGCCCTCGGCCGCTGCGGCTGCCAGACTGAGCCGATGAGCAGCAGCGATGAAGTCAAAGCGACCTGGTTCAGCACTCGGTGTGTCTTCCACCATCGCGACCCTGAGGTCTTCGAGGAGCGCATCACGGTGTGGCTGGCACCCGACGTGGACGCCGCGATCGAACTCGCCGAGGGCGAGGCCGAGGCGTACGCGGCGGTGAACGAGATCCAGTTCAACGGCTTCGTTCAGGCATACGCCATGATCGACGAACTCGAGTCCGGCGCCGAGGTGTTCTCGCTCGGCCGGACCAGCGATCTGTCGGAGGACGATTACCTCACCCGGTTCTTCCACACCGGGGCGGAGCGGCAGCGCGAGGCCGAGGAGTAACCGCTCGAGCCGATTCATTTCGGGACTGCTCCGTCCGGGTCAGAACCGCTATCAACAGGTGTGGCTGTGTCGACTCGGTGACTGTGGACGCACCGCACGCTGTGCGGTGGTGGGCGAAATGAGACAGCCGTGAAGACAAGTACCCGAGTTGAGAGTCCGGCTCCCGTGGTGAGTGGCTGGGAAGGCAGGCCGCACCGTGGCCGTTCGGCGGCTCGGCGACTGGCGGTGATGGTGGCGGTCGCTGTGATCGCCTTCGTCGGGGCCGGCGGCGTTCTGGCGTTGCGAACCCTGGATCATGCTCGGGACCTCGCTCGCCAGGATGCTGGCTTTCAGGCAAATCTGGCCGCGCGATCGATCGATGACGGGCTCACGCTCGCGCAGACCACGCTGGCCGGCATGGCCGGGAGTTTCCCGACGGCCGCTCTGCTGGCGAACACGGATAAATGCCAGCTGCTCTTCGCCGGTCTGGGACCGTTCGTTCGCGGCCATATCGACGTCGTGCGCACCGACGGACGGGTGGCGTGCTCTTCGCTCGCCGCGCAGGGCGCGCCGCCCGGTGCCACCCATGCCGGGGCGGCCTGGCTTTCGGTATCGAGCGCGTCGCCGCAGCCCACGGTCACGCCACCTTTCACCGATCATGTGACCGGCTATCAGGCGATCGGTGTCGTGATGCCCTTGCCGGGGCCGGACGGAAAGCCGTTGGCCCTGATCGCCATGGTTCTCGCGCTCTCGCCGCTATCCGACGGCTTGGCCGCGACCTATGCCGGGCCACGAGGATTCACCTTCACGGTGCTGGCGAACGGCGCCACCGTGTCAGCCCCGACGGGGGCCGGCGCGCCAGGAAAGTCGACTGCGGCCCGGCTCACCGGTTCGGCCCAGACCAAGGCGGTTTCCTGGCAGATCGACGCCGGCATTGCCGAGACCGAGGCGCTCGGATCGACCCGAGCACTGCTGGTGCGGGGCGCCGAATTTGGCATCGCCGCGTTGCTGCTGGTTGTGCTGCTGCTGTTCCTGGTCAACCGGAAAATCGCGATCCCCTTGGATCAATTGGCGGTCGCCGAGCAGAAGCTCCGAGTCTCCGAGGAGCGACTTCGACTGCTGCTGCACGGTGCTCGCGACTACGCGATCGTGATGCTCGACGCCGATGGGCGGGTGGCGAGTTGGAGCCCGAGCGCACAGTTTCTGGACGGGTACGCGCAGGACGAGATCCTCGGCCAGCCATACGACATCTTCTTCACCAGTGCGGAGGTCGCTGCGGCCGAGCCGACGGAGATTCTGGAGGCGGCGGCGTCCACCGGGAGGCATGAGCACGAGGGTGTTCGGGTGCGCCAGGACGGTAGCCGCTACTGGGCCCGAACTGTGATCACCGCCCGCCGCGGCTCAGCCGGTGATCTGCAGGGTTTCGTCACCGTGGCGCACGATGCGACAGTGCGCCGGGAAATCGAACTGGCCACCATCCGGTTGAATGCCGAACTGGAGCAGCGGGTCGAGGAGCGGACCACGCAATTAGAGGTGCAGGCCGCGGAATTGCACGCCGCCAATGCCGAACTGCGGGCCTTCTCCTACAGCGTCTCGCACGACCTGCGGGCGCCGTTGCGGGCGATCGCTGGGTTCGCCAATATTCTGTCCGACCGCTGCACAGACACCGTGCCGGCAGAAATCGGCCACTACGCCACGCGGATCGTGGCGAACGCCGAGAACCTGACGCACATGGTGGAGGCGCTGCTCGGCTTGTCGGCAACTCAACGGGCGGCGATGAACACCACTGCCTTGGATATGACGGTTCTAGCTCGGGCTGCCTGGGATGAACTCGAGTCGGATCTCGAGGGCCGGAACGTTGAATTCGTGCTCCATCCGCTACCGTCAGGTCATGGCGATCTGCGCCTGGTCCGCCAGGTACTGGCCAATCTCTTGGAAAACGCGGTGAAGTACACCAAGAAGCAAGACCAGGCGCGGATCGAGATGGACAGCCGGGTAATCGACGAGGAGACAGTCTATTTCGTCCGGGACAACGGTGCCGGGTTCGATATGCGCCGCGCCGACGAAGTCTTTCAGGTGTTCCGGCGGCTCCACGATGCCGAGGATTTCCCGGGAACCGGCATCGGCCTGGCCTCTGTGCAGCGCATCGTCACTCGCCATGGTGGCCGCGTCTGGGCCGAAGGGGAAACCGGCCGCGGGGCCACATTCTACTTCACTCTGGGCCCAGGATCGCGAAATACTTCGAATGCTCAGCCCGGCAACGCTGCGATGGCCGCGTCTGAGGATCTCGCCAGCTTGCCTGGATAGGCATCGTGATAGCGTGGCGTCTTTGCGAAAGATGCCACCTGCGGTCACGAAGCCAGTGCGAGGAAAGCGATGCAAGAGCAATTCGCTGTGCAGTCAGAGATTTCGCAGTCAGGGATTTCGCAGTCAGAAGATTCTCAGCCAGCCATTTCTTACCGCCGGCAGCAAATTATACATGAGCAAAATTACCTGTCAAAGCTCTACCGCCAGCTCGACGAAATGTGGCAGCTGACGAGTGATCGGCTCCGAGAAGTCCAACGCCGCGGCGGGCGCGGCACCATGCAAGCACTCGTCGAGCGAGATGCTGCCGAGCAGCAGAGCAGTCGTCGGCTGAGCCAACTGTCGGCTGCGGAATACGGGCTCTGTTTCGGGCGTCTCGACCTGCGCACCGGTGATCGCCTCTACGTCGGGCGGATGAGCCTGGTCGATGACGAGCACGAGGTCGTCCTCGTCGATTGGCGTGCCCCGGCCGCCGAGGGGTTCTACCGAGCAACTCCGTCAGTCCCGGGAAATGTGGTGCGACGCAGGCAGATCCGAACGAGGAACCGGGACGTCGTGGCGATCGACGACGAGGTCTTTGAGGCTCCGGAGCTGCTCAGCGACGGCGAGCGCAGCCTGCTGGACGGGGAGTCGGCGCTGTTCGCCGCGCTGAACGCCGGGCGGACCGGGCGGATGCACGACATTGTCGCGACCATCCAGGCGGAGCAGGACCGGATCGTGCGGGCCGAACTGCCCGGCATCCTGGTGGTGCAGGGCGGTCCGGGAACGGGAAAGACCGTGGTGGCGCTGCACCGGGCGGCCTACTTGCTTTATACCTACCGGGCTCGACTCGCCAAGCGGGGAGTGCTGATCATTGGCCCGAACCCGACATTCATGCGCTACATCGACCAGGTGCTGCCCGCCCTGGGAGAGAACGACGTCCTGCTCTGCAGCATCGGTCAGCTGTATCCAGGGGTGGACGCGGTGGCAACGGAATCCCCGGAAGCCACAGCGATCAAGGGAGACCTGCGAATGGTCCAGGTTCTGGCCAGCGCGGTGCACAACTGCCAGCAGGTACCCGAGGCGAATCTGGAGATCACCGTCAACCGGGGCACGATGCACGAGGAGGTGGTACGCCTCGATCGGGCGATGTGCGAGCAGGCCCGAGCCACTGCCTGGGAGGCCCACGAGCCGCACAACCAGGCGCGTGAGATCTTCATCGACGAGATCATCGAGGGCCTTGGTCGCCGGGTGATGGGCAAGTTGGGGATGCGCCGGTTCCGTTCGGACGGCGTCGCCGACACCGGTGGCGTGCTGCGCTCGGATCCGGATGTCGCGGCGGCGGTCGAGGCCCTCTGGCCGGGGCTGCGACCGCGAGAATTCCTCGCTGAGCTGCTCGCCTCACCCGAGCGACTGGCCGCGGCCGCGCCGCAGTTGCGCCAGGCCGAGCGAGACGCCCTGCTCCGAGTGAACCCAGGCGGCTGGACTCCGGCGGATGTGCCGCTGCTCGACGAGGTTGCCGAACTGCTGGGGCCACTGCGCTCGGTTCAGGACATCCTCGGTGAACAGGCGATTGTCGAAGATCTTGACGATGAACTCGCCTACGCCGCAGAGACGCTGGAAGAGCTCGGCGTCCAGACGGTCAACGCCGAACAGTTGTTGACCCAGCACGAGGGCGAGGCTCTCTTCGAGTCCACGGCGGATCGAGCGCGGGCCGATCGCACCTGGACGTTCGGGCATGTCATCGTCGATGAGGCGCAAGAACTCTCACCCATGGTCTGGCGGGTACTGATGCGCCGATGCCCGAGCCGGTCGATGACCGTAGTCGGCGACATCGCCCAGACCGGCTCCGTAGCCGGCGCTCGCTCCTGGGCCGACGTCCTCGACCCGTACGCGAAAGAACGCTGGCGGCAGGAACATTTGAGTCTCAACTACCGGGCAACCGAACAGATCATGGACGTCGCGGCGGACGTGTTGCGGGAGATCGATGCGCAGCTGATCGCACCGGCGGCGGTTCGCCGGGGTTCGGACCAGCCCTGGAGCCTGCTGGTCGAACCCGGCGAACTTCTCGACGTGCTGCCGCGCCTGGTGAAGGCCGAACTCTCCGCCGTCGGTGTCGGCCGGCTGGCGATCATTGCACCGCAGGGCCGGATCGGTGCGCTGGACATGCTCCTGCGCTCCGTGGCGGGCGTCCGGTTCGCCGACGATCCGGACGCCCTGGACGCCGCGACCGTCGTCCTGACCCCGTTGCAGTCCAAAGGCCTGGAGTTCGACGCCGTCCTGGTGGTGCAACCGCAGGAGATCCTGGACGAGTCTGGCAACGGTGCCAGGGATCTGTACGTCGCCCTCACCCGCGCTACCCAACGGGTGGGGATCGTGCACACCGGTGAGCTGCCGCGAATGCTCGGGCGGGCTAGGGCAACGGCGGGTTAAGGGCGCGGCTTGCCCTGCTCGTGGATCAGGTAGTCGAGGGAACTCGTGATTCCGGCCATCCCCATGCCAATCTCGCGCAGGAGCCGGCCGTGCTCATGCAGGATTCGGCTGTGCTCATGCAGGACTCGTCCGTGCTCCTGCTGGGTCTCGCGCAAGTCACGGACCTCCGTGCGCAGGCTACCGACCTCCGTGTGGAGGCCGCCGACCTCGGTGCGGAGGCTACCGACCTCCGTGCGCAGGCCGCCGATCGCCTCGCCGTGTGCCTTGAGGGTTTCGCCGTGCTCAATCTGGGTGATTCGCAATGAGTTGAGTACCCGAATCTGGGCCTGGTGGATGTCCTTTCCCTCATCGCGCACCTGTGCGACCTCCTGCTCCAGCACCTCTACCCGGGTTGCCAAGTCGACCACAATCTGCTCCGTTCCGTCTGCGTTTTCGACCCTCCCCAAGCCTATGCCAATAATCTGGAATAACCCAACTCAGTGCGGATGATCCTGATTTCCCGATTCCCGGTCCGCTGCGGGCCGCGCCGGGACTTCGCTACCGTGTCGACTCATGTCAAGTACTAAGACTGCATCCGCATCGCCACAAGTACTGCTGTCGGGGCTTGCCTACCCCGAGTCACCTCGGTGGCACAACGGACGGCTCTGGTTCGCCCATTGGGGCACCGGAGAGATCGTCGCCACCAACCTCGCCGGCACCAGCGAGGTAGTCGGTACCGGTCCGCCTGGGCTCGGCTGGTCGCTAGGTTGGCTCTCTGACGGCCGATTGCTCGTGACTGGTGACCGCCTCATGCGTCATGAATCCGGTGGAAGGACCGTGCCACACGCCGACCTCGGCGCCATAGCCTCCCATGGTTGGAACGAGATAGTCGTCGACGGGCGAGACAACGTCTACGTCAACGGATTCGACTTCGCGGCTCCTGAGGAGGGAGTGATCGCGATGGTCTCCAACGAGGGC
>DATINJ010000191.1:0-7679 GCA_035474375.1 Kineosporiaceae bacterium | reverse complement strand
CCCGGCAGCAGGACCGCGAACTCGTCCCCGCCGATCCGGCTGACCAGGGCGTTCGACGGTGACGCCTGAAGCAGCCGGTGGGCGACTGCGGCCAGCAGCTTGTCGCCGGTGGCGTGCCCGAGAAGGTCGTTGACGTCTTTGAAACCATCCAGGTCCACGGTGAGCAGGCACCACGGCTCGCCCCGGACCAGGGTGGACATCGCCGCCGCCAGCACCCGGCGGTTCGCCAGCCCGGTGAGCGGATCGGCGGTCGCCTCTTCGTGCAGCTGGCGCAGCAACTGGGTGCGGAACCGGGCGTTCAGCAGTTCCCGAGCCCAGAACACCCCGACCGCGACCGCGACCAGGCCGATCGCCACCCGGTCTGGTTCATCGGAGACCACCCGAATACCGAGGGCCAGCAACAGCAGCGCCAGACTGACTGTCGTGGTGATCATGACGCCGCGGGCGTCCGGGTCGACCGGCTGCAGCGTCCGCTCGTTGAGCATCTGGGTCGGCTCGTAGCGCAGCAACCCGGCCGCGATCAGCGGCCAGGCCAGGCACCAGAGCACCGCACCCGGCCACGGCCATTGGCCCGGTTGCTGCAGGGTGGCATGCATGTTGATCAGATCGCCGGCGGTGTAGCAAACCGTCCCCAGCGAGGCCAACAGCAGGTTCCGGTCCAGATCCCGGACGAACGCCAGGATCGCGACGCAGACCACGGTGATGTCGGCGACCAGCACCAGGACGGCGGCCAGGTCACCAGGTTCGAACGGACCGGTGACGAAGGTCCGGACGAAGAAGAACTGCCAGCACGGCAAGGCCAGGCTGACCCCGAGCAGCAGCGCATCCAGACCCAGCCGCCACCCCGGATGCCCGCCGGCCGTTCGCCGGGGTACCGCCAGCAAACCCCAGACCGCCAGTGGGGCACTGAGCAAGGAGATCAGGTCGCCCGGGGTGGGGAACACCGGAGTGCCGACGGCGACCGCGACCCCGTTCCAGAGCTGACCGATACTCCAGACACTCAGCGCCAGCCCGAGCAACTGCCGGTAGCGCGCCCGGGACGGCGGCCGGGATCCACGGATCATCAGCACCAACCCGCTGGCCAGTGCGATCAGCCCGGGAAAGAGGGCACCCAGGATGAGCGCGCCGTCGACCCCGAGCAGCCCGAGCATCGCCACCGTGCCACCGGCAACCACGGACAGGGCCAGACCGGTGGTGATCACCGCGTCGTGGCCCCGGATCCCGGTTGCCGGGCGAGAGCCGGCGACGCTCATCTCCGTCACGGGCGCATCCTAGAGGGATCCGACCGCAGATCAGTGACCGGCGTTGTCGGCGCCGGTCCCGTCCGAAACGGTGAGCCGCTCCAGGATGAGCTCCCGGACTCGAGCCGCATCGGCTTGGCCGCGCATCTCTTTCATCACGGATCCGATCAGGGCACCGGCGGCGGAAAGCTTGCCGGCCCGGATCTTGTCCGCGATCCCAGAGTTCGCCTCGATCGCCCGGTCTACCGCCGCCCCCAGCGCGCTGTCGTCCGAGACCACCGCCAGGCCGCGGGCAGCCACCACCTCGGCAGGGTCGCCCTCGCCGGCGAGCACGCCTTCGAGTGCCTGCCGGGCCAAGGTGTCGTTCAGCGCACCGGACTCGACCAGGCCCTGCAACTGAGCGATCTGTGCGGGGGTGACGGCCAGTTCGGCCAGCGCGACGCCGTCCAGGTTCGCCCGGCGGGACAGCTCACCAGTCCACCACTTGCGGGCCGCGGCCGGGCTGGTGCCCGCCGCCACGGTGGCCTCGACCAGGTCGACGGCGCCACCGTTGTAGAGGTCGCGCATTTCCTTGTCGGAGAACGACCAGTCGCCCTGCAGTCGGCGACGACGCTCCTGCGGCGGCTCCGGCAGGGTGGCGCGCAATCCCTCGATGTACGTGGCGTCCGGGGCGATCGGGACCAGATCGGGCTCCGGGAAGTACCGGTAGTCGTCGGCGTCCGACTTCTCCCGACCGGACGTCGTCACCCCGGTGTCTTCGTGCCAGTGCCTGGTCTCCTGCAGGATCGTCCCACCGGAGGTGAGAACCGCTGCGTGGCGGGTGATTTCGTACCGAACCGCGCGCTCGACACTGCGCAGCGAGTTCACGTTCTTGGTCTCGGTCCGGGTGCCCAGTTTCACCGCCGACTGATCCGCACCGGGTGCGGCCTTCGGTCGCAGCGAGAGGTTCGCGTCGCAACGCAACGAACCCTGCTCCATCTTGACGTCGCTGACCCCGAGCGCCCGCAGCAAGTCACGCAGCGCGCCGACGTAGGCCTTGGCCACCTCGGGGGCCCGCTCCCCCGCACCCTCGATCGTCTTGGTGACGATCTCGATCAGCGGGATCCCGGCCCGGTTGTAGTCGACCAGCGAGAACTCGGCGCCCTGGATCCGGCCGGTGGAGCCGCCGACGTGCAGCGACTTACCGGTGTCCTCCTCCATGTGGGCGCGCTCGACCTGCACCCGGAAGATCTCGCCGTCCTCCAACTCGACGTCCAGATACCCGTTGAAGGCGATCGGCTCGTCGTACTGCGAGGTCTGGAAGTTCTTCGGCATGTCCGGGTAGAAGTAGTTCTTCCGGGCGAACCGGCACCACTCGGCGATGTCGCAGTGCAGGGCCAGGCCGATCCGGATCGCCGACTCCAGGGCGGCACCGTTCAGCACCGGCAGCGCGCCGGGCAGGCCCAGGCAGACCGGGCAGACCTGGGTGTTCGGCTCGGCACCGAAAACCGTGGAGCAGCCGCAGAACATCTTCGTCGCGGTGTTCAACTCGACGTGCACTTCCAGGCCCAGCACCGGATCGAAGGCGGCCAGCGCCTCGTCGTAGCCAAGCACGTCCTTCAGGCGCGACGTCTCGTGAGCAGTCGTCGTCATCGGTTGGCTCCTTCGAGACGTCCGTCGTTCAGCTCGGGAATCCGGTCCAGGATGCTGCCGCCCCACTGCTTGAGCAGCAGCGATTCCAGTGCCGCACCAACCCGGTAGAGCCGGTCGTCGGCGCGGGCCGGGGCCAGCAACTGGATACCGGCCGGCAGGCCGTCCTCGTCGGCGAGGCCACTGGGCAGCGACATCCCCGGAATCCCGGCCAGGTTGGCCGGGATCGTGGCGACGTCGTTCAGGTACATCGCGAGCGGGTCGTCCAGTTTGGCGCCGAGCTTGAACGCCGTGGTCGGTGCCGTCGGTGAGACCAGCACGTCGGCGACCTCGAACGCGGCGGCGAAGTCCCGCTGGATCAGCGTGCGAACCTTCTGCGCCGAGCCGTAGTAGGCGTCGTAGTAACCGGACGACAGTGCGTAGGTGCCGAGAATGATCCGGCGCTTCACCTCGTCGCCGAACCCGGCGGCCCGGCTGGCGGCCATCACCTGCTCGGCGCTCGGGTCGCTCACGCCGGCGGGAGACACCCGCAGGCCGTACCGCATCGCGTCGAACTTGGCCAGGTTGCTGCTGGCCTCGCTCGGGAGGATCAGGTAGTAGGCGGCGAGCGCGGCGGTGAAGCTCGGGCAGGACACCTCGACGATCTCGGCGCCGGCTTCGGTCAACAGCGCCAGCGACTCGTCGAACCGGGCCCGGACGCCGGCTTGATAGCCACCTTCGCCCTCGCCGTGCAGTTCCTTGATCACGCCGATCTTGAGTCCGGCGATGCCGTCGCGGGCGCCGTCCCGGGCTGCCTTTACTACTGCGGGAACCGGCTCGTTCAGGCTGGTCGAGTCGAGCGGGTCGTGCCCACCCATCACCTCGTGCAGCAGCGCGGCGTCGAGGACCGTCCGGGCGCACGGCCCGGCCTGGTCGAGGCTGCTGGCCAGGGCGATCAGCCCGTACCGGGAGACCCCACCGTAGGTCGGCTTCACCCCGACGGTGCCGGTGACGGAGGCCGGCTGGCGGATCGATCCGCCGGTGTCGGTGCCGGTTGCCAGCGGAGCCTCGAACGCGGCCAGGGCAGCCGCCGATCCACCACCGGAGCCGCCCGGAATCCGGTCCAGGTCCCACGGGTTGCGGGTCGGCCCGTAGCCGGAGTGCTCGGTGGAGGAGCCCATCGCGAACTCGTCCATGTTCGTCTTGCCCAGCACGATCAACCGCGCCTCGTGCAGCTTGCGGACCACCGTGGCGTCGTACGGCGGCACCCACCCCTCGAGGATGCGCGAGCCGGCCGTGGTCGGCAGGCCCTTCGTCGTCATCACGTCCTTGACCGCGATCGGGACGCCGGCCAGCTCGTGCAACTGCTCACCGGACGCGCGGGCCGCATCGACGGCGGCCGCCGCGGCGAGCGCCTGCTCGCCGGCGACGTGCAGGAAGGCGTGCACGCCGGGCTGCTGGGCGGCACCGGCTGCACCGGGCCCGTCGACCTCGGCGATCCGGTCCAAGTGGGCGCGGGTGACCTCGACGGCCGACACCTCGCCGGCTCGCAGCAGGCCCGCCAGTTCGGCGGCGGTCCGCCTGATCAGATCGCTCGACATCAGTCCTCCTCCAGGATCCGGGGCACGCGGAAGCGCTGGTCCTGTGCCGCCGGAGCGCCCGCGAGCGCCTGCTCGGCGCTCAGGCCGGGCCGGGGGACATCGGGGCGAGTCACGTTGATCAGGGGCAGCGGATGCGACGTGGCAGGCACGTCGTCACCGGCCACCTCGCGCACCTGGGCCACCGAACCGAGGATCACCTCGAGCTGACCGGAAAGCCGGTCGAGCTCGTCGGGACGCAGTTCGATCCGGGCCAGATTCGCGAGGTGGGCCACCTCATCGCGCGAGATGGCAGACATTCGTCTCCTCGAGCTTGGTCGGAATAGGAGTCACACACTCCTGATCGTGCAACCTGCAGTCTACGGTCTATGGGGTGCGGCTTTTGCCGGACGCGCGCGGGGGCAGCGGCAGGTCCGATGAGACGATGCCGCGCATGCCAATTCTCGTCGCCCCTTGTTTGCCCGCTGCCGCCTCGGTCCGGACGGCGGCCATCGAGCACGCTGACGATGCGATGGACGTGTATCGAGACAAGCTCGCCGCGCTGACGGATGACGAATTGCCCGGCTATGTGGATGGCCTGCTCGCCGACACCCGCGAGCGCACCGAACGGCCGCTCGGTTACGTGCCTTCGACGCATCTGTGGTGGGTGGACGGCGACAGGTTCCTGGGCCGGCTGCACATCCGGCACCGGCTGACTCCCTTCCTGATCCAGGAAGGGGGACACATCGGCTACCACGTGATCCCACCGGCTCGCCGTCGCGGCCACGCCACCGCGATGCTGCACGCCGGCCTGCGGGTGGCAGCCCTGCTCGGGATCGACTGCGCACTGCTGACCTGTGACGAGGACAACATCGGTTCCAAGAAGGCGATCGAGGCCAACGGCGGCCTCTTTCACGATCGCCGGGCCAGCAAGCTGCGCTACTGGGTGCCTACCGGCTGACCAGCAACTACCCGCTACCTGACCCTGTTGGCTTCTTCGGCCCTGCTCAGATTTCTGCGGTGATCATGCACTTGGGAGGCGCGTCAGCGCCGGCGTGCCCGCTTTGAGGTGGGCAACCGTGCATGATCACCACGGGTTGAAGGCCACACTCCTGTCGAGTGCAGCCGGTGGGAGAATGCGGGGATGGCGGACGGCGACAGCAGGGGCGACAGCACCGACAGCAGGGGCGGCGACAGCACCGACAGCGGGGATGACAGCTTCAGCGAGATCGCCGATCCGGAAATCCGGGATCGGGTCGAGCGGTTCCTCAGCAATCCGGTGACGCACCAACTCGGCAACCCGGACGCCCGGGTCTGCGTCGTTGAGTTCGGCGACTTCGAGTGTCCGTACTGCGCCGGGGCAGCGCCGGTGCTGCGCGAACTGGTGGAGTCCTCCGAGGGCCAGGTACGGCTGGTCTACCGCAATTTTCCGCTCTTCGAGGTGCATCCGCATGCGCTGACCGCAGCGCTGGCCGCGGAGTCGGTGGCGGCCTCGGGTGGTGAGTCGGCGTACTGGGCGATGCACGACAAGCTGTTCGCCCATCAAGCCCGGCTGATCGATCCCGACCTGCAGTTGTACGCCAAGGCGATGGGCGGCGACCCGGACCTGGCCACCGGTGCGAATGCGCAGCGGTTCGCCCCGATCGTGCAGGCCGACTATGCGGCTGGGATCGAGGTCGGGGTGTCCAGCACGCCCACCCTGTTCATCGACGGGCTGATCTACGACGGCCGGGTCGAGGTCGCCGCGCTGCGCCGGGCGACCGGGTTGTCAACGGAGGCTGCCGGGGAAACTCGGCGCCGACCATGGCAGTGGCGGTAGCGACGGCGGAGCCGAGTCGCCACCCGGCGAGCAGAGGCTGGTGCGCTCGCCCATCACCCGCAGCACCCAGGCACCGAGCAAGGCGGCAATCAGCGAGCCGGTCAGGATTCCGATCTTCGCCTGGTCCCGCAGCGCTTCGTCGTCGAAGGCCAGGTCGGTGATGAACAGCGAGATGGTGAACCCGATCCCGGCCAGGACGGCGCCGCCGAACAGGTGGCTGTAGCGGACCCGGCCGGGCAGGACGCCGATCCCGGTACGCAGCGCCAGGACCGACCCGGCGGTGATCCCGACCGCGTTGCCGAAGATCAGGGCCAGCGCGATCCCGATCGTCACCGGCGACTGGGCTGCGGCCCGCAGATTGTCGGCACTCAGGCTGACCCCCGCGTTGGCCAACCCGAACGCCGGGATCACGAAATAGGCCGACCAGGGATGCAGCCAGCTCTGCAGGCGTTCGTTCGCGGACACCGTCGCTGAAGCCGCCAGGCTCGCCAGCCGGACACCAGAGGCGGACGGGTTCTCGATCAGAGCGCGGCCGAACACCGCCAGCTCCCGAGTCCGGGTCTGAGCCGGGTCGGACGCCGGGATGAGCAGGCCGGCCAGTACTCCGGCCAGCGTCGGGTGCACCCCGGAGGCATACGTCGCCGACCACAGCGCGAGCGTCAGGATGACGTACGGGGTCAACCGCCAGACCCCCAGCCAGCGCAGCCCCCAGAAGCAGCCCACCAGAACCAGCGCGCTGACCAGCGGGACCACGGAAACGTGATCCGTGTAGAAGACCGCCATCACGGTGATCGCTCCGATGTCGTCGACCACCGCGAGCGCCAGCAGGAACAGCCGCAACTGGTCCGGGCAGCGCGGTCCGAACAACGCCAGGACACCGAGCACGAAGGCGGTATCGCTGGACATCACGATCCCCCAGCCATGCACCGCCGGGCCGCCGTGATTGATCGCCAGGAAGATCGCGATCGGGAGCAGCATGCCGCCGATCGCCCCGAGCGCCGGGACGGTCACCGAGCGGGCTTCCCGTAACCCGCCGGCCTTCGTCTCCCGGCCGATCTCCAGCCCGAGGACCAGGAAGAACACCGCCATCGCGGCGTCGTTGACCATGTGCCGCAGGTCGAGACTCATCCCGTGAGTACCGACGTCCACCCGGATCGGGGTGTCCCAAAACGCCACGTAACCGCTCGCCCAGGGGCTGTTGGCCCAGATCAGCGCGGCGACGGTGGCAGCCAGCAGGACGGCCGCGCTGCCGGCTTCGTTGGCGATGAACCGACGCACCGCCGGGGTCATCTGCGGGGCGACGAATCGCAACGGGGGGCCGGGCCGCAAGCTCAGTGCCACGGTCTGCTCCACACTCCTCGGCCGACGAATCAGCTGGGACTGTAACCGACTCAAGTTTCCTCGGCCCATCATGTCGTGCCCGGCCGGGAGACG
>DATINJ010000190.1:0-21334 GCA_035474375.1 Kineosporiaceae bacterium | reverse complement strand
GTCGGCGCGGTGGCCTCAGCGGCCGCCGCGCCGACGAGTTCCGGTCTTCGGCAGCCGCCGGTCAGCCGGCGCTGCAGGAGACCGTCGGCCAGGTCCAGGCGCCGTTGGCTTGGATGGTCACCCCGAAGTTGTTGCCGTTCCCGTTCGGTTTGGCGGTCATCACCTGACCACTGGAATCCCAGCTGGCATTGGTGTTCCAGGTCGCGATGATCTTCTCGGGCGATGGCACGTTCATCGTCACCGTCCAGGTACTCGAGCCGCTGACGGCGACGTTGAGGTTGTATCGATCGCTCCACTTGTCGCCCGCCGACAGCGATGCGCTGCAGCTACCGCCGGTGGAACCACCACCAGAGGTGGTGCCGTCCAGGGTGATATTTGAGTTTCCGCTGCTTTGGTATCCCTCGGTCGCGAGGATCATGTACGAATGGCTACCCAGATTCATTCCATGACTGGCCCAGGCATCGAAGTGGTTGCCCGAAGTGATGGTTCCGCCGGTTCGCTTCGACTGCCGGACGCTCCAGTACTGATTAAAGGTTCGGATGCCGTCAATGGAAGGCTGGTTGACTCGCGTCGTCTGGTAGATGTCGTACGTACCGCCATCGCTGGTGACGGTGCCCTTATACGTTCCGGTCGGCCGATAGGTTCCCCAGTTATCGACCACATAATATTCCACGAGTGGATTTCTGGTCCACCCGTAGAGCGCCAGGTACGCATTTCCGGACGGGTTGAAAGTGCCCGCGTAGTTGACCGCCCGGCGGCCGCCGGTACTCCAGCCCTTACCGGCGACAAAATTCCCGGTGTTACTCCAGGAAGTGCTGTAATTGCCACCAGCACCCAGGTCCATGGAGACGGTTCCAGGGCTATCGGTCCAGAACGAATAGAAGTAGCCGTTGTGCGTTCCGGTCTGGTTCGTAGAGATGGCGTTGGCGGCAGTCACTCCTAGACCTAGGAATGCGATCAGCGTCAACGGGAGCAACCTCGAGCGCTTGAGCTTACGTAGCATCGCGCGTTCCTTCCCTGAACCGGCTGCCTGCAGTCGCTCCTCGGGGCGGCGAGACACCCGGATGCTTCACGCAGCGATCTGGTTGGTCGACCTCGTCCATGGGGACGCCTGAAACGTTGCGTGCGAACCTTCGGATCGTTTCAGAGTTCGGTTGGCCTGACAAGACGCTCGGTATCCGCTCTTCGACGCCTCTCGATCGGCACAGGTGAGGGCCATCGACCGGCTCGCGACCGCCCGCTCGGGATGAAACTCCCCCATGGCGCCCATCGTCCCCGGTTCGTCGGTTGGCGCGAAACATCGCATTTTCGTGGGCTTCGGCGCCTGTATCAACCTTCGCCCCCGGTCCTCTTTAGATCGTGAGGGAAACTCTCAGCGGTGATCAAAGGGGCCCGCTGGTGAAGAACGAGGAGCAGGAGTCGTGAGAACACATCAGAAAGCCACTGTCTCGGCAGTCGTCAGCGGATTGATCGCTTTCTTGTCCGCCCTTCTCACCGCCCTTCAGGGTGAGCACAGCGGCTTCGGTACCGTCACCGCCGGCCAATGGGTGACCTGCGCGCTGGCCTTTCTCTTCGGCCTCGGGCTGACCGGCGGCGCCGCCTACCAGGTGCCGAACCGTCCACACAATCCGGAACCGGCGGACGGCGACAGCCCGACCCCGACTCCGGCACTCTCCGGGCGACGCAAGCGCTAGTCAGCGGGGTCGGGCCGGCTTGGTTTGGCAGCGAAACGCGCGCTCAGCGCGCAACGCGATCTCCAGCTCGAACCCGAGGTCGGCGTCACGCACCTGTTCGCCGAAGAGTCGGTCGATCTGCCGCAGGCGGTGACGAACCGTCTGCGGGTGCACGTGCAGCCGCGTGGCCACCGCGTTGGCGTTCATGTTGAGTTGCAGCCAGGCGAGCAACGTGTCGGCCAACAACCGGCGCTGTTGCTCGCGCACCTCGGCCAGCGGGGCGAGCCTGCGTTGGATGAGTTTTGCCAGCAGATCATCGTCCTGGAAGATCGCCAGCGTGCCGAGGTGATCGTTGCACCAGACGATGCCCGCGTCGGCGATGATGCCGCGCTGCGCCAGTTCCAGCGCCCGTCGGGCCCAGCGCAGCGAGTTGGCCGATTCCGACGGTGGCACGGGTGGGCCGACGGCCGCCCGGCGACCGGCCAGTCCGTTGACCAGATCGCGCATCTGCGCCGGGTTCTCCGGATCGGGCACGATCAGGCTCGGCTCGATCTGGTCGAGGCCGACCAGGACGGCCGGCGACAGCATGGGCGGGATGTCGCCGATAGCACTGGCTTCGACGGCGACGACGGACAACCGCCGCGGAAGCGGCCATTGCGCGGCCGCCGCAGCCGCCACCACCACCTCCTCAGCGGCGGGTGGATCGGCTACCAGAAGCTCCAGCAGCCGTCGTCTTCGTCGGCCGAGCTCGCCCACTTCGGCGGCGCGGGCCTCGGTATAGCCGACAGAGCAGGCAGCCGCGATGTCGTCGAGATGCGCAAAGATGTCCTCGGCAAGGGGCCCGATCGCCGAGGGCGGAAGCTGTTCCCGGTCGGCGAATACGATGATTCGCCGCCAGCCCACGCGGGCGCCGAGGCGGATCGCCGCGTGCAACGCGTCGAGGCTCCGGCCCTCGCGCATCTCGCCGGCACCGATCGCCCGAAACACCTCGCGCCAGGTGTCGTCCGGGCTACCGATGTCCTCGAGGACGTCGAGGAAATGCTCCAGCGCTTGTTCGACCCCGAGACGGACCGTTTGCGTGTAGATCTCGTTCAGCGGCCTGGAGTACTCCGGGATCCGCGTCTGGATCTCGGACATCGTCTCGCGGACAAGCTCTGACAGGTGCAACCGCATGAAATGAGCGGCGTCCCGCCGAACGTTCTCGGCGGGTGACGAGATGATCATCGTGCGGTGATTTCTCATTTGCGACCCCGCTGATGGCTACGTGGTCAAAGAATTCCGCGACGTTAACACGTATTCGACCTGGGTAACATGTTCAAGCACGTCATTGTCATGCTCCTGACAACCTGCGCGGCGGATCAGCGCACGGCGGGCAGATGCGACGAGTCCTCAACGATCAGTAGCTTCCTGCACCATGAGCGCACCCGATTCGGTTGCCGAGCTGCCGGTTGCCGCCCCCGTCAGCGGCCTCTTGATCGACCAGTTGGCGGCGTGTGCATTGAGCCTGCCGGACCAACCGGCGTACACCTTCATGGACTACCAGTTGGACGCCGCTGGCACAGCCCAGACACTCACCTGGGCACAGGTCCACCACCGGGCTGCGGCCCTGGCCGCACGCCTCGGTGAACTCATCGAACCCGGTGATCGGGTCGCGGTAATGGCGCCCTCCGGCGTGGATTACATCGTCGCGATGTTCGCGGCGTGGTACGCCGGGGCGATCGCGGTGCCGCTGTTCACTCCCGATCTGCCCGGCCACCGCGAGCGGCTGCGCGGCACCTACGCGGACTGCCGCCCGGCCTGCGTGCTGACCGTCGTTTCGGCAGAGGACGGAGTGCGCGAGTTCGTCACCGAGCCGATTCCGGTGCTCGCCGTCGATGCCATCCGCGATGCCGCTGGGCAGGATTGGACGCCCGCACCGGCCGGTCCGGACACCATCGCCTACCTGCAGTACACCTCGGGGTCGACCCGCACCCCGGCCGGCCTGGAGATCACCCACGGCAACCTGACGGCGAACGTGAAACAATTACGCGCGGGGTTGACCGGCGGACGGGTCCGACCGACCGCGGTCAACTGGCTGCCGCTGTTCCACGACATGGGCCTGCTCGCCATCCTCGCGTTTCCCCTGTTGCAGGGCGGGGAGTCGGTACTGCTGGACCCAGTCGCCTTCCTGATGCGGCCGAGCCGTTGGTTGCGACTGCTCAGCGGCCGCCCGGATGTCTACACCTGTGCACCGAACTTCGCCTACGAGTACTGCCTGCGCCGCGTCGACCCGGCGGACGTCGCTGGGCTCGATCTCAGCGGGGTGTTCCTCTGGCTGAACGGCGCCGAGCCGGTCCGCGCCGACACCGTCCGTCGCTTCGCCGAGACGTATTCCAGCGTCGGGATGGCGCCGGAGGCGATGTGCGCCGCCTACGGGCTGGCCGAGGCCACGGTGTTCGTCGCGGCCGACCGAATCGACCGGGCACCCAAGATCACCCGGTTCGACCGTCGCGGACTGGCGTCAGGAACAGCGCTGGCGGTGGAATCGGCCGATGGCGAGGCAACGGTCCTGGTCTCCTGCGGCCTGCCGGTCGGCCAGCGAATCATGATCGTGGACCCGGACACGTCCGAGCAACTGCCGGACGGGCGGGTCGGCGAGATCCGGGTCTGCGGCCCCAACGTTGCCCGGCGGTACTGGCAGCAGCCCGAGCGGACCGCTGAGGTCTTCGTTGCCGGCTGGCTGCGCACCGGCGACCTCGGGCTGATCCATGACGGCGAGCTGTACGTCACCGGTCGGCTCAAGGACCTACTCATCGTTGCCGGCCGCAACCACTATCCGCAGGACGTGGAGCAGGTGGTGGCCACCGAAACCGGCGTCGGGCTGGCCGCCGCGTTCGCCGTGCCGGTCGACGGTGACGAGCGGGTGGTCGTCGTGGTCGAGCGGTCCCGGTCGGTCGACCCCGAGCAATGGCAACCGGAGCGGCTCACCCCGGCGATCCGGCGGGCGGTGTGGCAGCACCACGAACTCGCCCTTCACGAGCTGGTCTTGACCGAGCCCGGCCTGATCCCGCGGACGTCCAGTGGCAAGATCTCTCGTTCCGCCTGCCGACAGCGCTACCTCGACGGTGGGTTCGGCGGGAAACCGGAGGCGACGCGATGACTCCGGACGCGCTGCGGGCGTTGTTGACGTCGTGGGTGGCGCAGCGCTGCGGGCTGGCCGAGAGCGAGATCAACGCCGACCGACCACTGATCGAGTTCGGACTGTCCTCGGTGGAGGCGGTCGAGCTGGCCGGCCGCCTGGAGGAAGCCCTGGGCCGGCACCTCGGCGCGACCCTGGTCTGGGAGTACCCGACCATCAATGCCCTGGTGATCGGGCTGACCAGGACCGAATCGGCCGAGGCCGCCCCGGCTGCGGCAACCGATGCCGACGCCATCGCCGTGGTCGGCCTCGGGTGCCGGCTTCCCGGCCGGATCGACGGACCCGAAGCCCTGTGGGAGGCGCTCCTGGAGGGCCGCGACGCGGTCGGTACCGTGCCGGCCGGCCGGTGGCCGACCTCGAGCGCCAATCGGTTCGGCGGCTTCCTCGACGACGTGGCCGGGTTCGACGCCGACTTCTTCGGGATCACCGCCGGCGAAGCTCGGTTGATGGACCCGCAGCAACGCCTCGTTCTGGAGGTCGCCTGGGAGGCCCTGCAGCACGCGGCCATCGATCCGGCTGCGCTGAGTGGCACCGCGACCGGCGTCTACGTGGGCGCCAGCGGAATCGAGTACGCCCAGCTCACGGCGGCCGCGCTGGACAAGGTCGAGGGCTGGACCGCGACCGGTGGCGCCCTGAGCATGATCGCCAATCGGCTCTCGTACCTGCTGGATCTCCACGGTCCGAGTCTCACCGTCGACACCGCCTGCTCGTCGTCCCTGGTGGCGATCCACCTGGCCGCCCGGGACCTGCGCAGCGGCGCGACCAGCCTGGCCATCGCCGGTGGGGTCAACCTGATGCTCTCCCCGGCCGTCACGATTGCCTTCGACCAGGCCGGCGGCCTCGCCCCAGCAGGCCGGTGCCGCCCGTTCGACGCGGACGCCGAAGGCATCGTGCGCGCCGAGGGCTGTGGCGTCGTCGTCCTGAAACGCCTGTCGGACGCGCTGCGCGACGGCGATCGAGTGCTCGCCCTGCTGCGAGGTTCGGCGACGAACGCCGACGGGCGCTCCAACGGGCTGGTCGCACCCAATCCGAAGGCGCAAGAGGCATTGCTTCGGGCCGCCTACGCCGATGCCGGGCTCGAACCCTCCGACGTGGACTACATCGAGGCGCACGGTACCGGGACCCCCTTGGGCGATCCGATCGAAGCCAGTGCGCTGGGCGCGGTCTGCGGCAAGGGCCGCAGCGAGGACGCGCCGCTGCTGATCGGATCGATCAAATCGAACCTCGGCCACCTGGAGGCTGCCGCCGGGGTGGCCGGGTTCATCAAGGCGGTCCTCGCGTTGCACCACAACACCATCCCGCCGACCCTGCACCTGACGGCGCCCAACCCGCACATCCCCTTTGCCGACTGGCGGCTCCGCGTCGTCTCCACTGCCCAGCCCTTCGCGGCGGGTAAAAACCCGCCAATCGCGGGTGTTTCCGCGTTCGGGTTCGGTGGAAGCAACGCCCACGTCGTCCTCTCGGCGGCGCCGACCCCGGCTCTGCCCCGCCTACACCGCTTTCTCACGGTGCTCGCGGATCGAAATCTCGACACCGTCCGGACTCACGCCGCGTCCATCGGGACCTGGCTGGACCGCCACCTGGACGGCGAACCAGCCGACGTCGCAGGAACTCTCGCTCGTCGCGGCGGGCGCGGTCCGGCCCGATTGAGCATCGTCGCCCGAGACCGGACCGAACTCCTGGCCGGACTGCGTGGTCCCGGCCGAAAAGGCCGCTACCCGATCGTGGTGCCGGGCAGCGGCTCTCGGGCCACCGAGCCCGGCGTGTGGATGTTCTCCGGATACGGCGCGCACTGGACCGGCATGGGGCGCGACCTGCTCGCCGCCGAACCGGCCTTCGCCGCCGCCGTCGACGCCCTCGAACCCGTGTTCCGGACCGAGGTGGGAATCGGTCTGCGGGCCGGGCTCGACAGCGAGGTCATGCACTCGGTCGCGCACGCCCAACCGATCACTTTCGGGGTGCAGGTGGCGCTGGCCGCGTTGTGGCGCTCGCAGGGTCTCCAACCAGGAGCCGTGCTCGGGCACTCGATGGGCGAGGTTGCCGCGGCCGTGGTCGCGGGCGCGCTGACGGCTGACGACGGTGTTCGGGTTATCGCCCGCCGGGCCCGCCTCCTCGCCGAACTCGCACGCTCCAGCGCCGGACCTGGGGCGATGGCCGTCGTCGAACTCTCCGAAGACGAGTTCGCCGAGGCGGCCGACGGCCTCGACGGGCTGCATGTCGCCGTGGTGGCTGCGCCCCGCCAGCTCGTGGTCACCGGCCTCGCCGCGGCGCTTGCCACCATGGTCAGCCGGGTCGAGGCCCGGGGCAGGCTCGCCCGGACGATCACCACTGAGGGCGCCGGTCACTCACCGGCCGTCGACCCGCTTCTGCCACGGCTCTTCGAGATCCTCTCGGAGCTGCGACCGCAGGAGCCAAAGGTGCCGTTCTACAGCACGGTGGCCGGCGCCGCGGGGGCGCACCTGCTGGATGCCGAGTACTGGACCGCCAACCTGCGGCGACCGGTGCGCCTGGTCGATGCGGTACGGGCCGCTGCCGATGACGGGTTCGGCTTCTTCCTGGAGTTGTCGCCGCACCCGGTGCTGCTGCACCCGGTCACCGAGACCCTCGCCGATCACCACGTCACCGATCCGCTGGTTCTGGGCACGCTCCGCCGCGACGATCCCACCGCGTTCCACCAGAGCCTGGCGACCCTCTGCGCGCACGGCCTGCCGGTGCCCGAGTCGAGCCGGACGCGCGTCCTCGATCTGCCACCGGCTCCCTGGCAGCACACCCGGCACTGGTTCGACGCCGGCCCCGACCTGATCCCCAACATGCTCGGTGCCACCTGGGTCGAGACGACCGCGCCGGCGCCGGCGGGCGCCGTCGACGAGGCCGCCCACCGGATCGTCCGCGCCGATCACCAGACCGCCGAAGGCTTCGCGCTCGATGTCATCGAGGCCGCTCGCGACGCCTCCCGACGGCTGTGGGTGGTCACCACCGGCGCCGCCGCCGTCGAATCCGGCGAGGCCGGTCGCCCGGACGAGGCCTTCGTGCGGGGCGTGGTCCGGACCTTGGCCCTGGAACAACCGCTGATCCGGGCCACCTGGCTCGACCTCGACCCGGCAGACGACGCCGAGGTTCAGGACCGCCACCTGCGCGCGGAGATCCACAGCGGAACCACGGACGACGAGATCGCCTACCGGCACGGCCGCCGATACGCCGGCCGGTTGTCCCCCCTCGCCCCTCCCCCTGCCACCCCGATTCGCCCGGTCAGGCCCGGCGCCGCGTACATCATCACCGGCGGCACCCGAGGGCTCGGGCTCCGCATCGCCCAGTGGCTGGGAGCGGCCGGCGCCGGGCGCCTGATCCTGGCCGGCCGGTCCGAGCCGACCGCTCAAAGCCTGAACACCTTGCAGGAGTGTGACGTTCGCTTCGTCCAGGGCAACCTTGCCGATCCAGGTGTGGCCGAGGCACTGGTCGCCGCAGCCGGACCGGCACCGCTCGCCGGGGTCGTGCACGCTGCCGGAGTCCTGGACGACGCCCTGATCGGCGACGTCGACGCGGCGCATCTGCACCGGGTGTGGGCACCGAAGGTGGCGGGCGCGCGGCGGCTGCACGCGGTGATCGAGACCGCCGACCTCGACTGGTGGGTCTCGTTCTCCTCCGCCGCCGCCCTGCTCGGCTCCCCCGGCCAGGTCGCGTACGCCGGCGCCAACGCCTGGCTGGACGCCTTCGCCCGCTGGCAGCGCGCCCGTGGCGTGCCGGCGAGATCGCTCGCCTGGGGCACCTGGGCCGGGATCGGCGGCGCCACCGGGGTGCGGATTCCCGGCCTGGACCAGATCGACCCGGATACCGGGGTGGCCGCCCTCGCGGATCTGCTGGGCCGCGAGCCGCTCGACGCGGGCGTGCTGCGCTTCGACGCCGCAGCCGCCATCGCCGCCTTCCCCGAGGTAGGCCGGTTGGCGTTCTTCGGCCGGTCCGCGCAACCCGACGCCGATCCGGGCTGGGCCGGGCTGGAACGCCTCCAATCGCTGCCGGTCGACGAGGCTGTCCGCCTCGTCGGGGACCGGATCGGCGAGCGGATCGGCACCGTCCTGGGCACCGATCAGGCCCCGCCGCGGCACCTGCCGCTCACCGAACTGGGGCTCGATTCCCTCGCCGCCGTGCGAATCAAGAACCTCGTCGAGGCGGACCTCGGGGTGCCGCTTCCGCTCGCCCAGTTGGTCAAGGGCGGCACGCTGGCCGACCTCGAGGCGCACGTGGCCCACGCGCTCGGCGTCTCCGTAGGGAGCGCTTCAGCGAGCGCCACGGTCATCGCACCCCGGGACGCCGCCGAGCGCGAGGCTGTTCGCCTCTTCGAGGTAGCCCTCGGCCGGACCGGCCTCGGGATCACCGACTCGCTCCACGACCGGCAGGACGCCGAGCGGGTCGCGGCCGAGACCCGGCGCAGCGGCGTCGAGGTCACGGTCGCCGACGTGCTGGCCGCGCCGACGCCCGAAGGTCTCGCCGTCCGGCTGCGGTCTGCGGAGCAGGACCTCGCCGTTGAGGGGCACCCGGTGTACCCGCTGCGGACGAGCGGAACCAAGCCGCCGCTGTTCCTGGCGCATCCGGCGGGTGGCAGCACGCAGGTCTACACCCAGCTCGTCCGGCTGCTCGACGAGGATCAGCCGTGCTACGGCCTCGAACGCCTGGACGACGTCGATTCGGTCGAGGAACGCGCGGCTCACTACGTGAAGCTGGTCCGGGAGGTCCAGCCGGTCGGCCCGTACCGGCTGGGCGGCTGGTCCTTCGGCGGCGTCCTCGCCTACGAGATGGGCCTGCAACTGCACGAGGCCGGCGAGGCCGTCGACCCGATTGTGCTGATCGACTCCGGCGTCCCGATCGCGGTGTCCCCGGAAGCGGCGGCTGAGCTGCTCGTCACCCGCTACCTCGGCTTCGCCGGGTACCTGCGCGACACCTATCAGAGCGACCTGGCTCTGACCGCCGAGGAATTGCGGGCACTGCCCGGCGACTCCCAGTTCGACCTGGTGCTGGAGCGGCTGCAGGAGTCGGGCTTGGCGGCTCAGCTGCCCGCCCCGGTACTGCGGCACCAGATCACCTCGCATCTGGACACCCGGGCTCTGGACGTCTACCAGCCGCGACCGTACGCCGGACCGGTCACCCTCTACCGCTGCACGGAACCCACACCGTGGAACGTCGTCGACGTCCGCTACGAACACCCGGACGCGGCCCGCGGCTGGGATCGCGTCTGTACCGATCTACGCATTGTGCACGTCACCGGGCACCACCTGAACCTGCTCGACGCACCCGCCGTGGCGGCCATCGCGGCCGATCTACGACGGTTGTGGTGAGCCAGACGAGGAGGAACGCAATGTCCGACCTAGCCCACGCGGTTCAGTCCGGCGCCACCGCCGCCGAACTGGAGTCGTACGCCGTCCCCACCCACTATCGCGCCGCGCACCTGCGACGTGAGGACGTCCAGGGATTCACCGGCACCGACCGAGACGTCCGGCACAGCATCCACGTCGGCCAGGTGCCGACGCCCGAGCTGGCCCCCGACGAGGTCCTGGTCGCGGTGATGGCCTCGAGCATCAACTTCAACACGGTGTGGTCGGCCACCTTCTTGCCGGTCTCGACGTTCGAATTCCTGGCCCGGTTCGGCCAGCAGGGCCGCTGGGCCGCCCGGCACGACCAGCCGTTCCACGTGATCGGCTCCGACGCTTCGGCAGTGGTGGTGCGGACCGGTGCCGGGGTGAAGCGCTGGAGCGCCGGTGACCGGGTGGTGGTGGCACCGGCGTACGTGGACAGCGAGGACCCGGCCGCGCACGCCGACGCCATGACCGCGGACCAGCGAGCGTGGGGCTTCGAAACGAACTTCGGTGGCCTGGCGGACTTCGCGGTGGTCAAGGCGAGTCAACTGCTCCCCAAGCCGGCACACCTGACCTGGGAAGAATCCGCGGTTGGCACGTTGTGCGCGTCGACCGCGTACCGGATGCTGATCGGGCCGCACGGCGCCAGAATGAAAGTTGGCGATGTGGTGCTGATCTGGGGTGCTACCGGTGGCCTCGGCGGGTACGCCGTCCAGCTCGTGAAGGCGGCCGGCGGCATCCCGGTCGGAGTCGTCAGCTCCGACGAGAAGGAGGCGGTGCTGCGCCGGATCGGGTGCCGGCACGTGATCCGCCGGGACACGGCGATGACCGGGCCCGAGGCCATGCAGGACCCGAAAACCTGGCGCGAGCTCGGCCGGCAGATCCGCCGGATGACCGGCGAGGACCCGCACATTGTCTTCGAGTACACCGGTCAGGAGACGTTCGGCGCCTCCGTCTACCTGGCCCGGACCGGCGGCGCCGTGGTCACCTGTGGGTCGAGCAGCGGCTTCGACCACCATTACGACAACCGGTATCTCTGGATGCGGCTCAAGCGAGTGATCGGCAGCCACGGCGCCAACTATCTTGAGGCCGCCGAGACCAACCGGCTGTTGAATCTCGGCCTCCTGATGCCGACGCTGTCCCAGGTCTACCCGCTGGACCAGGTCGGTGAGGCCACCCGCGCGGTTCAACTGAACCAGCATGCGGGCAAGGTGGGCGTGTTGTGTCTGGCCCCGCACGAGGGCCTCGGCATCGACGACCCGGCGACGCGCGCCGCCATCGGTGAGGATCGGTTGCGGGCCTTCCGGATGGCTCCGACCCGGGACGGCCTGGTTCCGTTGGGCTGAGGACGATGCGCCGCCCGACGATCCTCGGCATCGTCGTCTGTACCGCCTTTCTGACCATGCTCGACAACACCGTCGTCACGGTCGCCGCTCCGTCCATCGCGCGTGACCTGCACACCCCGTTGCCGGTTCTGGAGTGGGTGGCCACCGCGTACATGCTGACCTTCGCCGGGCTCCTGCTTGCCGGTGGTCGACTCGCCGACCGGCACGGCCACCGGCGGGTGCTCATGGTTGGGCTGGCGCTCTTCACCGTGGCGTCGCTGGCTGCCGGGCTGGCCCAGGACGTTGGGGTGCTGATCGCGGCCCGCGCCGTGCAAGGGACCGGCGCGGCGCTGCTGGTCCCGGCCACGCTCGCGGTGATCGCCGGTGGCGATGAACGGGACCGGATGCGCGGAGCCGCTGTCTGGACCGCCTCCGGTGCGGTGGCCCTCGCGGCCGGGCCGGTGCTCGGCGGCGCCCTGAGCCAGCACGCGCACTGGAGCTGGATCTTCCTGCTGAACGTCCCGGTCGGGCTGGCCGCGCTGGCCGTGGTGCGGTGGGGCCTGCCGGACCGAGCACAACCGGGGTGCGACTCGCTGGACCTGGGCGGCCTGGTCACGTCGACGCTGGCGCTGCTCGCCGCGATGTACGCACTGTCGCTCGATGCCAGGGCGTGGGTCCTGGCGGTCGGGTTCGCCCTCGCCTTCCTCCACATCGAACGCCGGGTGCCGGCGCCGATGGTGGACCTGGAGCTGTTCCGGGACCGGGCGGTGGCCGGCGGCATCGGCGTCCAGGCGCTCTGGGGTCTGGGCGTCAACAGCGTGTACTTCTTCACCTCGATCTACCTGCAGGACGTGCGCGGCTACTCGCCGACCGGAGCCGGTCTCGCGCTGCTGCCCACGGCCGTCACGCTGGCCGTCGGCGCCGGGTTCGCGCCGGGGCTGGTCCGTCGATGGGGTGCGGCTCGCGCGGTCGCCGGCGGCCTGGTACTCGTCGCCGTCGGGATCGCGGGGGTGGCGTTCACCGCGTCGGCCGGCGCGTTCCTGGTGGCGGCCGGCGTCATCGGATTCGGTTCGGCGTTGACCGTGCCACTCGGGGCGGTGGTGCTGGGTGCGGCGCCGCCCGCTCGCGCGGGGGTGGCGGGTGGCATGTTCGCGGTGGCCCGGGAAGCGTCCGGGGTGCTGGGCATCGCCGGGGTCGGCGTCATCGTGGTCGGTGGCGGGTACACCGTCGGGCTGGCAGCCGCAGCCGTCGTCGTCCTCGGCGGTGCGCTGGTGAGCCTGTGCACTCTCCCGGGCCGGGCCGCCATGGCGACGCGAGTTGGGGTTAGCCGCCCAGACCCAGTGACGACGTGATCTGCGGCCACGAGGCGTACAGTTCCCGCTGCCAGTACGGCCACGAATGCGTGCCGCGCCGGTACTGGTGGACGGTCGCCGGAATGCCCAAGCGTGCCAGTTTCGCACCCATCGCCGCGGTGTTCACTCCGAGCATCGACTCGAGAACTTGCAGCGGTTGCCAGGAGTGGGTCGGGTCCAGGTCGCCAGGCAGCCCGGTGGTACCGCTGGACAGGTAGACCTTCGTGCCACGCAACTTCTCCGCCTGACTCAGCGGGTCGTGCTCGCGCCAGTTCCGCGCCTGCTGGGTCGGCAAACCCCAGACTGCCGCCGGGTCGTCACAGTTGCCGTGGATGGCGAAGTTGTTCACCGCTTTCAGCACCGGATGGAAGATGTTCAGCGGCGCGCTGTAGGCCCCGGCGAACTTGAACGTCCCCGGATGCCGCTCGGCGTAGATGATCGCGCCGTAGCCCCCGGAGGAGACGCCGGCGATGCTGCGCACGTTGCTCGCGTGGTACTTGCTGCGCAGGATGTTCCACAGCTCGGTGACGTGGAAGGTCTCCCACTTGCCCGAGCCCGGCCCACCGGGCCGATACCAGTCCGTGAAGTTGCCGTCGCGCCCGGCGTCCGGCATCACGATCAGCGCGGCGGTATGGGCGCTCAGGTCAACGATGTTGGTCTCCCGGGTCCAGGAGGTGTAGTCATCGTTGCCGCCGTGCATCAGGTACAGCACCGGCCAGGTCCGGGTCGCCAGCGGCGACCAGTCGGTCGGCACCAGCAGGCGCACCGGGTAGGTCTTGGCGTTCGCGGCGGAGTACACGGTGAGATCGACCTCACGGGCGGTGAGCCAGTGCTGCGAGACCACATACGAGTCAGCCACGGCCGCACCGGCGCCCCCGACCACCGCGGTCGCCGCACCGATCAATCCGAGCAGCATCGCGAACGCCCGTCGGTAGCGCATCCAGGCTCCCTAGCCCAGCCCCAGCGACGCCGTGATCTGCGGCCATGAGGTGTGCAGTTCGCGTTGCCAGTAGGGCCACGAGTGCGTGCCCAACTCGTAGCGGTGCACGGTCGCCGGGATGCCCAGGAGCGACAGCTTCGTTCCCAGCGCGGCGGTGTTGCTGCCCACGACCGCCTCGCCGAGTTGCAGCGGTTGCCACGAGTTGTTCGGGTCCAGGTCACCGGGCAGCCCGGTGGTACCGCTGGACAGGTACACCTTCGTGCCGCGTAGCTTGGCCGCCTGGCTCAGCGGGTCGTGCTCGCGCCAGTTCTGCGACTGGCGGACCGGTGAACCCCACAGGGCGTTCGGGTCGTCCTGGTTTCCGCGCAGGGTCGAGTCGTTGATCGCTTTCAGCACCGGATCGAAGATGTTCAGCGGTCCGCTGTAGGCCCCGGCGAACTTGAACGTCCCCGGATGCCGCTCGGCGTAGATGATCGCGCCGTAGCCCCCGGACGAGATTCCCGCGATGCTGCGCACGTCGCTCGCGTGGTACGTGCTGCGCAGGATGTCCCACAGCTCGGTGACGTGGAAGGTCTCCCACTTCCCCGAGCCCGGCCCACCCAGCTGATACCAATCCGTGAAATTGCCGTCGCGCCCGGCCTCGGGCATCACGATCAGCGCGGGCGTCTGGGCGCTGATCTGCGCGATGTCGGTCTCCCGGGTCCAGGAGGTGTAATCGTCGTTGCCGCCGTGCATCAGGTAAAGCACCGGCCAGGTCCGGGTGGCTGACGGCGACCAGTCGGTCGGCACCAGCAGCCGCACCGGGTAGGTCTTGGCGTTCGCGGCGGAGTACACGGTGAGATCGACCTCGCGAGCGGTGAGCCAGTGCTGCGAGACCACATACGAGGAGTCAGCCACGGCCGCGCCGGCCCCACCGACCACCGCGGAGCCCGCACCCACCAGGACTGCGAGCAGTGCGGCGAGCGCTCGCCGGTAGCCGATCCTGGGCCGGTGAGCCGCGGTAACGGCCACCGGCTGGGCTTGTTTCATCAGGTCGGTCCCTCCACACCGTGATCGATCAATGCTGCTGAAGAGAAGCTTGCGGATCCGTTCCCGGTAGGGCAATGCACTCGGATGACAACCTCCCGCCGTCCGATGCGCACAGCAGGTCGGTGTCGCTGCCGCTCAGTGACCTGCATCCGGCGCGCGGCCGGGGCGTGGCCGGTTCGCCGACGGTTCCTGGTCCGGGGGCTTCGGCAACCGACGAACAGCCAGCATGAATGCGGCACCGTCATGATGCGTCGGGGTGGCGATCCATTGACGCAACGCCGTCCATACGGCCGCCTGTCGACGGCAGAGCTCGGCCAGGTCGGCTCCGCCCGGCGGCGTCTTCTCACCGCGGCCACTGTCCTCAGTGAACCGGATCCAGTCCCTCGCGGTGTTGATCACGTCCAGCTCATCCTTCTCGGCCGCGCCGGTGGCTGCGGGATCGAGCGCAGCGCTGCCCAACTTGTCGGCCATGAACGTGAAGATGGCCTCCATCCCGTCAATTCGCGCTTGAGCCGAGGCCGGGCTGAGGTTGTAGTCGCGTACCGCTTCCGGGTAGGGCACGGTGAACACGTCGCCGTCGTAAAATGAGACCAACTTACGCAGACCTTCCAAGGCCAGGCTGCGGGTCTGCCATTGCTGATAGAAGAGGCCGAGCCGGGCGCAGATCTCCCAGGCGCGTCGCTCTTCTCGAAACCAGGTCTCCACCGTCGACATGCTCGCCGGCACAGGCCCTTCGGCCTCCATGGCGCGGGCCACCCAGAGCTGTTCCAGCTGCCGAGCGCCGCGGGCCAGGCCTTCGCGCAGATAGTGGAAGAGCTCGTACCTGGCCGAGTCCCTGGTGGAGGGTTGGGGCTGGATGTAGGCGCGGCTCTCGAACGCGCGGAAGCACTCGTAGTGCCGCAGGCCGGCCAGATCCGGATCCCCTGCCAGCAGCCAGTACCGCTTGGAGGTGAGGAACTCGGCTTCATCCCCGCAACGCTGGGCTCGATCCAAGGCACGGACCGCCGCTTCGGCATAGCGCACGTGCTCGGCTACTTCTGCCACATCGCCCTGCAGGGTCAACGCATGGAAACACGCGACGAGGTAGTGCTCGAGCCAATTCTTCGACGACTCCCGGTAACCGATGGCATGCAGATCTTTCGCCGCAGTTGCTTGATCTGCTTTCCACACCGTCTGTTGATCCGGGGCCAGACCAGCTTGCCGGCGGCGATGCTCGAACCGCTGAATTCGATATCCGATGGACGTTTTGGCCAGTCGCATCGCAATCACGGTGAGACTGGATCGAGCCGGGCGCCACCACCATTGGCGTCGGTAGCGCCGGTAGTCCTTCACCATCAGGGCCGCCTCGGCCTTGGCGACGTGGAGAAAGTACTGCTCCACCGCGAACAGTCGCTGCTGCATCTGCTCGGTGGTGAGTTGCTCGTCCGAAACCGATACCAGAAGACCGGCCAATCCGGTCGCGGTCGGAATTCCGGGGACGCCGTCGAGAGCGGTGTCCGAACCCAGCACCTGCTGCCACACCGGGTCGAAGTGTTCGGCGATCCTGACCCGCAGGTCCAGTAGTTCAGTGGCCCGCCAGGGTCGGCGGGATGGCGGCAGCGGGTCACCTGATTGGTCAATTCCGCCGTCCACCAGCCAATTCCGCAAATACTCCCAGTCTGGTTGCAGCAGTTCTTGAGCTAGCCGTTGTGCGGTGGCCAGGGTCGTCACGTACCGGTACCGCATCATGAACGGATCGTTGTGTGGGGACAGGCGCGGGCGGATGGAGCGCCGCACGAAAGTGCGACCCTTCCGCGACTTGAGGGCGGTCACCGGAAAGAGGCGCTCGGTGATCTCGGCGTATTGCATCAGGGCATCCGGGTACAACTGCAGCCGCTCGAAGATCTGACCGATGTCGTAGCGCAGATGAATGTTGTCGGCGTCGTAGCGCAGGGCGAAGTGATAGAGCGAAAGGGCTTCGTCGTAGCGGCGTTCCGCGACCATCCGTTTGGCCCGCTGGTAATGCCGCAAGAGTTCGGTGGGCATGAATCCCCGGTTACGCCAATCCGACCACGGAGGATTTTCGCACGTCAAGGTCGATGGCAAGATCTGCGCGGTGACCGCGAAGGCGGCTCGCTGCAGCGCGCGCTCGAAATTACTCGACCACTGCGGTTCGATCTCCACGGCCGCGTCCGGAAGGCGCCGGACCGTGGCCGAGACCCCGTATCGCGGGTTCTGGCGGCGAAATCGCAGCGTCGCGGTCACCACGTACGCTCGGGTCGGCCAGAGGTAGCTCCAGATCCCGGCCAGCGTTGCCAGCCGGCCACTCGGCTGGGTTCCCTTGAAAACCTCGATGATTCGCTCGGTCTCGAGGTCACCCGGTACTGACGTGGTTTGGTAGAGCCGAGAGCTCGCCAGAGACTCGCGGAATTCCACGTTGAGCCGACGTAGCCGGGCCTCCCGGGTCTCCGGCGTGTCCCGATTGCGGAATCTCGGGCTTTCCAGCCCGACCTGCTCGCCGCTGGCATCTTCCAGCGGCCGCACTTCGATCGGCCCCGGGCGCACGGCCAGCACGTCCAACCGGAAACGGCGCAGCAGAATCAGGACCAGGAACAGCAGGATTGCTTCTTCCGGGAGGCCGATCGAAAGGTGTTGCCCAGTCAGCCACCGCAGCCCTCCGGCAAAACCCACGGTGAGGCGCTCAGGTCCGGTGTGATGCACCAACCCGACGACACAGACACCCAGGATCAGCCCAAGCAGGGTCGGAAACAAGACCAAGGACCAGGGACGTCGGCGCGAGCTCCACCAACCGCGCCATACGTTCCGCTGCATGTGGACCCGCCCACCTCGCCCAGCCAGGGCGAATCACGTGCTTCGTCACTTCCTGCCGATAAGAGTAGAAGGCGAACATTCGAATGCGGGCAGATTCTGCTCAGCCGCGGCCAGATATCCGGCCAACATCGCCCGGGCCACGGCACCGACCCGGGCGGCCGAGGGCAGGAACCGCGGATCGTGCAGGGCACTCGCACCGTCCTCGTCACCGGTGCCGACGAACATCATCAAGCTGGGGGCCGCTTCCCCGTACCAGGCGAAGTCGTCGGACCCGCAGGAGGCGAACGGCGTCGCGATCTGGACGTCGAGGCCGGCCAGCCACCGCCGCGCGGACAGGGCCAGCGCCGGATCGTTCACCAGGGCAGGATCGCACTCCCGGGTGATCACGTCGCCGACACAGCCGTGCGCGGCGGCGATCGCGGCGACCGTCTCGCGCATCGCCCGGCGCATCGCTTCGGCGTCACTACGGTGCATGGTTCGCAGAGTTCCGGTCGCGGTGGCCGTGTCCGGAATGACGTTGAACGCGTTCGCCCCGCTGAGTTGCGTGATCGACAGGACCACTGGGTGCATCGGGTCGACCGTCCGGCGGACGGTGTCCTGCAGTGCCAGAACCGCTTGGCACAGCGCGGAAACCGGGTCCACGGCCAGGTGCGGGTAGGCGCTGTGCCCGCCGCGACCAGTGATCACCACCCGCACCTCTTCGCGGGCGGCGTTGACCGGGCCCGGATCAGCGGTGACCGCACCGGCCGCCACCCGGGGCTGAAGGTGAGCGCCGATGACTGCCCGGACCTCGTGCGCAGCCAACCGGCCGGACCGGACGACATCGGCGGCCCCGCTGGGCGGCGCTTCCTCCCGTGGTTGCAGCACTGCCAGCAGTCCGAGCGGCAGGCGGACCATTTGAGCTGACCGGGCCAAGGCGACCAGGGCGGCCAGATGAACATCATGTCCACAGGCGTGCATCGCGCCGTTGTCGGCTGCCCAGTTGACCCCGGTCCGTTCCAGCAACGGCAAGGCATCCAACTCCGCCCGGACGGCGATCGCCGGGCCGTCGGCTGGGCCGACGCGCACCAACCGGCCGGTCGAAGCGACGCATTCCTGGCCGAGATCCGTGCCGTCGCAGATCGCCGCCGCGACCAGCGCGGCGGTCGCCTGCTCCTGACCGGACAGTTCCGGTTCAGCATGCAATCGCCGTCGCAGCTGTACCGCCCGTGGCAGTTCACCCTCGAGTGCCGAGTGCCAAGCCGCGCTCAGCGCCGTCAGCGAATCAGGGTCCAACTCGTCGACGGTGGCCTGAGACAGCGATTCCGACATGTTCTCGACCTTCCTCGGCAGGCTTCCTCGGTCCAAGCCTACGGCGTGCCAATTTTCCCTCTGATCAACGACTTCTCCGCGAACCAGGGCAGCTTGGGTGAGGTTGCGTTGATCATCCACGTCTGCGGTGACCTGTACTCTTTGAGCGCCAAACCAGAAAAGGCGGGCTGACCAGGGGCGGAACAGGGAAGGCTGGAAGTCTCACATTGAACAGATCGTCGCTCGGAACCGTATTCGGGAATGCCGCGGTCAAGAAATCAACCGGTGCGGTTCGAGTCGACGGAGGTCTCGGATGGAGCCGCTAGAGATCGACGATCCTGGACACGTCGGGCGCTACGAGCTGATCTCTCGGCTGGGCTCGGACGGAATGGGCCGGGTGTACCTCGCCCGGAACTCCTCAGGTGCGCTGTTCGCTCTCAACGTGATCCACCAGTTCCTGTCCGACGATCCGGCGTTCCAGCAACGATTCCAGCGCGAGATCACCGCCGCCCGGCAGGTGACCGGCAGCCACACCGCCGCCTTCGCAGATGCCGATCCGGACATGCGCCCACCGTGGGTGGCGGTGGAGTATGTCGACGGGCCGACACTCAACGAACTGATCGGTGACAGCGGACCGCTGAACCTTGCCAGTGCCATCACGCTGGCCGCGGGCATAGCTCAGGCGCTGATCAGCATCCACGATGCGGGCCTGGTGCACCGCGACCTGAAGCCGTCGAAGGTGCGGATGGTCGAGGACGGACCCCGCTTGATCCACTTCGGCATCGCCCAGGCCACCGGTGCCGGCGTGCTCACAACGGTTCGCTCAGCGGCCGACTCGGCCGGGTACATGCCTCCAGAGCAAGCGAAGGGCGATCAGTTCAGCCCGGCCGGCGACGTGTTCGCGCTGGGGGCCGTGCTGTGCTTCGCCGCGACCGGCCGCCGCCCCTTCGGGAACGGCTCGATCGCCTCCGTGACCCACCGCGTGGCGTACGGCGACCCCGACCTTTCCGGGATCAGCGACAACGGCCTACGCGAGCTGATCGCGGACTGCCTGAGGAAAGATCCGGAGCGTCGTCCCACCCTCCAGGAGGTTCTCCGGCGCTGTCCCGCCATCCTCGACGGCTCCTGGCAGCCCGGCCGGTCCGAGCTGTCCGAGCCTCGCTCCGTAGCGTCCGCTCAGCTGCGCCCGCGCGGTAGTGACCGGCAATCCGGGCTGATCGTGAAGACCTGGTTGAGGCCGGCCACCGCCGCCGCAGTCGTTGTGGCAGCCGGAATCGGCGCCGCCCTGGTCCTGGGGTGGGGTGGCGGAGATCAGGCTTCCTCGGCGACAGCAGCTGTCGCTACCCAGCCGCCGGTCGGCTCGCCGACCGCCACCGAGGAAGCGATCGTCGTCAGTTCTCCGTCGCCGGTCGCCGAGCCGACGCAGACCGAGCGCGCGGTGCCGAAGCCAACCCGTTCGCCGAAGCCTCGTCCAACCGCTTCACGGAACGCACCTCACCCGGGGGCGACCGCATCCGGGAGGCCGGAGGACCCGTCGCGTTCGCCCTCTCCGGGGGACGACGAGGACCGGACGGACGACCAGGAACCGTCAGCCGCTGACGAGTTCTGGGAGTTTCTCCTGAGCCTCACCACCATCGACCTCGACAATCCTTAGCCCTGGTGTGGTGTCCTGGTTCTCGGCAGCAGGGCGCTCAGATCCGGCGTGGCGTCGAACAGTCCGACATCGACGTCACCGCCGGCCTCGGAGACCACAGCTACGACCACGTCGTCCGCGAAATCCACCCACTCGCAGGCAATTGCCCAGTGGTCGCCGATCTGAAGATCCGCGCAAGATTGGGTATCGGCGGAGGGTCCGCGACCGATGGGCGGGTCTCGGTGTGCCGGTTCTGGGGGATCACACCGACGCCGTACCCGATCCCGCATGACGGCTCGGTCGGGCAGATGCTCGAAGCTGCCTGCTGATCGTTGATGCGAGCGCACCTGCATTTCCTGTTCTCCTACATCGGCTTTCGGACCACGGTCACCCATATCCTCGTCCGCGGCGACGAGCTGCTCCACTCTGACACCGGTTTCGGCGTCCCTGATCAAGGACTTTGAACCGCAAATCCCGGCACTCCGATCGGCCCGGGCGGGGTGGCCTCGCGAGCCACCGACGGTCGCAGTTTGGACATCGTCTGCGCGAGCCAGGGTCGGCCGTGACGCTGGGCTTGCGCTACGCGCCTGCGACGTTTGGAGCACGGCGGCACATGCTGGGATGCTGCGTCGATGGCGGTGGTAGCCGAGGCGCAGGGAGTGTGGAAGCGGTATGCCCGCTCCCGCGGGTGGCTGCTGCGTGACGTCGACCTGGTCCTGCCCGCTGGACGGATTACCGTGGTCCTCGGCGGCAAT
>DATINJ010000189.1:0-11118 GCA_035474375.1 Kineosporiaceae bacterium | reverse complement strand
TGACCTCGGTGAAGCGGGTCTCGCCCTGACCGTGCGTCATCGCCTGGTTCTGCAGCGGGCACTCGCCACCCTTGTCGCAGACCGGGCAGTCGAGCGGGTGGTTGATGAGCAGCTGCTCCATCACGCCCTGCTGCGCCTTGTCGGCGACCTGTGAGCTGAGCTGGGTCTTGACGACCATGCCCGCGGCGACCTCGATCGTGCAGGACGCCTGCGGCTTGGGGAAGCCACGACCGTTGCCGGCGTCGGTGATCTCGACCAGGCACTGACGGCAGGCGCCGACGGGGTCGAGGAGCGGGTGGTCGCAGAACCGCGGGATCGCGATGCCGAGCATCTCGGCGGCCCGAATGATGAGCGTGCCCTTGGGGACGCTCACCTCGAACCCGTCGATGGTCAAGGTGACCAGGTCTTCATTCTTCTGCATCCCGCCGCCGCTGCCGGCGGGCGTGCTCGTGGTGACGGTCATCGAGCGAGCGCTCCTGCGAAGACGGTCGACGCGACGGGGTCGAAGGGACACCCGGCATTCGTGAAATGCGCTACGTACTCGTCGCGGAAGTACTTCAGCGACGACGTGATCGGGCTGGTCGCGCCGTCACCGAGGGCGCAGAACGAACGGCCCAGGATGTTGTCGCAGATATCGAGCAGTTTGTCGAGGTCAGCCTCGTCGCCCTGGCCGTTCTCCAGCCGGCGCAGCACCTGCACCAGCCAGTAGGTGCCCTCCCGGCATGGCGTGCACTTGCCGCAGGACTCGTGCGCATAGAACTCGGTCCAGCGCAGGACGGCGCGGACCACGCAGGTGGTGTCGTCGAAGCACTGCAGGGCCCGGGTGCCGAGCATCGAACCGGCTGCGGCGGTCGACTCGAAGTCCAGCGGGGTGTCCAGATGCGCATCGGTGAACAGCGGGGTGGAAGACCCGCCCGGCGTCCAGAACTTGAGCTCGTGACCTTCCCGGATCCCGCCGGCCATCTCCAGCAGTTCGCGCAGGGTGATTCCCAGCGGAGCCTCGTACTGACCCGGCTGACGCACGTGCCCGGAAAGCGAAAACAGACCGTAACCGGCCGATTTCGGCGTCCCCAAGGCAGCGAACCAGGTGGCGCCGTTGGTGATGATCGAGGGAACACTGGCGATCGACTCGACGTTGTTCACCACCGTGGGACGGGCGTAAAGCCCGGCGACGGCAGGGAACGGCGGCTTCAGCCGTGGCTGGCCACGGCGCCCTTCGAGGGAGTCGAGCAGCGCCGTCTCCTCCCCACAGATGTACGCGCCCGCACCCGAATGGACCACGATGTCAATGTTCTTACCGGAGCCGAGCACGTTCTCACCGAGATACCCGGCGGCCCGCGCTTCGGCGACCGCCGCGAGCAGCCGGCGATAGACGTGCACGACCTCGCCACGCAGGTAGATGAACGCCCGCTCGGCGCCGATCGCGTGACAGGTGATGATCGCGCCTTCGATCAAGAACTGCGGCGTCGCCAGCATCAGCGGGATGTCCTTGCAGGTTCCCGGCTCGGACTCGTCCGCATTGATCACCAGGTAGCGCGGCAGACCGTCCGGCTTCGGCAGGAAGCTCCACTTCAGGCCGGTCGGGAAGCCCGCACCACCGCGACCGCGCAGGCCAGAGTCCTTGACCGCGGTGACGACGGCTGCGGGATCCATCCCGAGCGCCGTCCGCAGCGCCTGGTAGCCGCCGTTGCGTTCGTAGGTAGCAAGCGTCCACGACTCCGGGTCGTCCCAGAACGCGGAGAGCACCGGAGTGAGAGTGGCGGCAGGTCGCTCGGCTGCAGCTGTGTCGATGGACATCAGGCTCAGCCCTCCTTCTGGGTTCCGGTGCCGGGGTCGTTCTCGCCTGCGGTGGCTTCGCCCGGAGGCTTACCTGCCGTCGTCCCGGCCCGATCGGCCGTTCCGGCCGGCACCGCGGGGGCGTCCGAGCCGCTGCTGCTAGCCGCCCTGGCCGTGGAGTCCTTGGCCGCCGAGGCGGTGTCCGCGCGGCCGTTGCCGTTCTCGCGCTCGGGTTCGGGCGCCCGCCAGCCCTTCTCCGCGGCGAGCAGGGTGCCGCGCAGGGACGCCGGTCCGGCGCCGACTCCCTCGTTGGCCCGACCGTCGTCGAACCCGGCCAGCACTTTGGACACCTCTTTGAAGGTGGCCACGGTGTTCGCGCCGCGGGTCGGGACGACCGGCTGTCCGGCGCGGATCTGGTCGACGACCTCCCGGGCCGAGGACGGCGTCTGGTTGTCGAAGAACTCCCAGTTCACCATCAGCACCGGCGCGTAGTCGCAGGCCGCGTTGCATTCGATCCGCTCGAGGGTGACCTTGCCGTCCTCGGTGGTCTCGTCGTGGCCGATCCCGAGGTGATCCTCCAGCGACTCGAAGATCGCGTCGCCGCCCATCACCGCGCACAGCGTGTTGGTGCACACCCCGACGGTGTACTCGCCGTTCGGGTGCCGCTTGTACTGGGTGTAGAAGGTCGCGACCGCGGAAACCTCGGCCGTGCTCAGATCGAGCAGGCCGGCGCAGAGCGCAACGCCGTCCGGGCTGACGAAGCCCTCTTCGCTCTGCACCAGGTGCAACATCGGCAGCAATGCCGAGCGGGCCTGCGGGTAGCGGGCGATGATCTCGGTGGCCTCGGCGGTGAGTCGCTCGACCGCCTCCGGTGAAAGCGCCATCAGCGGTCCACCCCTCCCATGACGGGGTCAATGCTTGCTACCGCGACGATCACGTCGGCGATCTGACCGCCTTCGCTCATTGCCGCCACCGCCTGCAGGTTCACGAATGACGGATCCCGGAAGTGCGCCCGGTAGGGCCGCGTGCCGCCGTCCGACACCAGGTGCACGCCGAGTTCGCCACGGGCCGTCTCGACAGACTGGTAAACCTGCCCCGGCGGAACCCGGAAGCCCTCGGTGACCAGCTTGAAGTGGTGGATCAGGGCCTCCATCGAGGTGCCCATGATCTCCTTGATGTGGTCCAGGCTGTTGCCCATCCCGTCGCTGCCGATCGCCAACTGAGCCGGCCAGGCGATCTTGCGGTCGCCGACCATCACCGGGCCCGGGCCCATCTCCTGGAGCCGGTCCAGCGTCTGCTCGACGAGCTTCAGCGATTCCTTCATCTCGTTGATCCGGATCCGCAGGCGCCCGTAGGCGTCGCAGGTGTCCCAGGTCTGGACCTCGAAGTCGTAGGTCTCGTAGCCGCAGTACGGCTCGCTCTTGCGTAGGTCATGCGGCAGACCGGTGGAGCGCAACACCGGACCGGTGATCCCGAGTGCCATGCAACCGGCCAGGTCGAGGTAGCCGACATCCACCAGTCGGGCCTTCACCAGCGGGTTTTCGTTGGACAGCTTCTCGATGTCGGCGATGCCCTTGCGCAGCGTCGGAATCGCCTCGCGGACCGCGTCGATCGCGCCGGGCGGCAGGTCCTGGGCCAGACCGCCGGGCCGGATGAATGCGTGGTTCATCCGTAGGCCGGTGATCATCTCCAGCAGGTGCAGGACGACCTCGCGCTCCCGGAATCCGACCGTCATCACGGTCAGCGCGCCGATCTCCATCCCGCCGGTGGCCAGCGCGACCAGGTGCGAGGACACCCGGTTGAGCTCCATCAGCAGGACCCGGATCACGGTGGCCCGATCGGGGACGTCGTCGGTGATCCCGAGCAGCTTCTCCACCCCGAGGCAGTACGCGGTCTCCTGGTACAGCGGGGTGAGGTAGTCCATCCGGGTACAGAAGGTCACGCCCTGGGTCCAGGAGCGGAACTCCATGTTCTTCTCGATGCCGGTGTGCAGGTAACCGATGCCGCAGCGGGCCTCGGTCACTGTCTCGCCGTCGATTTCGAGGATCAGGCGGAGCACGCCGTGCGTCGACGGGTGCTGCGGACCCATGTTGACGACGATCCGCTCCTCACCGAGGCTGGCGGCCTCCTCGGCGATGTCGGCCCAGTCACCGCCGGCGGCGGTGAAGACCCGCCCCTCGGCGGTACCGCTGTCCGGCGGGGTGATCCCCGCGTCGGCGTCGATCGTGGATTCGGTCACGAGTAGGACCTCCGAATATCCTGCGGTAGAGCCGGGATGGTCGCGCCCGTTGCAGTCATCACGAGTAGGACCTCCGAATATCCGGTGGCGGAATGGTCGCGCCCTTGTATTCCACCGGGATGCCACCCAGCGGGTAATCCTTGCGCTGCGGGTGCCCGGGCCAGTCGTCGGGCATCTGGATCCGGGTCAGCGCTGGGTGACCGTCGAAGATGATCCCGAAGAAGTCCCAGGCTTCCCGCTCGTGCCAGTCGGCACTCGGGTAGACCTCGACCACGGAGGGAATGTGCGGGTCGCTGTCCGGCGCGCTGACCTCGAGCCGGACCCGGCGGTTATGGGTGATCGAGAGCAGGTGATACACGGCGCGCAGCTCGCGACCCGTGTCGTCCGGGAAGTGCACCCCGCTGACCCCGGAGAACATCTCGAACCGCAGGTCCGGCTGGTCGCGCAGGGCCTGCGCGACGGCGACGATGTGCTCGCGGCGGACCACGAAACTCAGCTGCCCACGGTCGACGACGACGTACTCGATCGCGACCTCAGGGTCGGTCCCGGCCTCGTTCAGGGCAGTCGCCAGGGTGTCGGCGGCCTCGTCGAACCAGCCGCCGTAGGGCCGCGGCGAGGGCGGTGGCAGAGCCACGCTCCGCACCAGGCCGCCATAGCCGGAGGTGTCCCCGGTGCCGTGGTTGCCGAACATCCCGTGCCGGGTAGTGACAACCTCTGCTGCGGGGTTCTTGGTGGCCGGCAGTTCGTCGGCGTTCTGAATGCCGTCCGTCACCTGAGCAGGCCCTTCATCTGGGAGGTCGGGGTGGCGGCGAGCGCGGCCGCCTCGGCGGCCTTCGCGGCGTTCACCCGGTTGACACCGAGCGGCATGTCCTGGATCTGCTTGTGCAGTTCAAGGATGGCGTTGATCAGCATTTCCGGTCGCGGCGGGCAGCCCGGCAGGTAGATGTCCACCGGGATGATGTGGTCCACGCCCTGCACGATCGCGTAGTTGTTGAACATCCCGCCGGACGAGGCGCAGACGCCCATCGAGAGCACCCACTTCGGCTCGACCATCTGGTCGTAGACCTGGCGGACGACGGGAGCCATCTTCTGGCTGACCCGGCCGGCGACGATCATCAGGTCGGCCTGCCGCGGCGAGGCGCGGAAGACCTCCATGCCGAAGCGTGCGAGGTCGTACCGCGGCGCGCCGGTGGTCATCATCTCGATCGCGCAGCAGGCCAGGCCGAAGGTGGCCGGCCAGAACGAGCTCTTGCGCATGTACCCGGCGAGCTTCTCGACCGAGGTCAGCATGAAGCCGCTCGGAAGCTTTTCCTCGATACCCATCTACAGGCCCCTCTTCGTAAGCTGTGCGGTCAGTCCCACTCGAGTCCGCCGCGCCGCCACACATAGGCATAAGCGACGAAAACGGTGATCACGAACAGCACCATCTCGACCAGCGCAGGCCAGCCGAGTCCGTCGAAGCCGACCGCGTAGGGCAGCAGGAAGACACTCTCGATGTCGAAGATGATGAAGAGCATCGCCACTAGGTAGTACTTCACCGGGAAGCGGCCACCGCCGGACGCCTGCGGACTCGGTTCGATTCCGCATTCGTAGGCATCGAGCTTGGCCCGGTTGTACCGCTTGGGGCCGGACAACGCGCCCGCCGTGATGGAGAAGACGGCAAAGCCGCCCGCGATCGCCATCAGCGCCAGGATCGGGACGTAGGAATTCACGACCGCAGCCCTTCCGATCTCGTCACGCCTGTTCCCGGCTCCGCGCCAGGCCGGGCCCATCCTAGGGGCCCGGCGATGGGCCCTTGAGTCAGGGCTCGCGACCGGGTCAAGACCCTCGGAGGATTATCTAGATCACGGCCCGCTACCGCGAGCCGATCGACACCCGCGGCTATTTTTGCCGTGGGAGCAATCCAGCTTGTGAAGTGATTCACGAGGTGGAGTCTACGACTGCCCCGAAGCGGGAAATAACTTAGGCAACCCTTAGGGGCGGATGGCGCGATGCAACGCGACGATGCCACCGGAGAGGTTCCGGAAAGCAACCTCGCTCCAGCCCGCCGAACGCAGCCGATCGGCCAGCCCGGCCTGGTCGGGCCAGGCCCGAATCGACTCGGCGAGATACACGTAGGCATCCGGATTGGAACTCACCGCGCGGGCCACCTTCGGCAACGCACGCATCAGATACTCGGTGTAAACGGTCCGGAAAGGCGCCCAGGTCGGGTGCGAGAACTCGCAGACCACGATCCGGCCGCCGGGCCGGGTGACTCGCAGCATCTCTTCCAGCGCACCAGGCACGTCGACCACGTTGCGCAGCCCGAACGAGATCGTCACAGCGTCGAAAGCGCCGTCCGCGAACGGAAGTCGGGTGGCGTCACCGGCAACGAAGGCTAGGTCGGGGCGGCGTTTGCGACCCACCCGGAGCATGCCCAGGGAGAAGTCGCAGGGCACCGTGAGCACTCCGGCGTCGACGAACGGCTCGCTGGAGGTGCCGGTGCCGGCCGCGAGGTCGAGCGCCTTCTCACCGCGGCGCAGGTCGAGCGCCTCGGCGACGGCATGCCGCCAGCGCCGATCCTGACTCAACGAGAGCACGGCATTGGTGAGGTCGTACTTCGCGGCGACCCCGTCGAACATCGCCGCCACTTCGTGCGGCGTCTTCTCCAGGTTGGCGCGGGACATGACTCGATGATCCCACGCGTCACCGGAGCGGGCTCAACCGGGCGGGACCAGTCGCTCGGGTGGCGGCTGCGTGGGTGGCGGCTGGGTGGGTGGCGGCTGGGTGGTCGCCAGCGGCTGCGGCGGGTACTGCGGTGCCGGGTACTGCGGCGGGTACTGCGGTGCCGGGCTCTGCAGCGCCGGGAACTGCTGGCCTGGGTATGGCTGTGTTGGATACGGCTGCGCTGGGTATTGCTGGCCGGGGTACAGCTGGGCCGGATGCTGGCCCTCGCTCGGCGTGGCAGGCTCGGCCCGGCGGGCCCAGATCACCGTTGCCACCAGGCTGAGCAGCGTGAGTAGACCACCGACTCCGATCGTCCAGCGCACTGGCGCCGTCACGCCGTCCGACTCGGTTCCGCTCGCCGCGCCCTGCCAACTACCGGTGGGCGGCCCGAGAATGCTCACCGGTGCACCTCCCGAAGCGCCGGCCAGCTCGGGCCGGTACTCCGGATCACTCGCGTGATACACGATCTTGACCCGGTCACCGACCTCGGGCAGTTCCTCGTCGTCCGGCCAAGACATCCAGGTCACCGACGTCCGGACGCCGTCCGCGACGTTGCCGTCGTTCTTGAACTTGATGTCCACCTCGGCGTATCCAGCGGCGCCATTGCGGCGATCGAAGGAGCGCGGCACCGGCTCGTCGTCCAGGTTGTAGACGTCGACGTCCAGGATCGTCGCCGTCGCCGGAGTGTCCGTCCAGCTCTCCGCCGAGCCAGTGCCGTCCGCGAACCCAGCCCCAGAGATCAACTGACCCAGCGCAACAAATACGGCGCCGAGCGTCACCAGGGAGAAAAAGGTCACCACACTGAGCCCGATCGCCCAGCGTGCTTTGCGGCTGGGCCTGGCTCGTGTCATGCGGGTGAGATTGATCTAGCCCCGCCCTCGCGTCAAGCCCGATTCGGGTAGTTCTGATGGCCGGATCGGCCCGCCTCGCTTCCCCGAGCGCTGACGCGGGCGAGAGAACTGGCGATTGGGGGAAATCCAGCCATCGGCCTGATCTACCCCAATCCTGGCCGCTTCGCCCCGACCAGCGGATCGGGTGACTCCCGATCGAGCCCGGACCTCCCGTCAAGTCCCGTTTCCGAGCGTTCTACGCTGAACCACGATGACGACCGCACCGGCCATGTTGCCCCTGGTAAGCCGCACCGTGCCGCTCCCCGATCCCGGCGCCCTGCTGGAGCTGCTGCCTGCCCAGGCAGCACTCGCCTGGGTACGCCGTGGTGAAGGATTGGTCGGCTGGGGCGAGGCGGCCCGAGTCAGCACCTCCGGGTCAGGCCGCTTCGCCGACGCGCAGCAGGCTTGGTCGCAGCTGATGGCTCGTTCGGTGATCCGCGACGAGGTCCGGCTGCCGGGCACTGGACCGGTGGCCTTCGGTTCCTTCGCCTTCTCGCCGAAATCCGAGGCGGGCGGTGTTCTGGTGGTGCCCGAGGTGCTGATCGGGCACAAAGCCGGCACCTGGTGGTTGACCACGATCGGAGCCGGCGCCGTCCTGCCGCCGATCCGGCACATCGCTCCGGCCGCGCCACCGATTCCGGCCACCGCGACGGTGACCTTCGCCGACGGCCTCCGCTCCAGCGCCGAATGGGAATGCGTGGTTGCCGACGCGATCGCCCGGATCGGCGCCGGCTCGGTCGAGAAGGTCGTCCTGGCCAGGGATCTCCTGGCGCACTCCAGCGAACCGATAGACCCACGCCGGCTGCTCATCCGGCTGGCCGAGCGCTACCCGGGATGCTGGACGTTCAGCGTGGACGGCCTACTCGGTGCCACCCCGGAGATGCTGGTGAAGCTGGAGCGCGGGCTGGTCACCTCCCGGGTGCTGGCCGGAACCATCCGGCGCAGTCAGGACGACGCCCACGACCTGGCGCTGGCGGCCTCCTTGGCCCGCTCCAGCAAGGATCTGGAGGAGCACGAGTACGCCGTCCGCTCCGTGGCCGACGCGCTCGCGCCGTACTGCACGACCACCAACGTCCCGGAGTCTCCGTTCGTCCTGCACCTGGCCAACGTCATGCACCTGGCCACCGATGTCACCGGGGTTTTGGCGGACGGCGGGACGTCGTTGCAGCTAGCCGAGGCCCTGCACCCGTCCGCTGCGGTCTGCGGCACCCCCACCGCCGCAGCCGCCGACCTGATCGATGAGGTCGAGGGGATGGACCGAGACCGCTACGCCGGGCCGGTCGGCTGGTTGGACGCGCGGGGCGACGGTGAGTGGGGCATCGCCCTGCGCTGCGCTCGGATCGACCCGGACGACGCCCACTCGCTCCGCCTGTTCGCCGGTTGTGGCATCGTCGCCGGCTCCGACCCGGCCGCCGAGTTGGCCGAATCCAACGCCAAGCTGCTCCCGATCCGCGAAGCCCTGGAGTCAGCCTCTCCCCCGTGAGCCCTCGCCCGTTCATCCAGCGAGTGATGAACGCTTCGATCCCCACGCAGGACGTGGGCGGTCACCGAGGTGCGACCGGGCGCTTTACCGGATCGCGACCGATGAAGCCGAGCAGGCGAGTCTGCACGTCGGCGTCGTCCGGCACCGGTACTCGCGGGCCGTACTGCCCCGAGGACCGGATCAGTTCCTCGATCGGCACCATCCCGGCGAGCAGATCGGCGCAGGTCTGCGGGTCGAGCCGCTCGTCCTGTGCGGTGGCGCGCGCCAGGTCCCAGGTGTGCATGAACACGTCGGAGGTGTAGAACCGGTCGACCGCCTCCGGCAGCGGCATCGCCCCCACCATCGGGTGCCGGAAGGCAGTGGTCGACGCCGGCCCGTCGAGCAGTCGCTGCACCGCGTCGGTGTGCACCTGCCAGGCGGCGACCGGGTCCTCCTCCGGGGATGGGCCGCGGTCCAGTTCCAGGCCGGTCGCGCTCTTCAGGAAACCCGGAAACCATTCGACCAAGTGGGCGACCACGTCCCGAGCGCGCCATCCGGGCACCGGAGCGGGCGCGTCCCAGTCGGACGTGCCCCGCACCCGGGAGGTGAACCCAGCGGACACCGCGCGATGACGCTCGGCCGGGTCGGTGGGAAGGCTCATGCCTCGGCTCCTTCGGCGTTCCCGGCGGCCTGATCGGCGGCGAGCAGAGCATCCAGCTTGGCGTAGCCCTGGTCCACGCCGACCTCCATCCCGCTGCGCAGCCACGCGTCCCGGCCCTCGAAACTGTCGCACAGCGACTGGGCGTGCAGCCGGGTTCGGCCGTCGCCGAGGTCCTCGAAGGTGAGCGTCTCCAGCGCGACGCCGTCCGGTTCACCCTCCCAGGTGAAGGTCTGCACGATCCGGTCCGGCCGGACCTCGTGGAAGCACCCGCGGAAGCCGAACTCCATCCCGTCCCTGGCGGCCACGTAGCGCCAGCTGCCGCCGGTGGTGGCGTCCCAGCGGTCCACGGTGGTCGCCATCCCGTCCGGGCCGACCCACCGAGCGAACAGCTCCGGGTCGGTGTGCGCCCGGAACAGCTGGGCCGGGGTGGCCGCGAAGTCCCGGGTGATGCGGATGATCGGGACCGTTGGATCCGCTTCGATCGTCGCGGTCGTCATCGTGTTGTTCATGCTGTCTCCTCCTCGCGGGTCGGGCGGTGCCCGGCCTCCTCGTCGTCCAGTTGCGCCAGCACGGCGTCCAGCCGCCGGTACCGGGCCTCGGCCCGCTGCCGGTAGCGCTCGATCCATTTGGTCATCAGGTCAAAGACCTCGGCCTCCAGGTGCACCGGGCTGCGGTGGCCCGCCGCGGCACGGCTGACCAGGCCGGCCTGTTCGAGCACCTTCAGGTGCTTGGAGATGGCCTGCACGCTCACCTGGTAAGGCGCCGCCAACTGGCTCACCGTGGCGTCGCCGTCGGTCAGCCGCGCGACCAGGTCACGCCTGGTCGGATCGGCCAGGGCCGCGAAAGCCTGGGACAGCGAGTCAGTCATCTCATCCTCGAATTCTCAACCGATTGGTTGACGAAACCGTATGCCCGAGCCCGCCGCAATGTCAACCACTTGGTTGACGAAAGGCTGATGCGATCCGTGATCGGTCGAAATAGCCGCCCCCTCCCGCGAAGATCGCCAGTTACGCCCGCGTGAAGAGCCTTTCGCGGCACGAAACCGGGCGCACCTGCCGATCATCACCCAGGGGTCGAAGATCATCACGGCCAGGAACCCGAGGTTGGGCCGCCCTCCCTCATGTCAACCCTCGGGGTGGCCCGCAGGGCCCTGAACCGTTCATGCACTTGGGAGGCGCGTCAGCGCCGGCGTGCCCTTGCCCGAAGAGCAAGCCGCGCCATTCGCATCTACGATCGTGAATGAGAAAACCTGGTCCATGCATGCGCTCGCGGCGCACGAGCTAGCTGGCCAGGGCGGCCAGGGCGGCGGCGCGTAGCCGGTCGGCCAGAGCGCGGTGCGCACTGCGATCCACCCTGATCTGGATCACCGACATCCCCGGCAGTG
>DATINJ010000188.1:0-42080 GCA_035474375.1 Kineosporiaceae bacterium | reverse complement strand
ACGCCGGTGCTGTGGGCCGGGCAGTAGCCGTTCGGGTTCTTGTAGAGGTACTGCTGGTGGTAATCCTCGGCGTAGTAGAACTCGCCGGCGTCCTTGGCGGAGCGGGCGTCAGTGGTGATCTCGCCGTAGCCGGCCTTCTTCAACGCCGTCTGGTAGGCCGCCGCGGTGGACTCGTAGGCGGCCTGCTGCTCGGCTGTCGTCCAGTAGACCGCCGAGCGGTACTGGGTGCCGAGGTCGTTGCCCTGCCGGTAGCCCTGGGTGGGGTCGTGCGACTCCCAGAACACCTTCAGCAGCTGCTCCACCGTCACCTGCTTCGGGTCGTAGGCGACCAGCACCATCTCGGTGTGCCCGGTGAGCCCGCTGCAGGTCTCCTCGTAGCTCGGGTTCGGGGTGTAGCCGCCCTGGTAGCCGACGGCCGTGGTGACAACGCCAGGTACGCTCCAGAACGCCTTCTCGGCACCCCAGAAACAGCCCAGAGCGACATAGAGCACTTGTGTTCCAGCTGGCCAGGGGCCCTCAAGCGGGGTACCGAGGATGGCGTGCTGGGCCGGCACGTGGTACGGCCGGGACTCCCGCCCGCGCAGCGCCTTATCCGGGGCAACCATCGTGCTCTTGAGCCTGCTGCCGAACATCATCAATCCTCCTCCGACCACGTTGCCATGGTCATCTGACGGATGAGCGCGCCAGGCGGGCGCGTCGTCCACCCTGCTCAACCACGCGAGGGCCGCCGTCGTTCCCGATCAGCCAACCAGTCCGTGCCTAGGCCGGGGTCGCGAAATCCGTCCGCTATGTGCCGATGAGCAGGACGGTGACGGGCCCAGGGCGCGATCATCCGTCGGCAGCGCCTGGTCGCGGCAGGTCAGCGGACGGCTGTCGGTGGTCGGGAGTAACCTCGGTAGCCGTGACTGAGCAGCAGAGCGCACGCTGGGCCGATGCCGGATTCTCCACCCGGGCGATTCACGCTGGATCCGATCCCGACCCCGCGACCGGTGCCGTAGTGACCCCGATCTACCAGACGTCGACCTACAAGCAGGACGGCGTGGGGGGCCTGCGGCAGGGTCTCGGAACCGGGTACGAGTACTCGCGTTCGGCCAACCCCACCCGGAGCGCGCTGGAAGAATGCCTGGCGGCACTGGAGTCGGCGCCGAACGCCACCAACCCGCGGGCCTTCGCCTTCGCCTCCGGCCTGGCCGCCGAGGACGCGGTACTGCGGGCCTTGTTGCGCCCCGGCGACCATGTGGTGATCCCGGACGACGCCTACGGCGGCACCTTCCGCCTGATCGCGCGGGTCGCCGAACCGTGGGGCATTCAGCACAGCGCAGCGCACCTGGTCGACCTGGACGGCGTCCGGGCCGCCGTCCGGCCCGGCTCCACCAAGCTGATCTGGGTCGAGACCCCGACCAACCCGCTGCTCACGGTTGCCGACATCGCGGCGCTGGCCGAGATCGCGCACGAAGTGGGCGCGCTCCTCGTCGTCGACAACACCTTCGCCACCCCCTATCTGCAGCAGCCGTTGGCGCTCGGGGCCGACATCGTCGTGCACTCCACCACCAAGTACGCCGGCGGTCACTCGGACGTCGTCGGCGGCGCCCTGGTGGTGGCGGACGGCGCGATCGCGCCCTGGATGGCCGGTGTCGGCGACGTCGGCGCGGGCGTCGCCGAGCGGATCGGATTCCACCAGAACGCGATGGGCGCGGTCGCCGGTCCGTTCGACGCCTGGCTGGTCCAGCGTGGGCTGAAGACGCTCGCAGTCCGGATGGAGCGGCACTGCGACAACGCCGAGCAGGTCGTCAGGATGCTGTCCGAGCACCCGCGAGTGACCCGGGTCTACTACCCCGGTCTGCCCGAGCAGCCCGGCCATCAGGCGGCGGCCCGCCAGATGCGACGCTTTGGCGGAATGGTGTCGTTCCAGGTGGACGGCGGTCGGGAGGCCGCCCTCTCGGTCTGCAAGCGAGCTGCGGTGTTCACTCTCGCCGAGTCGCTCGGCGGCGTGGAGTCGCTGATCGAGCACCCTGGCCTGATGACTCACGCCTCGGTGGCCGGATCCGCGTTGGAGGTCCCGGACGATCTGATCCGGATCTCGGTCGGGCTGGAAGACGCAGCCGATCTGATCCAGGATCTCCGCCAGGCACTCGGCTGAGCGCGCATGACTGACGTGTTGTGTGTGGACGTCGGATCGACGTTCACCAAGGCCGTCCTGGCCGACGCGGCGTCAGGCGAGCTGTTGGCCACCGCCACGCACCCGACCACCCGCCCGGACGTGCTGGTCGGCATCGCCGCGGTGCGCGAGCAGGCCGAGGCACAGACCGGCCGGCCGGTGGACGACATCCTGGTCTGCTCCAGCGCGGGCGGCGGGCTGCGGCTGGCCGTGGTCGGCTACGAGCGGCTGGTCACCGCCGAAGCCGGGCAACGAGTGGCGCTCTCGGCCGGTGGCCGGGTGGTCCACCTGAGCTCGGGGCCACTTGACTCCGCCGGCATCGCCGCACTCCGGGCCTCGCGTCCGGATCTGATCGTGCTGACCGGTGGCACCGATGGCGGCAACGCCGATGTGGTGGTGCACAACGCCCGGGCCATCGCGATCGCTCGGCTGGCGCCGGTGGTGCTGGCGGCGAACGTCGACGCCGCTCACGCTGCCAGCGCGGAACTGCTCGGCCGCGGTCGCCGGGTCACCGTGACCGCGAACGTGTTGCCGGAGATCGGCGTCCTCGATCCGTTGCCGGCTCGACGGGCGATCCGGGAGGCTTTCCTGGCTCATGTCATCGGTGGCAAGGGGTTGTCCCGGGACACGGCGCGACTGGCCGGCCGGACCTTCGCTCAACTGGTCAGAGCTGCCACCCCGGACGCGGTGCTCGACGGGGTCGGCCTGCTCGGGCTGAGCGCGGCGCAGAGCCTCCCGGCCGGAACGCCTGGCCCGGCCGGCGTGGGGGAGGCCAGCGTGGGGGAGGCCGGCTTGGGGGAGGACGTGCTCTTGGTGGACGTCGGTGGGGCCACCACCGACGTCTACTCGGTGCGTTCGCCCGAGCGCGGGACCGGCGAGGGGCAACCGGCGCGGCAGGTGGTCGAGCCGTTGTGGCGGGCCCGGACCGTGGAGGGTGATCTCGGCGTCCGGGCGGGCGCTCGTGGCCTGGTCGAGGCGGCGGTCGCCGAGGGCCTGCTGATCGGGGAGCAAGCGACTCGGCTGTCCGCCTATGCGGATCAGGTAGGCCGGTTCTCGGCATACCCCAGCCAAGCGAATCGGGTGAAGGAAGACTTCTCGGTCGAGCTGGACGGGGAACTGGCCGCGCTCGCCATCCTGATCGCGGTTCGTCGGCACGGTCGACCGGACCGGCCGGGAGCAGCGCCACGCCCGTTACGCGAGATCCACCGCGTGATCGGCAGTGGTGGTGTGCTGCGGCACGCCGACCCACGAGCCCGCGCCGCGATCCTCCGGCCGTTGCTGGCCGATCACGGCGGCGGCTGGACGGTGCCGGACCGGGCCGCGCTCTCGATCGACGTCCACGCCACTCTGTTCGCCGCCGGGCTGCTGGCACCGAGCGCTCCGGCGGCGGCCGCTCGGCTGGCTCGGGCCGGGCTGGTGAGTCTCGACGGGGCAGACTGGCCGGAGCACGAGAAGATGGCGAGGTGAGCAACCAGCCGAGCCCGCGGATCTCGCCGCCAGAACTGTCACGATCAGTCGAAGTCCCTTATGGATTGCGGGTTTCCGCCGCCTGGTCGTGGCGGTTGTTGCTGCTCGGGGTGATGATCTACCTGCTCGGCAAGGGTTTCGTGATGTTCCAGTTGCTGGTGGTTCCAGTGCTGGTGTCGTTGTTGCTGGTGGCTCTGGTTCGCCCGATCCACCAGGTTCTGGCCCGGAGTGCGTCTCGCCCCGGGTTGCCGAACGGTCTGGCCGCCTTGCTCACCGTGTTGATCTCACTGGCGGTCGTGGCCGCGCTGATCGGCCTGATCGGTCAGCAGATCGCCACCGGGTTCTCCGACCTGCGCGACGATGCCGCCGACGGCCTGACCGAACTGCAGAAGCAGCTGGCGAACAGCCCGTTGAAGCTCACCAACGCCCAACTGGACAGCTATGTGCAGCAGGCTTCGGATGCGCTGCGCGGCAACAGCAGCACCGTGGTCTCCAGCGCCTTGACCGTCACTTCGACCTTCGGGCACGTCCTGACCGGGTTCTTCCTGGTGCTGTTCAGCAGCTACTTCTTCCTGGCCGGTGGAGAAGGGATCTGGAGCTGGGTGGTTGGCCTGTTCCCGCGCTCGGCTCGGCGCCGGGTTCGAGGCGCTGGCGTGCGGGCCTGGGCCACCCTGACCGCGTTCGTTCGAGCCACCCTGATCGTGGCCTTCGTGGACGGCCTCGGCGTTGGTATCGGGGCGGCCATCCTCGGCGTACCGCTGGCGCTGCCGCTCGGCGTCCTGGTATTCATCGGTGCCTTCGTGCCGATCGTCGGTGCGCTGGTGTCCGGCAGTGTCGCGGTGCTGGTGGCGCTGGTGTCCGGCGGTCCGGTGGAGGCGCTGATCATGCTGGCGATCGTGATCGGGGTGCAGCAGGTCGAGGCGCACGCGTTGCAGCCGTTCCTGCTCGGCCGGGCGGTTCAGGTGCACCCGCTGGGCGTGATCCTGGCGATCGCGGCCGGGGTGCTGCTGGCCGGAATCGTCGGGGCACTGTTCGCCGTCCCCTTGGTGGCGGTGATCAACGTGGTGGCGACGTACTTGTTCGGAGCCGACGACGACGGGCCGCACCCGGACGAGGAGGTGGTCGGTCCGCTCGCGGACGCCACCGAACCGGCTTCCGACGAAGCGACCACCGATGGCAGGCCCGGCGAGGACGGCGAAGAGCCCGCAGCGGCCCCTGATGACGTGCCCGAGCGCCCTTCCGAGCCGGTCGAAGCCAAGTCGCTCAGCTGATCCCCCGGGCCTGCAGCCACATCTCCAGCAGTCCCAGCTGCCACAGCTTGTTGCCTTGCAGCGGGGTGAGCGCGGCGTTCGGTGCCGCCAGCAATCCAGCCAGGTAGTGCGGCTGGAACAGGGTGCGCTCGCGGGCCTGTGGAGCGTGCAAGGCGTCGCGGACCCGGTCCAGCATCGCGCCCTCGAGATAGGTCAGACCGGGTACCGGGAAGTACCCTTTCCGGCGATCAATCACCTCGGTCGGCAACACCCGGCGAGCGATCTCCTTGAGCACGCCCTTGCCACCTCCGGCGAGCTTCAGCTGCGGTGGGCAACTCGCGGCCAGCTCCACGAATTCGTGGTCCAGGAACGGTACTCGGGTCTCCAGGCCGTGCGCCATCGTCATGTTGTCGACTCGCTTCACCGGGTCGTCGACCAGCATCACCGCAGTATCGATCCGGAGCGCGGCGTCCACGGCGGTGTCCGCTCCAGGCTGGTCGAAGTGGGCCGCGAGATAGTCCCTGGCCGATCCGAGAGCCGCAGCCGCGCCGTCGGTGGCGCGCAGCAATTCCGGGTCGATCACCCGGGCCAGCTCGGCGGCGTCCCGGTCGAAGAACGCTGCCGCGTAGACCTCGGCCGCGCGGTGGCGATCCACCCCGGCCAGCGGCGGATACCAGTGGTAGCCGGCCAGCACCTCGTCTGCGCCCTGACCGGACTGCACCACCCGCCGGTGGCCGGTCACCGCCTGGCCGAGCAGGTAGAACGCCACGCAGTCATGGCTGATCATCGGCTCCGACATGGCTTCGATCGCGTCATCCACGGCCGGCGCCAGGTCGGTGGCGGCGACCCGAATGCGATGGTGGTCGGTGCCGAACGTGTCGGCGATCAGGTCGGAGTAGTGGAACTCGTCGCCGACCCGGCCGTTGACCGGGTCGAATCCGATCGAGAACGTGGCCAGCTCGCTCTGCCCCAGCCCGGCCAGCAGCGCGACCACCAGGCTGGAGTCGAGGCCGCCGGAGAGCAACACGCCAACCGGTACGTCGGCCACCGCGCGGCGCCGCACCGCAGTGGTGAGACAGACCTGCAGGGCATCTTGCCAGTCTCGTTCCGACCACCCCGCATGGTCGGGATTGCGGCTGAAATTCGGTGTCCAGTAAACATAATCGCGTTGAGTTCGATCGGGTTCGTAGACCCTGACGGTGGCCGGAGGAAGCTTGCGGACGCCGGTCAGGATCGTCCGCGGAGCCGGCACCACGCTGTGAAAGGTGAGGTAGTGGCTCAGCGCAATCGGATCGATCGAGGTATCGATCGGCACGTCGTCCGCAGCGGCCGAGCGGCCGGCCAGCAAGGCCGGCAGAGTGCTGGCGAATCGCACTGCGTCCCGGGTTTCGGCCAGGTACAACGGCTTGATCCCGAGCCGATCTCGGGCCAGCACCACCCGGCCGGAGTCGCGCTCGACGATGGCGATCGCGAACATCCCGATCAGGTGGTCGACGAAGTCCAGGCCCCACTGGGCATAGGCCTTCAGCACCACCTCGGTGTCACCGGTGGAGAAGAACCGATGCCCCTTCGCCGCCAGTTCGGCGCGCAGTTCGCGGTAGTTGTAAATGCAGCCGTTGAACACGCCGACCAGCCCGGCGACCGGGTCGACCATCGGCTGGTGGCTCGCCGCCGACAGGTCGATCACCTTGAGCCGGCGGTGGCTCAGCGCAACTCGGCCCTGGGCCCACGATCCGGAATCGTCGGGACCGCGGTCGCCCATGGTTGCCGCCATCCGGTCGACGGCCGCCACGCTCGCCCGGGAACCGTCGAGTCGGACTTCTCCGGCCAGCCCGCACATACTGCGCATACTGCCAGAACTGCACACTGGTCAGTAACAACCGGGGTTACCTAAGAGTTAGGCGTGGGCCCGGACGGCCTGCGTCGCTGCAATGATCGCTGAAGATCCTTGGCGGAGGCCAGAATCTCGGACGGCGATCAATGCAGCGACCAGGGCGCCGGGCTGGTGGTGTCTGGTCAGACCTTGAACGGGGTGGCGTCCAGGATCTTCACGGAGATCTCCCGCCCGTTCGGGGCGGTGTACGAGGCGCTGTCGCCGATCTTGTGGCCGACGATGGCCGCTCCGAGTGGGCTCATCTCGCTGTACACATCGAGGTCGGTGTCTCCGGCGACCTCACGGCTGCCGAGCAGGAAGCGCATCTCTTCGCCGGCCAGTTCGACCGTGACGACGCTGCCGGACGAGACCGTGCCGTCGTCCGCTGCGGATTCCCCGACGTGCGCATTTTCCAGCAGCTGGCGCAATTGCCGGATTCGGGCCTCCTGCTTGCCCTGTTCATCCTTCGCCGCGTGGTAGCCGCCGTTCTCTTTCAGGTCGCCCTCGGCGCGGGCCGCCTCAATTTTCTTGGCTATCTCGGTCCGTCCTTCGCCGGAGAGATAGTCATACTCCTTCTTCAACCGGTCGAAGGCGTCCTGGGTCAGCCATGCGACGGCAGCACCGGTCTCGCTCATGTGCCACTCCGTTCCTAGTTGGGCTGGGATCGTGATCGAGGGCGGTGGACGGCGACGAACCAGGGGTCCACGCCCTGCAGGCGTCGTATCTACCCAAGCTTTGCTGGGCGAAACCTAGAGCTTAACAAGAACCGCCGGGAGCTCAGCCTGACATTTGGTCGGAAATTACTCATTCGCCCGCGTGCAGGACTTGATCAGCCCGGTTGTGGCTCGCTCGCTAGTCTGCACGGTTGCGGTGGTGCGGGCTCGACCCTTCGGCCCGGCCGGGACCACAACATCTCGCAGGCCGACCTCGGTCCCCAGGGTATTGAGTGCTTGAACGCTGCACACGGCAGACTGTGCGCCGGAGCCGGAATCCGAGCTGCCGCTGAAGCTGATGTCAAAAGTGACTTCGATCTCGTTGTCCGAGACCACGTTATAGCCGACCTCTGACCAGTTCACCGAGGGCCGCCCGTAGAGCGTGACCCAACCGATGAAACCGAGCGCGGTGGCCAGCGCGAGAGCCCCGGCCGCGAGCAGCAAACGGCGCCGGCCCGGCGTGCTCCGCCGTCCGTACCGCTCCTGCGCCAGCGTGCTCATCTCATCCGACCGTTCACCTAGATCAGACTGCTCGGTCGGCGGCCGGCTCCTGGTACACGCTTCGTCGCCGCCCACCGTCGTTCGGGAATGACTACCCGTCCGCCATGATTGTCTCCTACGGAGACGACGAACTTTCAGGAGGACCACTGGTGGCCGAGCGACTAAGGCTCATGGCCGTGCACGCACACCCTGACGACGAGTCGAGCAAGGGTGCGGCAACGATGGCACGGTATGTCGATGAAGGTGTCGACGTCCTAGTGGTGAGTTGCACGGGGGGTGAGCGCGGAGACGTGCTGAACCCGAAATTGAAGGACGAACCAGACCTGCTGCGCGACATGCCCGAGGTGCGGCGCCGGGAGATGGCAGCGGCCGCGGCTGCCTTGGGCGTGAACCACAAGTGGCTCGGCTTCGTCGACTCGGGCCTGCCCGAAGGCGACCCGCTGCCTCCGTTGCCGGAAGGCTGCTTCGCGCTGCAGCCGCTGGAGACGGCGTCGGCGCCGCTGGTCCGGTTGGTCCGTGAATTTCGCCCGCATGTGATGACCACGTACAACGAAGAGGGTGGCTACCCGCACCCGGACCACATCATGACCCACAAGGTCTCGGTGGAGGCCTTCGACGCGGCCGGGGATCCGGACCGGTACGTCGGCAGCGGCGACCCGTGGCAGCCGCTCAAGTTGTACTACGACGTGGGCTTCTCCCGGCCGCGGATGTTCGCGATGCATGAGGCGCTGCTCGAGATGGGCGTGGAGTCGCCGTTCAAGGAGTGGCTGGCACGCTGGGACGACCGCCCGGATCGGAATATCACCACCCGGATCACCTGCGGAGACTGGTTCGATCGTCGGGACAAGGCGCTCCTGGCGCATGCCACTCAGATCGATCCGGACGGCTGGTTCTTCTCCATCCCGCGCGACGTCCAGACCCGGGTGTGGCCCACCGAGGACTACGAGCTGGCGCGTACGCTGGTGGAATCGGAGATTCCCGAGGACGACCTGTTCGCCGGGATCCGCGACCGAGCGGTGGTCTGATGTGCTGAGCTATGCCGCGAGCCTCGGGGTGTTCGGAGCCGACCCCAAGGTGATCACGGTTCCCAATCCGGACACCGTCTCGCCCGGCTTCCTGGGGTTCGCGGTGATGTTCCTGCTGGCCGTGGCCACCATCCTGCTGATCCGCAGCATGGTCGCGCACCTGCGTAAGGTGCGGTACCTCCCGGAGCCGGAGGAGCAGCAGAACAGGAACTCACGGGCGACGTAGCCGCAGGGCGGCCGGGTTCACCGTCACTTCCCAGGACGGCGAGGCCGACCAGATCTCGCCGTCGGCGTTGCCGGCCACCGGCTCGCCGGTGACCTCGATGTGGCGGCCGCGGGCCACCCGAACCCAGGGCAGGCGGCCGTGCTGGCCGTGGCGCAGACTTCGGCCGAAGACCGCCCGGCCCGCGCGGCCCCACCGGTTTCCGGCCACCACGACCACCGCCTGCCCGTCGTCCAGTCGGGCGCCGGGGAACATCCTGGTGCCACCACCGATGCTGGGCCCGTTGCCGATCCCGGCGAGAACCGTCATCCCGTCATGCAGCACTCGGCCGTCGACGGTCACCTTCAGTTCCCACGGGGTGGACCAGGTACCGGCCACGACGGCACCGAGCGGATAGGCGGCCGCGCCGAGCCGGCTCTTCCATCGGCTGGCCGCGATCGCGGCGTCCGCACCGAGACCGAGGTGGACGGCGTTCACAATCACTGAATCGTTGCCGATCAGCAGGTCCATCGGGCGGGCCTTGAGCCTGCCGATCGCGCTCGCCGCGGCCAGCGGGTCAAGCGTCAATGTCGCGCCCCGGGCCAAGTCGTTTCCGGTGCCGAGCGGGACCAGACCTACCTCGAGGTCGAGCCGATCCAGGGCGGTCATCCGGGCGACCGTGCGGTGCAGGCTGCCGTCTCCACCGACCACCACCAGACAGCGTCCGTCCGCTTCGGTGATCGCACGATCCAGCGCGGTGTCGTCGTCCGGGTCATCACCGATCGGACTGAGGACCACCGTGCCGTACTGGCCGAGGCGATCGGTGATCTGGTCGGTGAGGTCGTCGTCGGCGGACCCGGCCGCAGGGTTGGCCAGCACGACGAACCCCTGGCCGGCGGCGTCCGTGGGGGAGCTCATCCGCGACGGGGGACCGGCGGCCCAGGAGCATTGATCTCCAGGGCGCCGGGGACGTCGTCGACGATCAGCGCATCCACCCCGGCGGCCAGCAACTGGGTGCCCAGTTCGAGCGCCGGAGACCAGGCAATCACCTGCAGTCCGGCCCGATGCGCGACGTCCACCGAGTACGCGGTCTCCCGGTGATGCGGCGCGGGGTCGGTCGGGTTGGCGGCGAACGATTTCCAGTGCACCGAGACGACCTCGAGTCCCAGGTGCACAGCCGCCGGGATCGCCTTGCGCAGCGGGAACGACAGCCAGCTGAGCAGGCCTCGAGCCACCCCCGGAACCCAGTCACCGACCAGCACCAGCACCGCAGGGTCGAACGAGGTGACCAGGATCGGCCGTCGCCGGCGCTGCTCTCGCTCCAGGACGGGCACCAACAAGCCGGCGGTGGTCCGTTCGGCCGGCCGGAGGGCATCCTCCAGGGAGGTCTTCACGTCGAAGACCACCCCGATGCCGTCCGGGATCGCGGCTATCAGGTCGTCCAGGGCGAGGATCCCGAGCGACCTGATCTTCGCCGCCGACAGGTCGACCAGGAACGAGCCGTCCGCGACGGACGGATGGTGGAACACGAACAGCTGGTCGTCGGCGGATCGGCGGACGTCTACCTCGAGCCAGTCGACGCCGCAGCGCAGCGCCTCCAGGAATGCGGGCAGCGTGTTCTCCTGAAAGCCTCGAACGACGCCCTTGCCGAAACCGCGGTGCGAAATGATGGTCGGCACCGTCGTGAACGGTGCACCCACCTTCAGTTGGGTCACCGGATCTGCATTCCTCCCGGGCTCGGCGCTGCCGCCGGATCGATCAAGATCGGCACTCCTTGGAGGTTACTTTCGTGCTGCTGGTGCGCTGCCGCAAGCGCATCTTCGGCGGCGAGCAGCGCGTCGTCGGCCGCTGCCAGGGCGTTCTCGGCGGCGAAGCGCACCTCGTCCTCCTCGGCACCCATGTCTCCGGTGGCCGCTGCGGCACCCGCGGCGTGCACCTGGTGATGCGGCAGCTGGCTGAGCAGCTCATCCCGCCTCGCGACCACTTCACCGACGGCGGCCAGGAAGCGCTCGGTGCTCTCGCCGGGGGCCAGATCACCGAAGTAGAAGCGGCGCATTTCCTTCCGGCGCGAGAGCTGGACATCGTCCACCAACCGGGCGGCCACCACCGAACCGAACGAATCGATCGTCGTGGAGTCGATCACGTCGGCGGCAGCACTGATCGGCGCGTCCGTTGCCAGCTGCTCCGGGTCGTTGCGCCGGTCGGTCAGGAACAGCGGCTTGTCGGTCTGCAGGTAGAGGAAATCGAGACCCACGCTGGAGACGTCGGTGACCATGGCGTCGCAATGCTGGAAGAGCGCCAGGATGCTGCCCTCCATCGCCGTGCAGTGGCCGGCGCTGGGGTTGGCTTCGTCGGCCGCGGTCAGCAAGTCGATCACCGCGTGATGGCCGCCGATCACCTCGGGGGTGGTGCTGGACGCGACCCGGGGATGCGGCCGGTAGATCACCCGGACCCCTTCCAGGGCCAGCAACTGACGGACGATCTGCACCCCGTAGGTGTCGGTCGACGAGTAGTTGTTGAAGTCGTTCTCGCCCTCCCAGGTGGGGGCGTAGATCACGGTCCGCCGATCGGTGTCCGGGAGCACGGGTTCGAATTCCAGGTCGAGCTGCGGACGACCGACTCGGACCAGTTTCCCCGAGTCGAAGTCGATCAGCGCCGCGGCGTGTCGGCGTTCGGCCGCTTCGCCGGCGACGAAGACTCGGTCGTAGGCCTTGGCCTGGTTCGAAACCATGCTGACCTTGTCGCTCTCGCCATGATTGACGTGAACGTGCAGGATCGTCGAGACCGCCAGTGACTGGAAGTTCGCCACCCCGTTGTTGACATAGATCGCGACCTTGGGGTCGATCTCGTCGTAGAGCTCAAGGACGTCGGCGAGCCGCCGGGCGTAGACCGTCGGCAGGCTGGTCCGTTCCTGGAGGCTGTTGTATGAGTCCAGCTTGCGCAGAACGATCGTCACCGGGTGGACGGCGTTCAGTTCGGTCAGCACCGGGAGCCACTGGTCCAGCTGGTACAGCCGGCGCGGGTCCTCGGCGAAATAGACCACGACCTCGGTGGTGGGTGCGAAACCTTCCGGCTCACGGTTCAGCCGTGGTCTGCGGGTGAGCCGACGGGCTCGCCGCTGCCGATTACGGACAGCGTTGGCGATTGCGGCGGCGGTGCCGCGATTCGGCGATCGCAGGAAGTTGGAGACGGTGATCGGCAGGGCCATCTCTGTCCTCCTTAACTAGGTGAGGTGGTCGGCGGGGGAGGAGGGCAGGATAGCTAGCTGGGGATCAGGAATACATCGCGTTGGCGCGGTCCAGATCTTCCCCGGTGTCGACCTCGACGGCGTTGTGCGCAGAGATGTCGACCGGCAAGATCCGGACGCCGTCACCGGCGATCGCGAGTTCCAGGCCCCGCTCGAAGTAGTCCTGGTCACCGCACTCCTTGAGGCGCTCGATCAGCTTCGGCTTGTCGGCGCTGGAAATGAAGTTGATCCCGACAGCCTCGCCCAGACCCCCAACGACCTGCTTCGACAGTTCGTTGATGTACCCGTCGGCGTCGACCGTGTACTTGACTTCTTCTTCGGCGACAGTGGCGGTGTTCACACAGACGAAGCTCTCGTCGGCGGTCACGTACTTGCTGACCGACTCCAGGATTCCCTGGTCGAAGACCACGTCACCGTTCAGCCAGAGCACGCCACCGTCGACGGTGCTGCGCAGCCCCTTCAGCAAGCTCTTTGAGGTGTTCGTCTCGGAGTAGACCTCGTTGTAGACGAAGAGTGCGTCGGGGAAGGCCTCCATCACGAGGTCCATCTTGAATCCCACGACCACGGTGACCCGGGCCGCCTCGCCGAACGCATCGTGAACCCGTTCGAATTGCTGAGCCATGATCGACTGGCCGGTGTTCAGGACTGTCAGTGGTTTGGGGTGCGGGCGGCCGAGCCGAGTTCCCATCCCGGCCGCAAGAATGATCACCTGGATGCTCATGCGAAAACCGCCATCTCTTCTGACACCTGAACCATCGTCTCGGCTTTCCATCGATACGGATTTGTTACAGCAAGGCTGTATTTCTATGTTACCCAAAGCGATTGTCTTGGTACAGAGAGTGCCGAAACGCTCTCTCGGCGCAGGACAATGCCGGTTCAGGCAACGTGGTGCGGACCGAGCCTATGTGCTCAACCGACCCCGACATGAACGCGGTGCTAACCTTCCCCGACTCAGCCGAGCAGATCCCTGGTCGGTCGGTCCGACGCTGGGGTCCTGAGCAACGCCGTGCCGGGACCGGAGCTGCATGCCCGGCCAGGGCAGATCGGGTGTGTGGAGTACTGATGGCGCGTGCGCGACGGGTGGAGCCCGCGATCGAGGTCGTTCTCCTCCCCACAGCCGAGACCGCTCCTTCCGCATCGACGGATGCGGCGCCGGCCGAATCCACAGATCATTCACAGCTGGCGTCACCGAGATTGATCGCTGGGCTGCGGGAGCAAGGCATCGAACCGAGCGCGATCACCTCGATCACGCACGGTGATCCGGAGCAACTGCGCAACCAACTGGCCGAAGTTCTGGCCGGGCCGCAGGGCGCCACTGAGCCGTTGCCGTCGATCGCGTTGCTGGGTGCCAACGTGGTGGTCAACGGGACGCCGCTGGGCGCCGTCCTGGATGACCCCCGAGTGCACACCGGGGCCCTGGCTCTGCGGGTGGGCGCTTCGATGGACGCAGCCGAAACCGATCGCCGACAAATGCACCTCGGGGTCCTCAAAGTGGACGGCGCCGATCGGGCCGTCGCCGCTCGGCTGGTCCGAGCCCTGCCGGTGGTCGGCGCTGCGGAACCGTCGGGTGATCTCCTGCTCGCTCTCATCCAGGCGCTGACGCAGGCAGGTATCGAGGTTCGGCCGGTGCCGCTCGGGGGTTACGCCTGGGCCCGTCCGACCTCTGCCGACCAGGTGGCCGCGGCGATCGCGGCGGTTGATGCGGTCGACGAGCGGACCGTCCGGCTGCGCGAAGCGGCCAGAGGTGGCGACGGCTTCTATTCGACCTTCGTGCTGCGGCGGATCTCCTGGCGCTTCACCGGGCTGGCCGAGCGGATCGGGCTGACCCCGAACCAGGTCACCTTGATCTCCTTCGGGCTCGGCCTGGTGGCGGCGGGTTTCCTCGCGGTGGGCAGTCGCCCGTGGTCCGTGGCCGGTGCTCTGCTGCTTCAGTTCTGCCTGATCGTGGATTGTGTGGACGGCGAGCTGGCCCGATACCGCCGTCGGTTCTCCCGATTCGGCGCCTGGCTGGACGCGACCACTGACCGGGTCAAGGAGTTCGCCGCGATCGGGGCGCTGGCGGTGGCCGCCGCCCGGCATGACGCCGATCTCTGGTGGCTGGTCGCCGCCGCGATCGCGCTGCAGACCTTCCGCAACCTGCTCGACCTGGGCTGGGCCCTGCAGCGTGCGGGGACGACCGGTCCCTCTGAGCCTGATTCGAGCCAGCCGGCTCGCACAGACTGGGTGGCCACGGCGACCTGGGTGCGGCCGCCGGTCATCGAGCCGGTCGGCGCCGGGGCGCTCAGCTGGGCGAAGCGAGTCGGGCACTTCCCGATCGGCGAGCGGTTCCTGCTGATCTCGCTCGGTGCCGCCATCTGGACGCCGCGCGGCACGCTGCTCGCGCTGCTGGTCGTCGGGTTGCTGTCCAGCGGCTACATGCTCGCGGCCTTCGCCGTAAAGAGTCGCCCTGGACAGGGCTCCGCGAGCCGGATCGCCGGGTTGATCGACGCCGGACCAATTCTCGGTGCGGTACTGCGGCAGGCGCTCGGCGCCCGCGCGGGCCGGGCTGCGGCCGTGCTCCCGGCGTTCGTCGGGGTCGCCGAACTGGCGCTGATCTGGTGGCTGGCGGTGACCGTGGCCGGGGCGCAGACCTCGTCGGGCGCGGTGCTGGTCGCCGTCACCGCCATTGCGCACTATCAACACGCGTACGGTGTCCGTGAGGATGCTGAGGCTGGTCCGGGTGGTTTCGTGATCGGCACCGATCTGCGGCTGGTCGCGCTGGGTCTGGTGATCGTCGTCCCCGCGCTCGTGCTCGAAGGAAGGGACGGCGACGCGTGGGCCACCTCGGCGGTCTGGGCTCTCGCCGTGCTGGTCGCGCTGAGTTCAACGGTCCGCAGCCTGCGAGCCTGGATCACCCCGGCGGATCCCGATTCGGCCAGCCCTGGTGCCCAGGGCGGGGCTAGCGGGCAGAATGAACAATCAATAGACGGGATGCAATCAGTGAATGCGGAGACCGGGATGACGGTGCCGCGCCAGGCCATCGGTGGCGTTCGATGAGCGGCGGACCGACGATCGAGGAACTGCGGACGGTAACTCAGCCCGAGCACGTGCGGAGCCGGGCCGCAGCCGAGCACTGGGTCGCTCACGCCTACTTACGGCAGATCTCGCCCTACCTGACCCGGCCACTGCTGGCTGCCGGGCTGTCGGCGAACGCCGTGACCTGGCTGATGATCACCGCGGCGGCGGCCTCCGCGATCGCCACCACCTGGGTCGGCCTGGCCGGTGCCGTACTGGCCGCGCTACTGGTCCAGTTGCAGATGCTGCTGGACTGCTCGGACGGTGAAGTGGCGCGCTGGCGGGGAACCTCCTCCCCGGTGGGGGTGTACCTGGACCGGGTGGGGCACTACGTCGCCGAGTGCGGGATCGCGCTGGCGCTCGGCATCCGGGTAGCCCACTCCGGTGGGTTCGGCTCCGGCCCGCAGATCGTGGCCGCCGACTCGGGGTCGTGGGCCGGGCTGCTCGCTGCGCTGGCCGACCCGGCACTCTTCCTCGGAGCGCTGTTAGCTCTCCTGGTGGCTCTGAACAAGGTGGAGAACGATCTCGTGCATGTGTCACGTGGGCAGGCCGGGATGGTCGCGATGAAGGACGCCGAGCAGGTCCGGGTGCCGTCTGTGGGCCTGGTCCGCAGCCTGCGCCGGGTGGCCCGGGTGCTTCCCTTCCATCGGGTCTTCCATTCCGTCGAGCTCTCCCTGCTGGTCCTGGTCGCCGCCGTGATCGACGTCGTCGTCGACTCCACGTTCGCCACCCGAGGCCTGTTGCTGGCGCTGGTGGTAGCGGTCGCCGTTACGGTTGTCGGGCATCTGTTCGCGGTGCTGTCCTCGGCGCGACTGCGATGACCGAGCCGAGAATGACCAGCGCCGAACCCGAATCCGGGAAACTGCACAGTTTCGGTGTCGTCGTCCTCACTCAGGGCCGACGTCCGGAGGACCTGAACCGTGCGCTCGAGTCGCTGCTCGCTCAGCGCGATGTGATCACCGACATCGTGGTGATCGGCAACGGCTGGGAGCCGATCGGGCTGCCGCCGGGGATCCGCGGCATCGGACTGCCCGAGAACCTCGGGATTCCGGCCGGTCGGAACGCCGGCGTCCCGTACGTCGAGGGCGAGTTGCTGTTCTTCCTGGACGACGATGCCTCGTTGCCCACCACCGGGGTGCTTGCCGAACTGGCCGAACGGTTCGTGGCCGATCCGGGCCTCGGGCTGATCCAGCCCCGAGTCGCTGATCCGCAGGGCTTGCCGTCGCCGCGGCGCTGGACTCCTCGACTGCGGGTCGGCGACCCGACGCACAGCAGTGATGTGACGGCGGTCTGGGAGGGCGGAGTCGCCCTGCGTCGGAACGTGTTCGACACCACCCAGGGCTGGCCGGCCGAGTTCTTCTACGCGCACGAGGGAATCGAGCTGGCCTGGCGGGTCTGGGATGCCGGTTACCGGGTGCGCTACGACGGCGACATCGTCGTCAACCACCCGGTGATCGCTCCGACCCGGCACAGCGTTTTTCACCGATTCTCGGCCCGCAACCGGGTCTGGTTGGCCCGGCGAAACCTGCCGCTCCCGATCGGCGTGATCTACGTGACGGTCTGGTTCGTGATCTCCACGCTGCGGCTGCGGGCCAGGGCCGACGCCGCCGAGATGATGCACGGCTACTGGGAAGGCGTCACTGGCGAGTGCGGCCCGCGTCGTCGGGTCAGCTGGCGCACGGTCTGGCGGATGACCAAAGCCGGCCGGCCGCCGGTCGTCTAACGCTAGTTTCCTTGTATGGGTGCGCTTATTATAAGTGCACCTATACAAGGTGGTGGGCGTGGACAAGCCAGCGGGAATGTTTGACCGGAATTTCGAATGGTCGGAGTTGGCCCGTTATGCCAGCTACGGTGGGTCGACCGCGACCCTCGGCGTCGTCTCCGGTCGGCGTCGGCAGGGCAAGACGTTTCTGTTGGACGCTCTGACCCGAGCGGGCGGTGGGTTTCTCTTCACCGGAACGGAGACGACCGAAGCCGATGCGCTGCGGCAGTTCGGGGATGCCCTCGGCGAATATCTAGGAGTGCAGACACCGCTCCGGTTCCTCAATTGGGACGAAGCCATCGCCCGGGTGATGCAGATCGCTACTGATGGGCCTCGGACGGTGGTGATTGACGAATTTCCGTTCCTGGCCCGGGCGTCGCCAGCCTTGCCATCTATCATCCAACGCGCCTTGGATCCAACCGCGCAGCGAGCAAACAGCCCGGTCCGGCTTCTATTGTGCGGATCCGCGCTGTCTTTCATGGGTGGCTTGTTGTCTGGAACGGCACCCTTGCGTGGTCGAGCCGGTCTGGAACTGATCGTCCCGACATTGGACTTCCGCCTTGCGGCAGAGTTTTGGGGAATCTCCGATCCACGTACCGCTGTCCTCACGAATGCTGTCGTGGGGGGTACCCCTGCCTACCGGCGGGAGTTCGCCCAGGATGACACCCCGGTCGGCCCGGACGATTTCGATCCATGGGTCGTTCGGGTGGTACTCAACCCGGCTCGGCCGCTGTTTCGCGAGGCCCGATACCTTCTGGCGGAGGAGCCCGATCTGCATGACGTCGCGCTCTACCATTCTGTGCTCGCGGCCATTGCCGACGGCAACGCCGCTCGTGGTGGAATTGCTGGCTACCTAGCCCGAAAATCCACCGACTTGGCGCACCCGTTAAGAGTTTTGGAAGACGCTGGGATGATCACCCATGAACTAGACGCGTTTCGCCGCAATCGCTCCTCCTATCGCATAGCCGAACCGCTGATCGCCTTCTATCACGCAGTGATGCGGCCCGTTTGGGGCGAGCTTGAGCGACCAGGTCGCGCCGAAGCCGTGTGGGAGCGGGTGAGAGCGACGTTCCTCAGCAAGGTGGTGGGGCCACATTTCGAACAGATCTGCCGCGAATGGACCCGCTGGTACGCGGCTACCGAAACCTTTGGCGGTCACCCAACGCGGGTTGCGAGCGGAACGGTCCCGGATCCGGTGACCAAGAGCAGCCACGAGGTGGACGTCGCTGTCTTCGGCCGTGATCCCGGCGGCCGGGAAATCCTGCTCGGCATCGGCGAAGCGAAGTGGAACGAGGTCATCGGTCAAAGCCACCTGCGCCGCCTTGAGCATGTAGGTGCTCTCCTGCGCGCCCGAGGCCAGGCCGGAGCTGAGCGCGCTCGGCTGCTGCTGTTCAGCGGTGCTGGGTTCACGGACGAACTGCTTCGAATCGCCGAATCGGACATCAACGTACAACTCGTTCACCTCGACCGCCTGTACTTCGGATCCTGAACAAGCGCCTGGCCGATAGCGGCGGAATCGCAGGATGTCTGAAACGTGGCTTGGCTACGGTCCAGCGGTGACTGAAGACTGGGTTTCACACGTGATCGTCTGCGGGCTGCACGGTGAAGGGCTGCGGACCATCGAGCAGCTGCACCTGGCCGGCGTCCGGGTGGTGGTGGTTGACGACCGTCCCGATCCACGACTGGTCCGGATCGTGCAGGGCTGGGGCCTGCCGCACCTGGAGCAGGACTCCAGGGCGCCAAGGACGCTGGTCGCAGCGGGTCTGGCCGGGGCGGCGGCGCTGATCTGTGCGGAATCGGACGACCTGCACACCCTGGAGACCGCGCTGCTGGCCCGCGAACTGCGCCCGGACGCTCGGGTGGTCGTCCAGATCCGCAATCCGGCGGTCGGTCGGGCGGTGGCGAGCACCGGGGTCTCGGTGCTCGACGTGGCCGGGCTCTCCGCGCCCTCGCTGGTGGAAGCCTGCTTGCAGACCGGCAATCACGAGGTGGAGATCCTCGGCGTCCGGTTTCTCGCAGTCACCGTCCGGGCCGCTGGCGCCGGGCGGGGCACACTGCGGGACCGGTACGGAGACCTTGCCCCGGTCGCGGTCCGCCCGATCGAGGGTGAGATGGCGATCTGCCCGGGCCGCGATCTGCGGGTGGCAGCCGGTGACGAGGTGACCGTGCTCGGCACGCCGGCGCAGTTACGGGCCGCGCAGGTGCTACCACCGGAGAAGGTTCCGCGACTGCTGGTGGGTGCTCGCTATGGCGGAGCCAAGTACGACACCGACGACCTGGATGGCGATCGGGACCATCTCCGGACAGCTCGGCTGGGGCCGATTCGCTGGCTCGGGAACGTGGTTCGGCTGCTGGGCAGCACCCTGGATCGAAAGGTCTGGGCCGTTCTGGTCGCGCTCTTCGGGCTGGTGACCCTCTCCACCATGGTGCTCCGGCTCGGCTATCACGAGCCCGACGGGCGGGAGATGACGGTGCTGGACGCGCTCTACTTCACCGTCGAGACCATTGCCACCGTCGGCTACGGCGACTTCTCCTTCCGCGATCAGCATCCCGCGCTGCGGCTTTATGCGATCGGCCTGATGATCGTCGGCGCGATCATGGCGACCGCGTTCTTCGCTCTGCTGACCAATGTGCTGGTGTCCCGCCGGATCGAGGAGTCGCTGGGACGGTTGCGGGTGACCCGGTTGTCCGGGCACGTGGTCGTGGTGGGGCTCGGCTCGATCGGAATCCGGGTGGTCGAGTTGCTGGTTCGCCAAGGCACCCAGGTCGTGGTCGTGGAGCCGGACCAGAACAACCGCTACCTGGCGCAGGCTCGCGGGCTCGGCGTCCCGGTGGTGGACGGTGACGCGACCCAGGCCGAGGTGCTCGAGCTGGTCCACCTCTCCCACGCCACTGCGGTGGCGGTGCTGACCAGCGACGACTTGGTGAATATCGAGACCGGCCTGGCGGTCCGCGATCTGCTCGCCGCGAGTGCCGTTCCGTCCGCCCAAATACCATTGGTGCTGAGGCTTTTCGACCGACGATTGGCAGAGTCGTTGCAAGCCGGGTTCGGATTCAGCGCCGTCCAGTCGACCGCAGCGCTCGCGGCGCCGTGGTTCGTCGGCGCCGCACTCGGGCTGGAGGTGCTCAGCACGTTCTACGTCGGTGACCTCCCGATGCTGGTGGCCAGCCTGCGGATCACCGCCGAGGGTGGCCTGGACGGGCTGGCGATGCAGGAACTTGCCGCCCGAACCCGGGTGGTGGCTCTGCACCGACCGGGCGGGGAGTTGGAGCACCCGCCGCGGCGGGACACCCGGTTCTCCGCCGGGGACGTTGCGTTCCTGGTCGGTACCTACGAAGACCTGCTCCAGGTGCTGCGGCGCAATGCCAGTGTCGCCGCCTAGCGATCGGATTCGTCCCTCGTCCGGGTTCGTCAGAATGGCTCCGCTTCGGCGGCTTTCGCGTGAGCGGTGGCGTGCCAGGTTCCCCGCCACCGCTGGGTTCCTCCGCGTGGCATGTATTGATCCGCGGTCTCACGGCTCACTATTCAGGACGGCGGCAGGGGGTCGCCGCATTGTTCAGGAGTCTCGTGATGAACGTCAGCGCTGTCCTAGCGAGCGGCCGACGCCGTTCCATGTCCCGATCCGCGGATCCCGGAACCAGTCGGCGGCTGGGGGATCAGGCTCTGGTCCTCGGCGGCAGTCTGGCCGGGCTGCTCAGCGCGAGTGTGCTGGCCCGCTACTTCGACCGAGTGGTGATCGTCGAGCGAGATCAGTTGTCCAGCCAATTGGGCGGTACTCGGCGGGGGGTTCCGCAGGGCCGGCATTCCCATGGCCTACTGGTCAGCGGCAGTCAGTCGATGGAACGGCTGCTGCCCGGTCTGACCGACGGCCTGGTGGCCCGGGGCGCGATCCGGGGAGACCTGATCGGCCGTGCTCGCTGGTGCTTCGGAGACGTCGAGCAAGCCAGGTTCGACAGTGGTCTGGAAGGGTTGCTGGCGTCCCGGCCGTTGATCGAGGATGAGATCCGTCGGCGCGTGATGGACCTATCCAACGTCGTCCTGATCGGCGGATATGACATCGCAGGCCTGGCGGTGTCGGACGATCGCCGAAGGGTTCTCGGTGCTCGGGTGGTGCTCCGGAAGCCGCGCGAGGAGGCCGGGTCGACGTCCACCGGCGCGGCGTCTGCGGGGTTGCCCACCGATTCGATCGACGAAGACGTCATGCTTGCCGACCTGGTGGTGGACGCCACCGGGCGCGGCTCACGCGCCGCGACCTGGCTGGCGGAGCTCGGCTACCCGGCGGTCAGGGAAGATGTCGTTGACGCCCGGATGAGCTACGTGACGCGCCGGTTCCGGCAGCAGCCCGGAGTGCTTGACGATCTTGATGCCGACGTAATCGGAAGCGGTCCAGGCGGGGTCCGAGGCGGGGTGGCGCTGCGTCAGGAGGACGGAACTTGGACGGTGTCGCTGGCCGGCGGGTTCGGCGAACGGCCGCCCAGTGAACTGACGCAGTTCCAGGCTTTCGCCCGCAGCCTCCCCACTCCGGGGGTGGCCGAGATCGCCCTTCGGTGCGAGCCGGTCGGCGAGCCACAATTCTTTCACTATCCCGGCAGTAGGTGGTTGCGCTGGGAGAAGCTGGCAGACCGGCCCGAGCGGTTCACCGTGATCGGAGATGCCGTCTGCTCGTTCAACCCGGTTTACGGCCAGGGGATGAGCTCGGCGGCGCTGCAGGCCGAAGCCCTTGCCCGGGTGCTCGACCAGGGCCTGTCCAACTTGCCGGCGCGGGCGGCCAAAGCGTTCGCCGCAGTGGCCGCAACGCCGTGGACGCTGGCCACCGGAGCGGATCGCCGACACCCGTCGCAGCCCGCCAAGCCGCTGGTCGAACGCGTGCTGGACGGCTACCTGGACCGCTTGCTGGTTGCGGCGCAGCACGATCGGGAGCTGACGATGGCCTTCAACCGGGTCCTCAACCTGCTTGCCGCCCCACCCAGCCTGCTGGCGCCACGGCTCGTTGCCCGGGTACTGCGACCGGCCCGCTGGCGACGCCAGACCTTGGTGGCAGCGGCATCACCCGCTCCCCGGCTGGGCGGTGACGTCGGCGTCCTGCTCGAAGCCCGTTCGATACCCCTGGACAGTTGAGAGAACCTGTCGAAGATCCGCTGTGGCGTTGGTCTCTGGTGGGTCCCGGCGGGCGGACTACCGGACTACCGGGGTGGCGCGATCGTGTCGGGCGGGTGCGCGTGGATGTGTCTGTCCAGCGGCTGAAGCCCGGGAGCCCGAAGTGCGGCCCGGACCGCGCTGAAGCGCAGCCGTTCCTGCTCCAGACGCAGACGTTCGCCGTACCGTCCCTCGACCAAATCCTGGTACATCGACGCTTCCTCCGGCGTGAGCCGGTCGAGAACGCGGTTCGCTGGCACCTGTTCGTGGCCCCAGTGGGCCTCGTGCTCCAGGAAGGTCTGCCGGTCCATCAGCATCGACCGGACCCGCGGGAACGTTGCCCTGAGCTGATCGAGCATGACGAAGCCATGCGTGTCCAGATCGCCCCAGTAGACCAGGTCGCGCTCAGCGAGCCAGCTGAGCGACGACAGCCGGGACAAGGCATATCCCTCACCGAGGATGGCGATGGCCTCTGGCGTCGGCGGCAGGGCCAGGTAGGTGACGTCGTTCTCCACGATGTAGACGACCGCCGCGTCGACCGGCGAACCGCTGAGATCATCCACCCGCAGGCCGATTTCGGCCGGGCCGGCAAGGCTGCCCAGTAACGGGCTGCCGTCCAGCCGGCGCAGCCGCACGTAGGACGGCTTGCGGGCCAGGCGGTACCGGCCGAGGAAGTCCTTGCGGGGGCAGGCCGGGTCGATCTTCTCCGGCGGGAGGGCCAAGTCGAGCAGTTCGGCGAGGATCGCCTGATGCTTCTCGACGAACTTGGTGTCTACCCCAGGTGCGTCGATCTGGCGCAGGTAGACCGTGGGGCCGGCGGTACCCGCGATCCAGCGGACGACCGCGATCAAGCGGGCCCAGATCTGCTCCAGAGCAAGTATTTTGAGTGGATGGGTGGAAACCCAGTCGGACAGCTCGGGGCACTCGCGCCGGGTCTGGTCGGCCAGCCGGGTGAACGTGGCTACCTCGGCCTGGACGCCGAGCAACCGCCACAGGGCTGGCCGGTTCTCGATCCAGATCCGCGCAGGCAGGTTGTTGGCGCCGACGACCCGGCCACCGACCCGCTCCCACTCCAGTCGCACGCCGGGACCGGCGAAGCGGCGCCAGGTCTCGGCCCAGTCCGTAGCGGCGCCGAAGTGGTTGGCCAACTCGGCTGCGGTGGGGGAGCGCAGCCCGAAGGACAGCGGTTCCCAGGGCTGCTGGGTCAGCTCGGTCAGGAACTCGCCCCGGTCCCAGCGCTTGCGCAGGCGCTGGACGATGTCCGGGGGTCGCAGCCAGCGCTGCGCTGGTGCGCGAGCGGTGGTCTCAGCCATCGGCGTCCGCCGTCGGGGTGTGGTCATAGGTCGGGGTTGGGTCGTCGGGGACCGGCTCGATCTCGATCAGGCGCTCGAGATCGAGCCGGTGCCTGTGGTTCGCCTGACGGGCGTGGAACTCCTCGATGGTCAAGGTCTGCAGCTGGGAGTAGCTGCCGGTGCGGTTGGCGACGAAACCGACTGCGCTGACGAATGGTTCGATGACGTGGATCTTCTGCAGCGGGGTCACGATCATCAGCTGCAGATCGAGCGTACGGAACAGCTGGAGCGCGTAGCGCGTGGACTCGTCCGATCCTCGCCCGAACGCCTCGTCGATCACCACGAAACGGAAGGTCTTGGACCGCTCCACTCCCCAATCCAGTTTGAACTGGTAGGCCAGCGAGGCCGCGAGGATCGTGTAGGCCAGCTTCTCTTTCTGCCCACCGGATTTCCCGCCGGAGTCGGTGTAGCTTTCGTGCTCGGAGTCGTCCTCACGGCGTCGTTCCGAGGCGATGAAGACGTACCAGTTGCGCACATCCGTTACCCGCCTGGTCCAAGCCTTGTCCAGGTCGGTCTGCCCCAGCCGCCCTCGGAAGCGTTCGATGATGGCCTTGACCTGCAAGAACTTGCGTTCGGAGTACTGCTCGTCGTCGTCGCCACCGGCGACCGCACCCTCGGTGCAGCTGCGCAGTTCCGACTGGAACTCGCGGATCTCGACGCTGGGCGTCGGCTGGGTCTCCAGCCGGATGTAGCGGTTCGGGTTGTAGTCGATGCCGGCCAGGGACTCGTTGATCCGGTCGATCCGCTCGTGGATGAGGCTGCCCTGACGGTTCAGCTCGGACCGGAACTGGGCGACGTCACGGATCGTGTTGGTGTTCAGGTACGACTTGAAATCGTGCTCGAAGCGGGGCAGGTCGTCGAGCATGACTCGATCGTGCAGCTCGCGGTACTCGCCGAGGGCCGCGACGCTGGCGTCCATATCGTTGGTCTCGGCCTGGAAGGCCATCTTGAACTTCTGCATCGCCGTGACGATCTGCGGGGTCAACCTGTCCATCCGGGCGCGGCGGACCCGGATTTCACTCAGGATCGCCTCGCCGGTGCGGCGCTCGAAGTCATCGCATGCCTCCGGCGTCGTGAGTGCACCCGGTCCCGCCCGCCGAGCGAGTGTGGCCAGCACCGCGTCGCCTGGGGGATCGTCGGTGCCCGTCACGATCTGCCGGCAGGTTGCCAGGGCGCTCTTGATCCGGTTCTCGTCTGCACTCAGCCCGCCGAGAGCCTTGAGCGCGTTGTCGTGCCGGGCCGCGACCTCGGCGGCTTCGCGCTCCACCTCCGCTTGGTCTGCGGTGATCCGGGCGAGTTCCCCGGACGAAGACTCCAGGGCCTGGCGCTCGCGCTCCAGTTCGCTGATCCGGCGGACGACCGACGCCCAGTCGACCTCGTCCCACGTGCGGAAGTCCACGAGCTTGGCGAACGCCGTGCGCCGCCGGGCCACCGCCTCACGCTCGGCTTCCTGGGCTTTGATCGCCTCGCGGATCTGCTTCAGGTCGCGGTGCAGCACCGTGGCCCGCTCCAGGAGGGCGTCGATCTTGCCCTGGTTGCTCCAGCCCAGCACGTAGGTGCTGCGATCACCGAGCAGCTTGGTGTCGTTCTTTTCGTGCCGCTGCCGGTCCTTGACCTGCCCGGCCCGGGTGACGGCGCGATCGGCGCGGCGGAACTCTTCCATCGTCTGTGCGCAGACCAGAGCGCCACGACGCTGCAGTTCCTTCTCCAGCCAGGGGTAGAACGGCGAGTCGTCGAGGATCTGCAGCTTCTCGTAGAGCCGCTCACCGCCGATATCGCGCGAGTCTGGGACGGCCGAGGTGCGTGCCAGGGTCGGTGGGACCCGGTAGTACACCAGCCGCATGCCGAGATGCCGGCCGTTGATCCACTCCGCGACCGCAGCGTAGTGCCGGTCCGGAACCAGCAGTGACATCCCGAAACTGTGCAGCAGGCGTTCGGCCGCGCCCTCCCATTCGGCGTCCTCGGGACGCACCTGGATCAGCTCACCGGCGAACGGTAGCTCCTCGGTCGCGATCTTGAGTTCGCGGCCCAGCTCGGCTCGCAGCGCCAGGACGTGTCGCGGCAGGTTGCTGCGGCGCTCGCGAAGGCTGAGCAACTCGGCATTGATCTCGCTGCTCTCGGCGTCCGTGTCCCGGGCTTGGATTCCCAGATCGGTGAGCGCGTTCTGGACCTGCGCCTCGCGCTCGGCAACCAGCCCCGACTCCCGCCTGACCTGCGCGGTCAGGGCGGCGAACTGTTCCTGGGCCGCCAGCGGAGGCATCCCGACGTCGGCCAGCAGGGTGTTGCAGGCCTCGAACCGGGTTCGGCGGCGGTCCTTCTCCTTCGCTTGCTCGATCAGCTGCTGCTCCAGCTGTCCGAGCCGGTCACCACCCAGCCCAGCTCGCTCGATCGCGAGCGCCTGCTTGCGTTCGGCCAGCTCTCCGGCGCGTTGCTGCTGGCGGGCGACCTGCGCCGTGGCCGTCACGATCTCGGCGGCCAGGTCGGTGAGGCGGTCCTGCAGCAGGACGGCTTTGCGATCGGCGTTGAAGAACCACAGCGCGCCGTGCTGGGTCTCCAGAGCGGCGATCTCCCGGGTCAGTCCGTCGTGAGCGTCGCCGTCCTTCAGGAGCGGCGCGAGCCGCTCGACCTGTGTGCGGGCCTTCAGCACGGCGTCGTGGGCTCGGGTCAGATCCTCGAAATGCCTTACCAGGCGGTCGATCCAGGACGCCGCATCGTACGGCTCCAGCATGTGGCTGCGGACGAAGTCGTTCAGGTCGGTGACCGACTTCATCGATACGGTCTGGTGGAACAGCTCCATCGCCTGCTCGGAGTCGATGCCCAACGCCCGCCGGAACTCCCGCCCGTAGGGCGGGAAGGTGTCGTGCAGGCTGACCCGGGCGGCGCGCAGCTTCTTACGCAGCCCGGCGATCTCGGTGCCGAAGTCGGCGAAATGCTCGGTGATGCTCAGGTCGTCATTGGCCACGGCAAAGAACCGCTCCGGCTGCCCCTGGGTGTTCTTGGTCCAGAAGACCTGGGCCAGGGTGACAGTTGTGTCGTACCCGGCGTTGTGGAACACCCCCAGCAGCACCGAGTAGGTCGCGGGCGAGGTCCGCAGCGCCACCGGCCGGGACGTGCCGGTCGCCTCGTTGCGCTCCGAACGGTAGTGCCCGCGCACGTAGGAGCGCAGATCTCGCTCGCGGGTCGACGCACCGGCCGCCTTGTTGTAGGAGATCCGGTGGGCCGGCAGCAGCAGCGTCGTCACCGCGTCTACCAGGGTGGACTTGCCCGAGCCAATGTCGCCGGTGAGCAGCGCGTTGTCGCCGTCCGGGTCGAACGACCAGACCCGCTGGTCGAAGGTTCCCCAGTTGAGGATCTCCAGTCGGTGCAGCCGGAACCCCAGCGGTGCGCCCGCCGTCGCACCCAGCTCGAGTGTGCTGAACAAGGTGGTCATGCCGGCACCTCACCCTCCGGCTCGCCGGCACCGACGGCCACCGCGTACTTGGCGAGCTCCTCGTCGAAATGCGCCAGCCACTGCGCGTCGACAAAAGCCTTGAGGATGCGCCGGATCTCGAACATCGCCTTCTCGTCCTTCACCCGCCGCAGGAAGCCGAGGTCGACGACCTTGCCGATGGTGATGTCGACCTGGTCGACCAACTTGGCCTCGTTGGAACGCTCCGGGATGAAAACCCGCAACAGCTCGACGATCTGGTCGCGGCTCAGGACGCACCGGGTGCCGCTGTCGGTGACGTCGAACTCGGCCAGCCGCTTGCGCAGCAACGCCAGCAGCAGGCTGGTGCTGAACGGAAGCGACCGGCGGGCGATCAGCCGCTGCGGTCCTGAGCGCGTGCTGTCCTCGTCCTCACCCTCGTCCACTCTCGAGCGCAGGAACGCGTACCCCTCCGCCTCGTCGATAACGACGATCAGCCCCATCGTCGCGACGTAGTCGCGGACCTGCGCCTGCAGCTGGAGCAGGTGTCGCCAGGCCTTGGCGTGCGTGTCCTGATGCACGACACCCTTCATCAGCTGGGTCACCACCAGCGGCAGATCGAGGTCGCTCTGGGCGATCGTCGGCGAACTCACAGCGTCCACCTTCTATCACTGGCGACCGCCCGCGCACCGGAACGGGTGAACGTCACCACCGGGACCCGGGCTCGCCGCTGCACGCCGTCCGCGTCGACCCAGGTGACGGTGCGCCGCTGGGTCTCGTCGAAGACGACGTCGAAATCGGGATCTTCCAGGGAGAGGTAAGTGACCAACTCGGCCAGGCCGAGTTCCAGCGGGCGGTGCTCAATCAGTTCGTCCAGGCCGATCTGATCGCGCTCCTGCAGCATCTGCCGCACGGCCAAGCCGAGCGGCACCGGATCGACGTAGATCTGCTCGAACAGCAACGAGGTATCAACCTCCTCGCGGTCGCGTTCTACCCCGGCGCTGGCGATCGGGGCTTTCTCCTGGGCGGTGTACAAGGGTCTTTCCATCGGTAGCACGATGCTCGGGCCCGTCGCGGCCATCTCTACCTGCAGGGTGACCGGGCCGATATCGCGCAGCTGTAGCGCCTTCGCCTCGATGCCGTGCAGCAGTTCGACCACCCGGCGGTTCTCCAGCCAAACTTGGTCGTCGAGGAAACGCCGCAACTGCTCCGACAGCAGCCGGACCGTGGCCTGAGTGCGCTCGCCGGCCTCCAGCCAGTCGTAGTGGACGTGGCTCATCCGCGCGTCCACCGGTGCCAGCTCGGGCATTGCGTGCACCCGGTTCAGCAGCTCGATGAACTGCTCCTGGCGCGACTGCGAGAGCAGGAAGTCGTAGAAGGCGTGAAAACTGCGCCCTTGATCGGACTCCGCGATGGACGAACGGCTGCCGAGCACGTCGTCCAGGAGCTCCCCCTTGGATCCGTTCCAGGTCGCGACGCGCTCGCGCAATCCGCGGTCTAGCGCACGGAAATTTTCTTCCACCTCGCGGAAATCGGACAGGAGGGCGTGGGCGGTGGAGGTGAACTGCTGATAGCGGTCGCGCAGGCCGGTGGCGTCCAGCAGGTCGACGTGACCGGCCCTGGCCCGCTCGATCTGCAGGTCCAGCTCCCGTCGGCGCTGCTCCAGATCAGCCAGACGTACTTCCGGGTCGCTCTCGCCGCCATGAGCCATCTGCTCGAGCAGGTCGAAGACGGTGGCCAGCCGCGACTCGGTGCCCACGAAGGCCCGGGCCCGCAACGAGGTCACCCAGGTATGTGCCTTCTCCAGGTCGGCGGTGGCGTCGAAGTGCGCTACCCCGCTGCCGGCCGGGTAGTACTTGCGTAGCCAGCCGCTCTCGGGGGCGGCCCAGTCGTCGAGGTAAGCCTCGGCCCGGCGCGGGAAGGTGCCCGCCCCGAGCTGGTCGTTGAGGTGATACAGCTGGTCGTCCAGGCGGATGGCGAGGTCGAAGGCCGAGATTGAGCGAACGTTCTCATCGATGAACACTGCGCCCAGGAAGCTGAGGATGAGCGGCGCGTGCTGGGCCTGCAGCAACCGCCAGGCCGGATGGTGCCGGCGCATGGCCTCCAACTCGTCGTACTGCATCTCGCAGACCCCCTCTCCTCAGGTTCACGAGGATGCCACGGGCCACCGACAATTTCCGGCGGGTGACGGGGCGTAGCGCGACAAGGGCCGTGGAGTCCTCAGGGTGGGCGCCACTGGGTTGCGGCCCCTCCGGTAGGCGGGGAGACCTCGGATGATGCCACCACTGGCATTGCCGGGCAGACTGCTGGGTATGAGCAATCGGTTAGCGGCGGCGACTAGCCCATATTTGTTGCAGCACAAGGACAACCCTGTCGATTGGCGGGAGTGGGGTGATGCGGCGTTCGAGGAGGCGAAGCGCCGCGATGTTCCGGTGCTGCTGAGCGTTGGGTATGCCGCCTGCCACTGGTGCCACGTGATGGCGCACGAGTCGTTCGAGGACGCCGAGACCGCCGCCGAGATGAATGCCGGCTTCGTCAACGTGAAGGTCGACCGCGAGGAGCGGCCGGACGTCGACGCGGTGTACATGTCCGCGACTCAGGCGTTGACCGGCCACGGCGGCTGGCCGATGACGGTGTTCCTCACCCCGCAGGGTCGGCCGTTCTACGCCGGCACCTATTTTCCGCCGCAGCCGCGTCACCAGTTGCCGTCCTTCCGGCAGGTACTGTCCGCGATCGGCGACACCTGGCGCACCCGCCGCGACGAGGTGGAGGACGCCGGTAGCCGGATCTCCGAAGCGCTCGCCGAGCGGGCGATCCCGGTCGGGTCGGCGCCGCCGACGGCTCCGATCCTGACCGAGGCGGTCCGGCTGCTCGCCGCCGACGAGGACCGAGTGCACGGCGGCTTCGGCTCGGCACCGAAGTTCCCGCCGTCCGCCACCCTGGAGTTCCTGCTCCGGCATTCGGCGGCGAACCCGGCCACCGATGACGAGAAGACGGACGTCGCTCGGGGCCTGGCCGACCGGACACTCCGGGCGATGGCGCACAGCGGGATGTACGACCAGTTGGCCGGTGGATTCGCCCGGTACAGCGTGGACCGAGCCTGGGTGGTGCCGCACTTCGAGAAGATGCTCTACGACAATGCCCAGCTGGCCAGGGTCTATCTGCACTGGTGGCGGCTGACCGGCGAACCCACCGGCGCCCGGGTGGCGCTGGAGACCTGCGACTGGATGCTCGCCGAACTCGGCACCGCCGAAGGTGGGCTGGCGTCCTCGTTGGATGCCGACACCCAGGACGAGCACGGGCACGGGGTGGAGGGCCTGACCTACGTCTGGACCCCGGCCGAGCTGGTCACGGTGCTCGGTCCAGCGGATGGCGAATGGGCGGCCGAGCTGCTGAAGGTCACCCCGGCCGGCACCTTCGAGCATGGCAGCTCGACCCTGCAGTTGGCCCGGGATCCGTGGGCCACCCCGGAGGAGGCCGAGCGCTGGACGACGCTTCGCGGTCGGCTGGCTCTGGCTCGAGCCGATCGCCCGCAGCCGGGCCGCGACGACAAGGTGGTGGCCGCCTGGAACGGCCTGGCCATCGCCGCGCTCGCGGAAACTGGTGCGCTGCTGGCCCGGCCGGACCTGATCACCGCGGCCGAGCGGATCGCCGGCTTGCTGCTCGACGTGCACTGGGTGGGCGTGGCCGAAGGAAAAGCAACCGGGGGAGCGGGCCGGTTGCGTCGGGTCAGCCGGGACGGCGTGGTCGGCACGCCCGGCGGCGTGCTGGAGGACTACGGCGACCTGGCCGAGGGCCTGCTCGCGCTGCACTCGGTGACCGGCGCGGCCCGCTGGCTGCGTGCGGCCGGTGACCTGCTGGACGTCGTGCTCAGCGAGTTCATCGGTTCCGACGGCGTGCACGACACCCCGGCCGGGGCCACGGACGCCGCGCTCGCCGCGGTTCGCCGTCCCGGTGACCCGACCGATAACGCCTATCCCTCAGGTGCTTCGGCCGCCGCTGGTGCGCTGCTCGGATACGCCGCGCTGACCGGTTCGAGCCGGCATCGGCAGGCCGCCGAGACGGCACTCGCCGGGGCTGGGGCGGTAGCCGGTCGGGCGCCGCAGGCCTTCGGCTGGGCGCTCGCGGTGAGCCAGGCTCTGCTGGACGGGCCACGCGAGGTTGCCGTGGTGGGCCAGGACGGCGATCCCGCCCGGGTGCTGCTGCACGCCACCGCTTTGGCCGCGACCGCGCCGGGCCTGGTGGTCAGCGTGGGGCCGCCGGAGGCCGAGGGGGTGCCCCTGCTGGCCGGTCGCGCCCTGATCGATGGCGCGCCGACCGCCTACGTTTGTCGGGATTTCGCCTGCTCGTTGCCGACGACCGAGCCGGACGTGTTGGCCGCACAACTGCGGATCGCAGCGGCGCCGGCGGGCTGATTTACCGCAGGTCAACCAGTTCCGGCTCGCCACCGAGCAGGGCTTTCCAGCCCGCGAGGCTGAAGACCAGCGCCGGGCCGTCCGGATACCGGCGATCCCGGATCATGACCCGGGCTTCGGCGTCGAGGCGGGCGATCTCCAGGCGTGCGTCGAGACCGTCGTCCGGGGTACCCGTGGACCAGATCTGCGGGGCCGGAGCGGCAACCACACTGAGGTCGGAGGTATCCGTGTGTTGGCTGGTCATGGACACAGAGTAGCGGCCAGTAACGCAAATGCCGAGACTTGCCTGGCGGATGTAATTGAGTAATCATGATTACATGACAAACACATCAGCAGTACCTGACAGCGGGGCGTCTGACAGTGCCGCCGTTGCGATCAAGGCTTGGTTCGGCGAGCGGCTTCCCAGCGAGTGGACGACCACGTCGCCGCAGGTCACGGTGGACCGGGAAGAAATCATCGTGATTCTGGGGGTGCCCTCACCGGAATCCGCCGAGGCAGCAGGGTCGGCCGGAGCAGAGCCGGGCAGCCCGGAAGCGGCTGCCTCAAGCGCTGGCGCAAAGTCGGGCGATGCGGCGGCCGCAGCGACCGCTCAAGCTCGGGCCGGTCGGATTGCCCGGTTCCGTGAGGAGACCCGTGATCGGCGCATCTCCATCGCTCGCGAGGCTGAGCACCGCTTCGGCCGCAAGGTGGCGTGGGGCGTCGACTCCGGTGGCAGCCAGGAGATCTTCACCAGCCTGGCGATCCCGGTGATGACCCGGCTTCGGCAGCCCGAGCGCTTGGTGCTCGACACGCTGGTGGACGCCGGAGTGGCTCGCTCGCGAGCGCACGCGCTGGCCTGGTGCGTCCGGCTGGTCGGGGACAACACCGCCACCTGGCTGTCCGACCTGCGCACGGCGATGGCCGAAGTGGAGAAGGTCCGCGACGCCGGTCCGAGCAAGTAGCTTTCCGCGACACCGGTTTCTGGGCGGTGTCCCAGACCGGGTTCAGCTGGTGACGGCGTGCACGGCGAGCGAGATGCCGGCGTAGTGCGAAAGGAAGGCCAGCACCGTGAAGGCGTGGAAGACCTCATGGAAGCCGAACCAGCGCGGGCTGGGGTCGGGTTTGCGCAGGCCGTAAACGATCGCACCGGCGGTGTAGAGCGCGCCGCCCACCATCACCAGGACGAAGACAGCCACGCCGCCACCGGTCCAGAACTGCGGGATGTAAGCCACCGCCACCCACCCGAGGGCGATGTACACCGGTACATACAGCCAGCGTGGTGCGCCGACCCAGACCACCCGGAATGCCACGCCGAGCAGGGCTCCGGTCCAGACGATCCAGAGCAGGGTCTGGGCCGGGCCGGGGGGCAGGAGCAGCACGCTGAACGGCGTGTAGGTACCCGCGATGATTAGGAAGATGTTGGCGTGGTCCATCCGCTGCAACACCCCGTGCGCCCGAGGGCTCCAGGTGCCGCGGTGGTAGAGCGCGCTGACGCCGAACAGCAGCGAGGCGGTGACGGCGAAGATCGCCGAGGAGACCCGGGTCTTGTCGTCCGGCGCCAGGATCACCAGGATCGCGCCGAGGAACAACGACAGCGGGAAGGTGCCGGCGTGCAACCAGCCGCGCAGCTTGGGTTTGATCAGATCCCGGACCGTATCGAGGCTCTGCTCGATCCGTTCCTCGATCCGTTCGAGACGATCCCGCCCTTGGTCACACCGGTCGCCCACGGAGCGGTTCGGGGCGCTGTTGTCTTCAGCGTTGGGGATCATCATGCTGAGGGTAGCCCCGCTTCCTGAGTATCGGCTTAGTAACTATTTCCTTACTTGCTCTCGGCTCTTGGTTGTGCGCCAAGCGGTTCCGGGTCAAGAGCTTCCGCCATCCGCGTTACCCGTTCACGATTCGTACTTGACTGGTCGACGGCAGCGATACCGTGAGCGCCATGGGGTTGCGAGAGTTGGTCTATGGGGCCTACCAGCGACGGGTTGCCGCAAGTCTGCCGCCGTCCGCACTGCCCCGCCACATCGGGGTGATCCTCGATGGGAACCGCCGCTGGGCCAAGGCGTCCGGCACGGATGCCAGCGAAGGCCACCGGGCCGGCGCGGCCAAGATCTTGGAATTCCTCGGCTGGTGCGACGAGGTCGGCGTCGAGATGGTGACGCTCTGGCTCCTCTCTACAGACAACCTCATCGGTCGCTCACCTGAAGAACTGAAGGTGCTGTTCGGCATCAGTGAAGATGTCGCCGGTCAGATCGCCGGTACCGGTCACTGGCGGGTGCATCCGGTGGGCGCGCTCGACCTGCTGCCGGCCTCCACCGCACGCCGGCTGAAGGAACTCGAGGACGCCAGCCGCGACGTCCAGGGCCTGCACGTGAACATCGCGATCGGATACGGCGGGCGGCGGGAGATTGCCGACGCCGTCCGCTCGCTCTTGCAGTCGCACGCCGCCCAGGGCACGTCGATCGAGGAACTCGCGGAGATCCTCGATGTCGAGCACATCGCCGAGCATCTCTACACCCGCGGCCAGCCCGATCCGGATCTGGTGATCCGTACCTCCGGCGAACAGCGGCTGTCCGGTTTCCTGCTCTGGCAGAGCGCACACAGCGAGTTCTCGTTCTGCGAGGCGCTCTGGCCGGACTTCCGCAAGGTCGACTTCCTCCGTGCGCTACGCCAGTACGCCCAGCGTGAGCGCCGCTACGGAGCCTGAGCCGGCCCGCAACCAGTGACAGCGGCCAAGGTGTTCGTTCATGCATGATCACGTGAGGGCGTTGGGCTCCTTCCAGGCGGCGTCGCTTTCGCCGATCGCCTCGCCGGACCCGGTCGGGACCAGGCGCGGCACCGGCAGGGGCGTGCGGATCGCGGCATGCCGGCGATGGGCTTCGACCGCAGCCTCGTGGTAGGTCTCCAGTTCGGCCAGCAGTTCCGGTTCGGTGTAGGGCGTGCCGTCTACCAGCGGCCCCGGCCGACCTTCCAGGACCGCGATCACGTCCTCCCCGGTCAGCGTCTTGTGCTGTTCCAGGGCATGCGCCAGGGCCAACACCTTCGAGCGATGCTCGGTCAGGCTGGCCTCCGACTTGGCCAGTAGTTCGATGAGGTTCTGCTCGACCCGCGCACCGAGGCCGAGACCGGTTCCGTCGTCCCGCTGCTCGGGCAGCGGTCCAGCGGCGTCGTCATTGCGTTGCTGACCTGGTGGCGGGGGCCCACCACTGCCGATCCCGAGCTGCTGCAGTGCAGGCAGTGAGGTGATGCCTTGGCCCATGCCCCAATGCGACTCCATCAACGCGGTCAGCATGGTGGCGCTACTCAGGTCGCCGGAGACGCCGGAGGAGTTGTCGCCGTCGTAAAACATTCGCTCACCGGCCAGCGAGGCGAGGCTGACCAGGATGTCGCTCTCGTACTCGCTCCGCCAGCGGGTGAACTGCTCCTCGGGCGGGATCGAGGCGACCATCCCGAGGTAGCCGCTGCCCTTCTCGATGGTGGCGATATCGATGTCCAGGTGCCGCCGGGTGGCCCAGGCCAGGACGGCGTGACAGGCCTCATGCACCGCCACCGCATGCCGCTCGCGCTCGATGTATTCGACGTCCTCGCCCGGCCCCAAGTCCTTCAGGTGCTTGGCCCGGATCACGTCCTTCCAGCTGATCGTGTCCCGGTCCTCCCGGATGGCGTTGATCAGTGCCTCGTTCACCAGGTCTTTGATGGTCGCGCCGGTGGCGTACGGGGTGATCGTGGCGAGCTTGTCCACCTGCTCGTCGGTCAGCTCGTGCTGGGTCTTGTCCAGGTAGCCCTGGTAGGTGCGGACCCGGCCGGCCTTGCTCGGGTAACCGACGCGATAGATCCGGTCGATCCGGCCCGGCCGCAGCAGAGCGGGGTCCAGCGAGTCCGGCTGGTTGGTCGCCATCATCACCAGGATCCGATACTTCGGCGGCGGTTTCGGCCGCATGCCGAGCGCTCGACGGACCACTCGGTTGATGAAGCCGCGCGGCTTCTTCAGCCCGGACAGCTCGGTCAGCAGTGCCTGCAGAGTGCCCATCCCGCCGCCGTTGCCGCCGCCGTTCATGTTTCCCGGCATCACGAACCCGTTGTTCGCACCCGGTAGCGAGGCCCGGGCGAGCAGTTCGCGGGAGGCCTCCGACAGGTGGGAGAAGCCATGGCAGCCGGCGGTGTCCCAGGCCGGCGACCGGCCCGCCCGGTTCGAGGTGACCTCGGTAGCACCGGCGACCGCCCCGCCTCGGCTGCCGAGCGAGTCTGCCTCGTCGAAGAAGACGATCACGCCGCCGTACCGCAACGCCAGCTTGCGCAGCTTCCGGAACAGACCTTTCACCTTGAGGATGCCGACCCCCATGAACATGTTGGTGAACGCGCCCGGATCGACGAAGACGTAGGGCTTGCCGGTCTCGCCCGCGACCGCTTCGGCCATCAAGGTCTTGCCGGTGCCCGGTGGGCCCCAGAGCAAGATCCCGGACGGCACGTGGCCGCCACGCTCCTCGATCGCCTCCGGTCGGTCCAGCAGCATCATGTTCTCCTGGACCCGGGTCACCACGTGGTCCTGGCCCCAGACGTCGGAGAACCGGGTCTCGATGTCATCGGGGTAGTAGGTCTCGACACCGCCTCGGGACATGAACCAGAACAGCGCGGCGAACTGGCCGATCGTGATCAGCAGCAGCAGGGTGATCTGGGCGATCATCGGAAGGGCCTTGATCAGCAGAGCCGGGGCCTGGAACAACGCCACCACCGGCGAAGCGTCGACCACCTTGCCGAGCACGATCGCGATCACCGCGATCCAGAACACGATCAGGATGACGCGTCGCAGCCGGAACCGGGTCCAGGCGCTGAATCGGCGCTCGGTGAACCGGTTGAACCGGCCGAACACCTTCTCCGTCCAGAACCGGTTGTACCAGGCGCTGTGCTCGCTGATCACGAAGTGCAGTTGCCGCAGGAGCTCCAGGCCGGCCAGAACCACCAGCCAGCGTTGCACGGTGACGATCTCGGTCGCCGCGTCGTCCCAACTGCCGAGCGGTTCGATCCGCAGATACTCGTTCCAGACCAGCAGGCTGAACAGCGCCGCGATCAGGACCAGGAATTTGGTGCGGTCCCACCAGGGCAACGGCCGACGAGTGCCGCGCCGCTTCCAGGCAGGCGTCGGCCGGTGCCCGGTTGGCTCGGCGCTCGTCGGATTCGCTCCAGCGGTGTCGAGTGACGACGCCGGTGCAGCCGAGGGTCCGGGACTCATCGAGACCTCCGAGGTCGGTGAGACATGCGCATCAGTGGGACTTGAGCGTCAGCGAGGTGACGACGTCGTCGATCTCGGGGTGGGCCGCGAAGCATTTCTCGGTGCAGTGCACGAAGAGAACATGGACTGCGGTGCGCTTCGGATCGGTCAGGGCGATCCGGTCGTAGAATTCCTTCGTTTTGCCGATCTTGAACGAGTAGCGGATATGCACGCCGTGCTGCTTCCGCTTCGACACCGTCTGCTCCGTCAGGATCGCGAAGTCCTTGGCCTTGATCGCCTGGTCTCGCAGCTCCGGGGTGCCGGGCAGCATGAGTTCGCGCAGTTGCGCATCGGTGACCGAGGGGCGCTGCTCGGCGCTGATCGGGATGCTCTGCGCATACATGAACGGTTCATCGGTTGATATCGAATTTACATGTGCCACAACTGGTTTCGCCGCAGCGTCATAGAAGACCGCCCAGCTGCTGGTGGCTGGGTCGATCCCGCTGGCTTTCAGGGCCGCACTGCGATCCAACGCCGACCAGCTGCGTGGCATCCGGATGACCAGATCCCGTTCGTCGCTCCCGACGAAGCGGTATTGCGGTGTGGCGCAGCCGGACAGGGCAATGCCGAGGAGGAGGATCCCGAGCGCGGAACTAAACCATCTGGCCGGCCTCACATTCGGTCGCATGCGCGCCTCCTTGCCGACCGTCGACCGACCGCTACGTGCTGCCGGAGGTGTCGATCAACTAAGCTTGTGGGATTAGGGTCACCCGTTTTTCGGTTTTCCGCATCCCCTGGGCGCAGTATTTCTTTAGGTCGTGACGATCGCCACTGCAGGCGCCGCGCTCGGCGCCTCAGTGCTCACCGCCAAGCACGAGGAAAACCTGAACGTAATCTTCCCGTGATTGTGGCGAGATCAAACCGTGATTGCACGGCGGCCGATACATTTGGGCGGATATCGTCATACTGTTCGACGGCGAAAGGCCGCAAGCCTGGGCGGTTCGCCCTGTTCTGGGCGATCCGGAGCCGGGTCGCGGGGTAACAGTGCAGACCAAGTTCGGCGAAGACGTTTACGTCCAGTGGGTTGACGGCGAGTGGCAACAGTCGCGAACGTGGTATCTCCGCGTAGCGCCGTCGTTTCGCCGGGTGACAGCGTCGTCGCTCAGCGGGGCGCTCGTCCTCCACCGAGGGGAGTCACCGTGGCATCGTCCGCGAACAGCACTCACATCTCAGCGGCTTCGGCCGACGGCCGTCGTACCTTCGTGCTCGACACGTCGGTATTGCTGTCGGATCCGAAAGCGGCGCTCCGGTTCGCCGAGCACGAGGTGGTTCTCCCCCTTGTAGTCATCATGGAGTTAGAGGCGAAGCGCAACCATCCGGAGCTCGGATACTTCGCTCGCGAAGCCCTCCGCATGCTGGATGACCTGCGGGTTCGGCACGGTCGACTGGACGAGCCGATGCCGATCGGAAACGCCGAGGGCACGCTGCGGGTCGAGCTCAATCACTCCGACCTGTCCAATCTGCCGGCCGGGTTTCACCTCGGCGACAACGACAGCCGGATCCTCGCCGTGGCCCAGAACCTGGCCACCGAGGGCCGCTCCGTCACGTTGGTGAGCAAGGACCTGCCGATGCGGATCAAGGCCTCCGCGGTGGGCTTGTCGGCCGAGGAGTATCAGGCCGGGCAGGCCGTCGACTCGGGCTGGACCGGGCTGGCCGAACTCGAGTTGGACGCCGACGAGGTCGGCCTGTTGTACAGCGGCGAGACCCTGGACATCGATTCCGCCCGGGAACTGCCGTGCCACACCGGCCTGGTGATCGTTTCGCCTCGGGGCTCCGCACTCGGCCGGGTCACCCCGGAGAAGACGGTCAAGCTGGTCCGGGGGGACCGCGAGGTGTTCGGGGTCCACGGCCGCAGCGCGGAGCAACGGATCGCCATCGACCTGCTTCTGGACGCCGACATCGGCATCCTCTCGCTCGGCGGGCGAGCCGGCACCGGGAAGTCCGCGCTCGCCCTCTGCGCCGGCCTGGAGGCAGTGCTGGAACGGCGGCAGCACCGCAAGATCGTCGTCTTCCGGCCGCTCTACGCCGTCGGCGGCCAGGAACTCGGCTACCTGCCCGGCAACGAGGCCGAGAAGATGGGCCCGTGGGGGCAGGCGGTCTTCGACACCCTGGGCGCGCTGGTCGCCCCCGAGGTGATCGAGGAGGTTCTGGAGCGAGGGCTGCTCGAGGTCCTGCCGCTCACCCATATCCGTGGCCGTTCGCTGCACGACTCGTTCGTGGTCGTGGATGAGGCCCAGTCGCTGGAGCGCAACGTTCTGCTCACGGTGCTCTCCCGGATCGGGCAGAACAGCCGGGTGGTGCTGACGCATGACGTCGCACAACGGGACAATCTGCGCGTCGGTCGGCACGACGGCGTCGCTGCGGTGATCGAGGCGCTGAAGGGGCACCCGCTGTTCGCGCACATCACGTTGACCCGGTCGGAACGTTCCCCAGTGGCCGCTCTGGTCACCGAGCTACTGGAGAATCTGGTCCCGTAATCGCGTAATCATCGCTCGACGGACAGTAGTCAAGACAGTGAGGTCACTCACCATGTGAACAATGAGTTACGAATCATGGGCACTATCTCACTGACTGTCGATTACACCGGTGTCATTCGTTTGATTCCTGGACTGATGGCTTGCGACGGTACAGAGGTCAAGCATCTGCTCCTGCGGGGCCGCCGCGATCGGAACGTCGATCGGGGCGGCCCTCGCTGGGCCCCCGGTGATGTCTCGCGGTGCCGATTGGTACCGACGGGCCCGGAGCAGGTGCTCACCTCTGCGCCGGACCCCCGGGGCGCCGTGTCGAGAGGCCCTTCGTGGTTCCGAGCGCTTTACGCACGTTGTCCGTCGTCACCCTGCTTTCGGCTGTTTCCGGAACGGTCTTCCTGGTCAGCGACCGCGGCGTGGATTCCGCCGCCGCCTCGATCAATGCTTCCGCTGGCTCGGCCAGCACCTTCGGTGGTGGGTCCGGATCGCTGGCTGCTGCCGCTGCCGACCTCCACTCGATTCCCGCGCAACGTCGGCCAGTCGCCTCCGTCCAGGACCAGCGGCACGCAGCCGCCACCGAGCAGCTGGCGCTCCGCGAGGAGGCTGCTGCCGAGGCTCGGGCCCTGGCGAAGGCAGAGGCGGCTGAAGCGAAGGCCAAGGCGGCTGAGGCGAAGGCCAGGGCCAAGGCTCGGGCCGAGGCCGCCGCCGAGCGGCGCCGCAAGGAGGCCCGGGAGCGCGCCTCCCGGTCGGCCCAGCGCGATCCGAAGGCGATAGCCCGGATCATGGCCGCGGACCGTGGCTGGGGAGCCGGCCAGTTCTCCTGCCTGAGCTCGCTGTGGACCCGAGAGAGCGGCTGGAACTATCGGGCGATGAACCCCTCGTCCGGCGCCTACGGGATCCCGCAGTCGCTGCCCGGTTCGAAGATGGCCAGCGCCGGGTCGGACTGGCGGACGAACCCGGTCACGCAGATCACCTGGGGCCTGGATTACATCGCCGATCGCTACGGGACGCCGTGTGGGGCCTGGGGCCACAGCGAATCCTCCGGCTGGTACTAGTCCGGCTCGCGGTTACGGTCAGTAGCCGCCGAGTTCCGGTGTGTCGGTCAAACCCCCCTTCGGATATCAATCCCTTCCTAAGTCTGACCAGGGGACTTGTGTCGGACCCATCGGGTTCGACACCGTAGGGTCCGTGACCGCAACCGTTGGCTCCAGGGACGACCTGGCGGACGACTGGCTGAACACCGCACCGCTGCAGAAAACGCAGGGCCGCGATGCGGGCACGGCCTTTCCGAAGCGCTCGGAGTTGCGTCGGGCTGAAGCCCGGGCAGCGAGCCGGCGCGGCGCCGATCGGCGACCGCCGGGCAGCCGACCGCCCGGTGGCGCGGCCGGTCGGCACGGCCCGCCGGCACCCGCGGCGTCCGGCCGGGGTTCCGAGGCCGGTCGCCGTCCACACCCCGGCCCGTCAGGGGCCCCATGGATGCCGATCGCGGTAGCACCGACCGCGGCCGTCCTGCCGATTCGGCAGACCTCGACTCAGACTCGACCCGCCGGGATCGACCTGCGGGTACCGGCGGCCCTCTCGCGGGATGCCTTCCATCGGCCGCCGGTGGCCGGCGCACCGCTGCCGCTCGCGGTCCCCGCCTACGAACCCACCCAGTACGAGGGCGTCACGTACGACGCCACGCCCTACGGTGCGACCCGCTACGACGGCGCCGAGTCGCCGCCGATGGCCCCGGCCGGGCTGGCCGCACCGGTCACCGCGAGCTTCGATCCGGCCGAGTGGGGCCTGGACATCGAGGCAGCGCCGGCCAGTGGACGGCGCCGCGGAGCCGAGGACGATTCGGCTACCGGTTCTCGTCGGCCGAAGTCGTCCCTCCCGCTACCGGCCCGGCTGTTCGGCCGCGGCAAGGCCGGGGCGGCTCGCCTCCTGGTGCTTGCCCTGGTCGTCGGTGCCGAGGGAGTGGCGGTCACATCGATGGCCGGACAGGCGCGAATCGCCCCGGCCGACCCGAGTACCGCCAGCATCACCGGGGCCTATCAGCTCGCCGCACTTTCGCCGAAGTCCGCTGCGGCGCAGCCGAACTCGGCTCAGCCGACCGAACAAGAGCTCGCCGAGCAGGACGAAGCCCTGGCTCTGGCCCGAGCCCAGGACAAGACCTCAAAAGCCAAGGTAACCGCCGCACTTCAGCAGGCGAAGGCGGCAGCGGACCGAGTCCAGGCCGCCGCCGACCGTCGGGCTCGGGCGATGCGCAACGCGCAGCGTGATCCGCGGTCGGTAGGCCGGATCATGGCCGCCGAGCGAGGCTGGGGCGCGACCCAGTTCAATTGCCTCAACCTGCTCTGGAATCGCGAAAGCCAGTGGAACTACAAGGCGGACAACCCGACGTCCAGTGCTTACGGCATTCCGCAGGCGCTTCCGGGTAGCAACATGGCCAGTGCGGGTGCGGACTGGCGGACCAACCCGGTCACCCAGATCAAGTGGGGCCTGGACTACATCGCCGATCGCTACGGGACGCCGTGCGGTGCCTGGGGACACAGCGAGTCCGTCGGCTGGTACTGAGTTCCACTCGCAGCGCCCGGCTCAGCGACCGGTCATGGTGGTGACGTCCAGCAAGGTGTCCAACTCGGCCTCGGTCAGCTCGCCGCGCTCCACGACACCGAGTTCGAGGGCTGCGGCCTTGATGGTGATTCGCTGCGCCACAGCATGTTTGGCGATCTTCGCTGCTGCTTCGTAGCCCAGCGGACGAGCCAGCGGGGTGACGATCGAGGGTGACGACTCGGCCAGGGTCCGACAATGGTCGACGTT
>DATINJ010000187.1:0-6789 GCA_035474375.1 Kineosporiaceae bacterium | reverse complement strand
GAGCTCGTCGAGCGCGGCCGCCACCCGCACCACGGGCTGTTCCGCACCTGGAGCCGCACCGACGAGGAGGCCGTCGCCTCCGCCCTGGAGCGCACCGACCTGGTGCACCTCGCGGCGGTGCCGGTCGACAGCCTGTCCGGCGGCCAGCGCCAGCGGGTCTGGCTGGCGATGGTGCTCGCCCAGGAAACCGAGATCCTGCTGCTCGACGAGCCGACCACCTTCCTCGACATCGCCCACCAGATCGAGGTCCTGGACCTCTGCGCCGACCTGCACGATCAGGGCCGCACCCTGGTGGCCGTGCTGCACGACCTGAACCTGGCCTGCCGCTATGCCGACCATCTGATCGCGATGCGGGCCGGCGCGATCGTGGCTCAGGGGCCTCCCGCCGAGGTGGTGACGGCGGAACTGGTCCAGCAGGTGTTCGGAATGGATTGCCGGGTGATCGCCGACCCGGAGACCGGTACCCCGCTGGTCGTCCCGGGAGGCCGAGAATCCCGCCGGGGCGTCCGGGACGACGCCCGGCGGATGGCGGTGGCGGCGCACCGCAGCTGAGAGAATCAGCGAACCGGCCAAGCCAGGCACGGCGACCCGAACACCACGACCAACCCTCGACGGAGATGAAGAGATCATGCGCGCCGTCGTGTTCGACCGGTTCGGGTCGGTGCCGCAGGTCCGCGAGGTGCCGTATCCGGAACCGCCGGCCGATGCCGTGGTGGTGCGGGTCGAAGCCACCGGCATCTGCCGGAGCGATTGGCATGCGCTGGTCGGGCACGATCCGGACGTCGTCCTGCCGCACGTCCCCGGGCACGAGTTCGCCGGAACCGTGCACAGCCTCGGGTCCGGCGTCACGGGCATCGAGGTGGGGGAGCGGGTGACCGCGCCGTTCGTCTACGCCTGCGGGGTGTGCCCACCCTGCCGCCGCGGCGATCAGAATGTCTGCCTCGACCAGCGCCAACCCGGGTTCACCAGGTGGGGGTCCTTCGCCGAGTACGTGGTGGTGGAACGGGCGGCGGTGAACCTGATCCGGTTGCCGGACGCGGTCGGATTCGGTGCCGCCGCCGTGCTGGGGTGCCGGTTCGGCACTGCCTTCCGGGCGGTCACCGCGGTCGGCGCGGTCCGGGCCGGGGAGTGGGTGGTGGTGCACGGCTGCGGCGGAGTCGGGCTGTCCGCGGTGATGATCGCCGTCGCGGCCGGTGCCCGGGTGGTGGCGGTGGACGTCACGCCCGGTGCCCTGAAGTTGGCCGCGGAACTCGGCGCCGAGGTGACCCTCAACGCCAGCGTGGAGCCGACCGACGGCGCTGCGGTGGGGCCGATCGAGGACAGTGCGCTGGTGGCGGCGATCCGGGAGGCCACCGACGGTGGTGCGGATCTCTCCCTCGACGCCCTGGGCAGCCCGACGACCTGCGCCGCCTCGATCGCCGGGCTGCGCACCCGCGGGCGGCATGTTCAGGTCGGGCTTTTGCCGCCGATCCTCGGTCTTCCCGCGGTACCGATGCATCTAGTGGTGATGCGCGAGTTACAGTTGTTTGGCAGTCACGGGATCTCGGCGCACGCCTACCCGCACCTGCTGGCGTTGATTGCCTCGGGCCGGATGCATCCGGATCGGCTGATCACCGGCATAATTGAACTTGGCCAGGCCGGTGCGGTCCTGGCCGGAATGGGCGGAACCCCGCCCATCGGGATCACGATGGTGAATCCCGCTCGAATTCGTGATGACAGCGGGACACCCGGTCTATGAGACACTCATCCGCGCGTACCGACGTTCTTCTTCGACCCGGCGCCTGGGGGTTCCGCTGACGACACACGACGTCGCGCTTGAGCCGTTTGTCGCCTCGGCTCGGTTCCGGCTCGCCGGCATGGCAGTCCACCTCTATACCGCCAGCGGCACGGTGCTGGCGTTCCTGATGGTGATCGCTGCGATCGACGGCGATGCCATTCGCGCGCTCTGGATCAGCCTGGTGGCCCTGGTCGTCGACGGCACAGACGGCATGCTGGCTCGTCGACTTCGGGTGAAGGAGACGATCCCATCGTTCGATGGCGCTCGCCTGGACGACATCGTCGACTACATCACCTACGTCTTCGCCCCGGTCATCCTGCTCTGGACCGGCAACTACTTGCCGGGTGGGTTGCTCGGCGGAACCTTGGCGGCCTTGCCGCTGCTGGCCTCCAGCTACCAGTTCTGCCGAGTTGATGCCAAGACCGACGACCACTTCTTCCTGGGCTTCCCGAGCTACTGGAACGTAGTGGCGTTCTACGTCGTCGTGGTGGGTCTCAGCCCCACGACGACCGGCATCATCCTGGTGGTGTGCTCGTCCCTGGTGTTCGTGCCGATCAAGTACATCTACCCGTCGCGGACCCGAATCTTCCGAACGGCGAACCTGGCCTTCACCGCCGGGTGGCTCATCACCTACGCCGTGATGCTGGGCCAGATGCCTGACCCGAACCCGGTCGTGCTCTGGCTCTCCCTCGGGTACCTGCTGTATTACGTCGCCTCCAGCGTCTACCTGACGGTGAACGGCGCCCGGCGTCGACCACCTGCCGAGCCGACGAACCTGGTGCCGGCCGGGACGACGGGGCTCGGCGACTGAGCTGTGCTCTTGGGGCTTGGCGCTGCGCTGATCGCCTCGATGCTCTACGGCGTCTCGTCGATCCTCCAGGCCACTGGCTCGCGCCGAGTCGCCCGCACTGAAGGTCTCGACCCCCGACTCGTCGTCCGACTGCTCCAGCAACCGGCGTTCCTCGCCGCCCTGGCGCTGACCATGTGCGGCTTCCTGTTCCACTTGATCGCCGTCCGCACCATCCCGCTGTTCCTGGCGCAGGCCGGGATCGCGGTCAGCCTGGTATTCACCGCGCTGCTCGCGGTCCGGATCTTCGGTGATCAGCTCAGCTGGGTGGAGTGGCTTGCCGTCGGCGCTGTCGTGCTCGGGCTCGGGTTGCTCTCCGCGTCGGCCGGTGACGCCGGTACCGAGCGGGCCACCACCGGGTTGACCCTGAGCCTGTACGGAATGCTGGCCGCAATGGTGATCGTCGGGTTCATCGCAAGCCGGTTCGAGGGAATCGTTGCGACCGCCGTCCTCGGCCTGCTCGGCGGCCTCGGTTACGCCGTGGTGGGCGTCTCCTCCCGGCTCCTGCCCGACTTCGTGCTCACCGACCTGCTGAGCTCACCGGCCACCTATTCGCTCGGGCTCGGCGGTGGGCTGGCCTTCTACCTCTATTCGATGGCGCTGCAGCGAGGCTCGGCCATCGCCGCCACCACGCCACTGATCACCGTGCAGACGGCCACTCCGGCGGGGGTTGGCGTGTTTCTGCTGGACGATCAGGTCCGCGCCGGCTGGTGGCCGGTGGCGATCCTGGGCTTCGTGATCACCGCAGGCGCCGCGATCGTTCTGGTGCGGTTCGAGGGCCTTCGGGCGCACGGTCAGGACGGCGAAGCCGATCCGGCGAGTTCACCTGCTCAGTTCGCTGCTGATCGAGACCCCGAGTAACAAAACCGCCAGGACGACGACGGCGAGCGCGATTCCTTCCGGCGTCAGGCTGGCCGGTGGAAGCTCACCACGGCGGATCGCTCGGTCGGCGGCCCGATAGCGGCTGAACCCGCCGAGCCCAGCCAGCGCGCCGACCAGCAGCAAGGTCAAGCCGACGACGCCATTCAACGTCAGCGACGTGGCGAAGTGCAGAACTGCCACCCCACCGGCCTGCAGGGTGACGCTGGTTCGAATCCAGGCCAGCAGGGTGCGCTCATTCGCCAGCAGGAATCTGGCATCGGGATCGACGTTGGCTGACACGTCTTGCACCGTAGCCGAGGGCTTCCTCAGCGAACGGGAGGCCATCCAGGGGTCAATTCCGCGTCGTCGGTCAGCTGGTCAGTCCACACCTGGAAATCGGTGAGGGTGTTCGGCCCGAACGTCGTGGTGATCGCGACGTCTGCGGCGTCCCGGCCCTGAGCGATCAGGATTCGGCCCGCCCGGGGGACCCGGTTGCGCGGGTCGACCGTCCACCAGCGGCCGCCGAGGAAAACCTCGAACCAGCCGGCGAAGTCCATCGGGGACTCGGGCGTCGGGATGTCGATGAACGCCAGGTAGCCGGTGCAGTACCGGGCCGGGATGTTCATCGCCCGACAGAGCGCCACGCCGAGGTGGGCGTAGTCGCGGCAGACGCCGCGGCCCTCGTCGTAGGCCTCCCAGGCGGTCATGGTCGGGCGGGCCCACTGATATCCGAAGGTGATGTGGTTGTGCACGTAGTCGTTGATCGCCTCGACCACCGGCCAGCCCGGCTGCAGACCGCCGAACATGTCCCACGCGACGCTGATCAGCCGGTCCGTGTCGCAGTACCGGCTGCCCAACAGGTAGACCAGGGTGTCGTCAGGCAGATCTTCGATGGCATGCTGCTCGGCCGCCGTCCCGAGTTCATCGAGCTCGCCGTTGTCTCGGACCAGGGTGTCCGCGCTGATGGTGAATTTTCCGGCCGGTGCGACCATCCGGTTGCACCAGTTGCCGAAGCCGTCCCGGTAGCTGCGGTACTCGGTGGCGGGGGAGGTCATCATCGTGTCCGGGCGAACCAGATCCGAGGCCCGGCTGTAATGCACGTTGAGGATCGCCAGCATCGGGGTGGGCTGTGGAAACTCGTAGGAGATCTGATAACCGACGCGAACCCGCACACGCACCTCACGATGAATTAAGGGCCGCCCGATCGACGGTGGCCACACCGTAGCAACCGTTGGTGAAGAGTGCGTTTCAGACCAGGGGTCGCAGATCGGAAGTGAAGGCTCAGCCCAATTTGAGCAATCCGGCGGCATAGGCGGCTTGGCCGGCGTGTTGCAGGTCATCCGAGATCACGCTGACCAGGCGGACACCCAGGGTGACCGGTGGGTTCCATGAGGTGTCGACGATCCGGTCCAGGTCGGCGTCCAGCAAATTCTGCAGGTATCGGACGGTCTGCTGGTAAACCGCGTCGTGATACCCGATCAGCAGGTCACCGGACTTCGGCTGGACGGCGGCCACCTGCTCCGAGGTATGCCCGTAGCCGTGATCGGCTGGATCGAACGGCAGCTCAAACCGCTCGGCCCAGCCGGCCTTGAGCCAGACCTGCTTCTTGCCCGCGACCTCCGCGATGTGGTCGTCCTGGATCCGGGTGAGGTGCCAGACCAGCCAGGCGATCGAGTTCGCCGTACCGTTCGGCCGGGCCGCCAGCTGGTCCGGCGACAACCCGTCGACACTCCGAGCGACGATGTCTCGGATCCGGGTGAAGGCGTCGGTCAGGAGTTCGGCTGAGTTCATGTTCCCGATGCTAATCAGACTCGCGACGGCCGCAGGTTCTCGGCGCAGGTCTTCTGAGCGCAGCAGGCCTTCTCAGAGCAGGTCGCGCAGATACTCCCCGACCGGCAGGCCCCATGGGTGACCGAACGGGGCGGTCCAGAGCGCTCGGTCCCAGGCGGTCGCCTTCGGTAGCCCCGCGCACCACAAAGCGACGTCGAGTCCGTGGCGTAGGTGCCGGAGTGGGGCCAGGTCGGTGAAACCCTCCAGGTAGCCGTCCCGCAACCGGGCGATCTGTCCTTCGCCTGCCCCCAGACTGCGAGCCACCTGGAGTGGGACGAGCATGGTGGTGAACGGGTGCGCGATCGAGGCGTCGCCGAAGTCGAAGAACCGAGCCAGCCCGTCGTCCGCGATCGCGACGTTGCCCGGATGCAGATCGCCGTGCTGGACAGAACCGGGAACAGCCAGCTGCGCCAGCTCAACGGCAGCCTCGGACCAGCGCCTCGAGCGATCGAGCAGCGCCCGTCGTTCGGATTGGGTCAGGCCGGTCAGGTTCGGCGAATCTGTGAGCAACTGCTTGAGGACGTCGAGAAGCCGGTCTGGGCGTTCGTCCGGTACTCCGGCGGTGATCAGGTCCGCGGTCAGCGGCTCAGCGATGCGTTGCAGCTGGGCGAACCGGGCGAGCATCGAGGTCCAGGCCGAGAGGTCGAACTCGCCGCCGAGGTGATCCCCGAGCGTGCTGCCGGCATCGGCCAGCAGTAGCCACCCGCTCTCCGGCCGGATCGCCAGCACCGGTGCCACCATCGTCGGGGCAACCCGATGCAACTGGGCGATCAACGAGACCTCGTAGTGCGTGGCGACCCCGGCTGCCTTCACGTACGTGACGCCGTCGCTGCTGGTCAGCCGCCAAGTCCGGGCCCACGGCCGATCCTTGACCGGGGTTACCTCGAGCGGCCCGTCGAGCTGCTCCCGGGCCCAGTCCAGGACCGCCTCGTCGTCGTCGCCCATCCCAGCGACCTCCCTCATCGGAGTTGCGGTGCATTGAGGTACATCCTGACCGGCCGGCTCCAGGAACGGTCGCAGAACTCGATCTCTTCCTCCGCGCGCCCGAGATCAACTGCGACACAGGGGTTTCACACCAGAGGTCTGGTGATCGAGGTAATTGTGGTGCCACGGATTCGACGTGAGGGCGGTAGCTCTGTAGAGTTCTACTCGTTGGACAGCGCGGCAGGAACGGACACAAACACAGTGGCCGGTGCCGGGTTCAACTCCCCGGAGTCTCTCCAGGCGCAATCCTCACGGATTGGGTCCGGAAAGTTCGGCCGGGGATGTCGAATGCCAAGTGCGGTAACGGTTCAGTAACATGAACTTGACCTGTACGAAACATGAGGCTAAGGTAGAGAAGTTGCCTCGGAAAAGCGCTTAGCGGTGTGGCCCGGGTGCGTCCGCTCTTTGAGAACTCAACAGTGTGCCTAAAAATCGATGCCAAATACCCCGTCCTTATGGGGCATGGCTTGGCTGACTCTTCGGGGTTGGG
>DATINJ010000186.1:0-25021 GCA_035474375.1 Kineosporiaceae bacterium | reverse complement strand
GCCTCCCGGATCGACCGGCGGATCCACGCCGGTAACTGGTGCAACCAGAGCGGTGCCGGGATCGGCGAGCGCCCGAGGGCCACACCGGCCAGCGGGATCGACGCCTACACCTGGATCAAGCCTCCGGGCGAGTCCGACGGTTCCAGCTCGCTGGTCCCGACTGGACCGAACAACCCGGGTGGCAAGGGCTTCGACGGAATGTGCGACCCGACCTACACCGGAAATGGTCGCAACGGCAACAGCATGAGCGGTGCCCTGCCCAACGCTCCGATCTCCGGTGCCTGGTTCTCCGCCCAGTTCCAGCAGCTCGTGGCCAACGCCTACCCAGCACTGTGATCGACAGCCTGCGGTAATCGGCCAAACGAAAGCCCCGACTCAACCGGACGTTCGGTTGAGGCGGGGCTTTCAGTTTCTGCTGGTGTTCGATTTGACGCTGACTGCAGTAGAGAAAGGGCTTTCTGGTGAGGCTGGGCTGCAGTGCGGAATAGGCTTTCTGCTGACGTTGAGGTGCAGTGCAGAAAGGGCTTTCTGTTTGGAGCTGGGTAGCTGTGGAAATTTGGCTTTCTGACGAAGCAGGGTTTTCGGTTCGAGCGCTATCTTCGTCGTGCGCGTGGTTACGTGGAACCCCGAATGACGATTTCGGTATCCAGGATGCGGTTGTCGGCTGGGCTGGCACCGGACACCACCTGCTCGAACAGGAGCTCGGCGGCCAACGCGCCGAGCCGTTCGACCGGCTGCCGGACCGTCGTCAGCGGCGGATCGGTGAAGGCCGCCGCCGTGACATCATCGAATCCGATCACCGCGACGTCGCTTGGTACTCGCCGCCCCGCCTGCCGCAGGGCTGACATCGCCCCGATTGCCATCGGATCCGAGGCCGCGAAGACTGCATCCAGGCCGGGGGCTTGGTCGAGCAGCATCCGCATCGCGTTCTTGCCGCCCATCGGGGTGAAGTCGCCGGAGGCCACCAGCGGATGCCGACCGGCTGCGGTGAGCGCGTCGAGATAGCCGGTCAACCGGTCTCTGGCGGCCGGAAGATCTGACGGACCGGCGATCAGAGCAATCCGTTTGCGGGTCTTGAGCAGCACTTCCACCGCTGCTCGGGCGCCGCCACGATTATCCACATCGACGAACGGCATCTGCAGCTCTTCGGCTGGGCGCCCGGCGGCCCGGATCGGCAACCGAGTACCTGCCAGCGTGAGCGCGAGCGGGTGCCGGCCGTGCACGGATACCAGCAGCACCCCGTCCGAACCGCCGCCCAGCAAATGCCGTTCGGTTGAGGCGAACACCGGGCTCGCGGCGGACATCAGCGGCAGTGGCGCCCCCCGGCTGGCGAGGTACGTCTCGGCGCCGCTGATGAACCGGACGAAGAACGGATCGTTGAACACCCGGGCGGTGGGTTCGCAAATTACCGCCGCGATGATCGGCGGATGTCTGCTGTCACCTGGGCGTTCGCCACGGCGAAGGTAGCCGAGGCGGGAAACAGCGGCATAAACCTGGCGCCGGGTAGTGGGGCTCACCTGCGCCGAACCTGTCAGCACGCGGGAGACCGTCGCCGGCGAAACGCCTGCTTCTGCGGCGACCTCAAGCATGGTCATGTTCTTGGCCGTGGTCGTCTCCTTTGACGACCTGCACGATGCCGTGCAGGGCTGGACAAGCATTTAGCTGAATGGTTCCACGCCCTCGATGCATCGGCAAGAGATCTACGCTGCAAAAGTGCGACAGACCTCCAGATGAAAAAGTTTCAAGATTCTTGGAATTTGAGGCAACCTTTGGGGGGTGTCGGGCGACGGGCTGGACTGAACCGGTCTAGCAGATGTCAAGAAACTGCAGTTCCAAGGTAATAATCGGTAATTATATATTGACTTGGGAGCGCTCCCAGGGAATGATTTCATCAAGGTTTCGCCCATCCTGTCCAGTGCTCTGAAAATGAAACAATTTCATGCTGGTCGGGATTGCTCAACGTTAACAATCTCCCTGGATCGAGGACGCTCCATGTGGCGACGTACCGCTTGGCTGGCAGCTGTAATTCTCTCGTCCGCCGCGTGGGTGCCGGCAATGCCGACCGCGCAGGCGGCGGCGGGCTGCGAGGTGGACTACGCCGTGCAAAGCCAATGGACCGACGGATTCCAAGGCGCCGTCACGGTGCAAAATCTCGGCGCCGCGCTCAACGGCTGGGCTCTGACGTTCACCTTCCCGGACGCCGGTCAGAAGGTGACCCAGGGCTGGAACGGCGCGTGGACCCAGGCCGGAGCCAACGTCAAGGTGGTGGATCTGGGCTGGAACGCCTCGCTGTCGACCAGCCAATCGATCTCCTTGGGCTTCGTCGGTGGATGGAGCGGGAGGAATCCGGTCCCGGCATCGTTCCAGCTCAACGGGGTTTCCTGCACCGGAAGCCCGGTACCGCCGACGCCCGGGCCGACCGCGACTGCGAGCCCCACGGCGACCGTGGCCCCCACGCCGACCCCGACGCCGACCAGTACGACGGCGCCACCGGCCGGAGTGGCGCCGTCGCTGCGAGTCTCCGGGAACAAGCTGGTGACGTCGTCCGGTGCGGTTTACACCCTGCACGGAGTCAACCGGTCCGGTGGTGAGTTCGCCTGCATCAAGAACCGGGACGGCATCTGGGACGGGCCGATGGACCAAGCGTCGGTCACCGCAATGCGAAACTGGAAGATCCGGACGGTGCGAGTTCCGCTGAATGAAGAATGCTGGTTGGGAACCACCAGTAATCCGGTTCCGGAATACAGCGGGACGGCGTACCGGAACGAGGTCGAACGCTACGTTGCCCTGCTGATTGACAATGGAATCACGCCGATCGTGGAGCTGCATTGGAACTACGGCGCTTACACCGGTAACTCTTCCGGATGTGCCGACGTGGCTTCGGTGTGCCAGAAGCCGATGCCGGATACCCAGTACGCACCCGCATTCTGGACGGGCGTGGCGACCGCCTTCAAGGGCAATGACGCGGTGGTCTTCGATCTGTTCAACGAGCCCTATCCGGAGCGCGCCACCGGGGACGCCACCTCGGGTTGGAAATGTTGGCGTGACGGCGGGGCCTGTGCCGGGATCAATTATTCAGTCGCCGGATTCCAAACCTTGATCAACAGCGTCCGGGCGACTGGCGCCACCAATGTGATAATGCTCGGCGGTCTGGCCTATTCGAATGATCTGACGCAGTGGCTCGCCTATCGGCCGACCGACCCGCTGAACAACCTGGTCGCCGCCGCACACATCTACAACTTCAATACTTGTTCGTCGACATCCTGCTGGAACAGCCAGCTCGCTCCGGTGGCCGCCCAGGTGCCTCTGGTTCTTGGCGAGTTCGGGGAGAACGACTGCGCTCATGGCTTCGTCGACAGTCTGATGAACTGGGCCGACGCCAATTCCGTCGGCTACCTGGGCTGGACCTGGAACGCCTGGGACTGCCGCACCGGACCGTCGCTGATCACGGATTATCAAGGCACGGCAACGGCTTACGGCCAAGGGCTGAAGGCCCGCCTGGCAACGGTTTCGAACTAATCAGGAGTCGGACGATGACAACCATTTTCAGAAGCCGCCGCGGATTCGCGGCGTTGAGCGCAGGCGTCGCCGCGCTGGCCGCCTTCGCGATCCCGCTCACCTCCGCGCACGCGGACACCACGCTGCAGTCGCTGGCCGCGGCCAAGGGCAGGTATTTCGGGTCGGCCACAGACAACCCGGAACTGAGCGACGCCGCCTACGTGTCCACCTTGAGCAGCGAGTTCGGCCAGATAACTCCGGGCAACTCGATGAAGTGGGACACCATCGAGCCGAGCCGGGGGACCTTCAACTACACCAAGGGTGACGCCGTCGTCGCGCTCGCCAAGTCGAACGACCAGATCGTCCGTGGCCACACCCTGGTCTGGCACAGCCAGTTGCCGAGCTGGGTCAGCAACGGTGGTTTCAGCGCCGCCGACCTGGACGCGGTGATGAAGAACCACATCACCAACGAGGCGACGCACTACAAAGGCCAGCTCTACGCCTGGGACGTGGTCAACGAGCCGTTCAACGAGGACGGCACGTATCGGACATCGGTCTTCTACAACACCCTCGGTGTCGACTACATCGCGAACGCTCTCAGGTATGCCCACGCCGCCGACCCGGCGGCCAAGCTCTACCTCAACGATTACAACACCGACGGTCCGGGGGCGAAGAGCGACGCGATGTATGCCCTGGCTAAAAACCTTATTGCACAGGGTGTTCCGCTGGACGGAATCGGCTTCCAAGGGCATCTGGCGATCCAGTACGGGTTGCCTGCGGTGCAGGCAAATCTGCAACGCTTCGCCGATCTCGGTCTGGATGTCGCGATCACCGAACTCGACGTTCGGATGATCATGCCCCGAGACACCGCCAAAGACACCACCCAGGCTCAGTATTACCACGACGTGGTGGCCGCCTGCGTTGCGGTCAGTCGCTGTGTCGGGGTCACCATCTGGGACTACACCGACAAGTACTCGTGGATTCCGTCGGTGTTCCCCGATCAGGGAGCGGCCTTGCCCTGGGACGAAAACCTGGTGGCCAAACCGCTCGCCTACAACGCCATTGCCTCCGCTCTCGGCGGTGGGACCACAACTCCGACCTCGACCACCACCCCGGTAGGCACGCCGTCAGCCACCTCGACGGTCACGCCGAGTGGTGGACCGGGATCCGGCTGCTCGGCGACCTACACGATCGTCAACTCCTGGCCCGGTGGCTTCAACGCCTCGGTGGCCGTGCGCAACACCGGTACGGCAGCGCGCAGTTCGTGGACCGTGGGCTGGACCTATGCCAACGGCCAGAAGGTGACCTCGCTCTGGAATGGCGAATTCACCCAGACCGGATCCGCTGTCGCGGTGCGGAACGCCGCCTACAACGGTTCCCTGACCGCCGGAGCGTCCACCTCCTTCGGATTCCTCGGCACCTGGGTCGGGACGAACGCCGTCCCGGCCGCTCTCACCTGTTCCTGACCGCCGTCCGGCGGTTCGCCGTCAAATATGAAAGGTCAAGTGAATGAGACATATACGCAAAGTCGCGTTGCTCACCGGTGGCGCCTTAATGGCTGCTGGTGCGGTCTCTGTGGCTGCCTCCCCGGCGCAGGCCGCAGTCGCCTGCTCGGCGGCCTACACCCTCGACTCCTCGTGGCAGGGCGGGTTCCAGGCATCGGTGAAAATCACCAATACCGGTGATCCGCTGACCAACTGGACCACCACGTGGTCGTATGCCGACGGCCAGAAGGTCACCCAACTCTGGAACGGCACCTACACCCAAACCGGGGCCGCGGTGTCGGTGAAGGACGCCGGCTGGAACGGAGCCGTACCGACCAACGGGACGGCGTCCTTCGGCTTCCTCGGCACGGCGCCCGGCACCAACTCGATCCCGAGCGCGATCGCGGTCAACGGGGTCACCTGTGGAGGTGGTTCCGGCGCCAACAAGGCACCGACCGTCACGCTGACCTCGCCTGCGGTGGGGGCGAGCTACAACGCCCCGGCGACCGTCCCGCTGACCGCGACCGCTGCGGACAGCGACGGCACGATCGCCAAGGTGGAGTACTACTCGAACACCACGCTGATCGCGACGTCCGCCGCCAGCCCGTTCAGTGCCTCCTGGACGAATGTCCCGGCCGGGTCGTACTCGATCACCGCGAAGGCTTACGACAACCTCGGCCTGGCGGCCACGTCGGAACCGGCCGGGATCACCGTGCTCGCCGGGCCTACCGTGAAGACCACGCCGTCCACCATGACGGTCGGGATCGGCAAGACGGTCAGCTATACCGTCGCGCTGTCCCAGGCTCCGACCGCGAACGTCACCCTGGCGACCAGCCGGGCCAGCGGCACCACCAATCTCTCGGTGACCACCGGTGCCTCGCTGACCTTCACGCCGTCCAACTGGTCCACGCCGCAGACCGTGACCCTGACCTCGGGGGCCGGCGGTACGCCGGGAACGGCGACCTTCACCACCTCGGGTACCGGATACGCGGCCGGCACGGTCACGGTGACCGAAGTGGCGGCTGCGAGCACGTACGACGAGCGCTTCCTGACCATGTACAACAAGATGCACGACCCGGCCAACGGGTACTTCAGCTCGACCGGAGTTCCCTACCACTCGATCGAGACGTTGATGGTCGAGGCGCCGGATCAGGGTCACGAGACGACGTCCGAGGCGATCAGCTACTGGATGTGGGTGGAGGCCACCTACGGTCGGATCACCGGCAACTGGGACGGGTACAACAACTCGTGGGCCATCACCGAGAAGTACCTCATTCCCTCGCATGCCGATCAGCCGACGAACAGCGGGTACAACGCGTCGGACCCGGCCACGTACGCACCGGAATCGGACAGCCAGTCCGACTACCCGGTCAAACTGGACAACTCGGTCCCGGTTGGCGCCGACCCGATCGCCGGCGAACTGAAGTCCGCCTACGGCACGGATGACGTCTACGGCATGCACTGGCTGCTGGATGTCGACAACGTCTACGGCTTCGGTCACTGCGGTGACGGAACCACGAAACCGGCCTACATCAACACCTTCCAGCGCGGCTCCTCCGAGTCCACCTGGGAGACCATCCCGCAACCCTCCTGCGACACGTTCAAGCACGGTGGTCCGAACGGCTACCTGGACCTGTTCACCGGGGACTCCTCGTACGCCAAGCAGTGGAAGTACACCGACGCTCCGGACGCCGATGCCCGCGCCGTCCAGGCTGCGTACTGGGCGGACAAGTGGGCGACCGCGCAGGGCAAGCAGTCCGCCGTCTCCGCCAGCGTGGCGAAGGCCGCGAAGATGGGTGACTACCTGCGGTACTCGATGTTCGACAAGTACTTCAAGAAGATCGGCAACTGCGTCGGACCGAGTACCTGTGCGGCCGGCAGCGGCAAGAATTCCGAGCACTACCTGATCTCCTGGTACTACGCCTGGGGTGGCTCGCTCGACACCTCGGGTGCCTGGGCCTGGCGGATCGGGGACGGCGCTTCTCACCAGGGCTACCAGAACCCGCTGGCCGCGTACGCGTTGTCGCAGGTGACCAGCCTGAAGCCGAAGTCCTCCACCGGTGCGGCCGATTGGGGCACCAGCCTGACCCGGCAGCTCGAGTTCTACCAGTGGCTACAGTCCGCCGACGGTGGGATCGCCGGTGGTGCCACCAACAGCTGGCAGGGTGCGTACGCCACCCCGCCGGCCGGATCGTCGACGTTCTACGGCATGGCCTACGACGACCAGCCGGTCTGGCACGACCCGCCCAGCAACCGCTGGTTCGGGTTCCAGGCCTGGTCGATGGAGCGGGTCGCGGAGTACTACTACGCCACCGGCAACGCCAAGGCCAAGACGATCCTGGACAAGTGGGTGAAGTGGGCGCTGGCCAACAGCTCGGTCGCCGCCAACGGCACCTACCAGATTCCGAACGACCTGACCTGGTCGGGTAAGCCGGACACCTGGAACGCCGCCAGCCCGGGCACGAATGCCGGACTCCACGTCACGGTCGCCAACAAGACCAACGACATCGGTGTGGCGGGATCGTTCGCCAAGGTGCTGACCTATTACGCGGCGAAGTCCGGTGATGCGCCGGCCAAGGCGTTCGCCAAGTCGCTGCTGGACGGCATCTGGGCGAACAACCAGGACTCCCAGGGAGTTTCGGTGACGGAGACGCGGACCGACTACTCGCGGTTCAACGAACCCGTCTACGTGCCGGCCAGCTTCAATGGAACGATGCCGAACGGCGACCCGATCAAGTCCGGGGCGACCTTCTCCTCGATCCGCAGCTGGTACAAGAGCGACCCGTCCTGGAGCAAGGTGCAGACCTACCTCAACGGTGGGGCCGCACCAACGTTCAACTACCACCGGTTCTGGGCACAGTCCGACGTCGCGACGGCAATGGCTGTCTACGGCGAGCTGTTCCCCTGAGGTTCTGATCCGGTCCGGGCTTGCGGGTTTCGCCACCTGCAAGCCCGGGCCGGTGCTCCAGTTCTCGGTCGAGTTCTCGTGCGAAAGGGCTCTCATGGCAATGGGTCTGAGGACAGAACGGCATGCTAGACAGGATTTGAACCGGTTTCTCTGGGCCCTCGCCTTGGTGCTCGCAGTGGTGGCGCTGCCAGCGGTTGCCGAGGCGAACAGCCCGGACGCCAAGTACTACGTGTCCACCGTGACCGCGATCGAACCCGCCGTCCCCGGCCTGGAGGTCATCACCCACGGCGGCGGAGAGTCGATCACCCTGACCAATCGAACCGGCAAGCGAGTGGTCGTCCTGGGGTACTCCGGTGAGGACTACCTGCGGTTCGATCCCAGCGGCACGCAGGTGAACATCAATTCTCCCACCGCCGCGCTGAATGCCGATGGCGGCCGATCCGGCATTCCGGCCCGTTTGTCCAAAGCCAAGCCGCTGCCGGCGAAATGGCAATCCGTGGCGGACACCGGAAACTTCACCTGGCAGGACTTCCGCCCCCGGTGGTCCAACCAGCAGCGGCCGCCGATCGTGCAGGCCGATCCGCACGCCCGGCACCAGGTGTTCGCCTGGGCGATCCAACTCGAGGTCGATCGTCAGCCGGCGCTGGTGCGCGGCGACGTCACCTGGACCGGGACGCCCGAACCTGACCGTACTTCGCTGGCGATGGTGGGCGGCGGCGCCGCCGTCCTGCTTCTGGCCCTGGTGCTCGCGTTCTGGTGGAGAGGACATCTGAGATGAGAACAAACCTGAGACTTCGTCGCTGGCTCAGCCTGGCGCTGGGGATGACGTTCGTGGTCGGTGGCGGATCCGTCGCCGTCCTGGCTCGGGCCGTCGAACCGGCTGCCGCAGCGACTGTCGCCGCTGCTGCCGATTCGTACACCTGGAAGAACGCCGAGATCGCCGGTGGTGGTTTCGTGCCGGCGGTGATCTTCAACCGGGGCGCCAAGGACGTCGCCTACGCCCGGACCGACATCGGCGGTGCCTACCGCTGGGAGCCGAGCACCAAGCGCTGGACGCCGCTGCTCGACTGGGTGGGCTGGGGCAACTGGGGCTACTCCGGAGTGCTCAGCATGGCTGCCGACCCGGTGGACACCCAGAAGGTCTACGCCGCCGTGGGCACGTACACGAACAGCTGGGACCCTAACAACGGTGCCGTCCTGCGCTCCTCGGACCGCGGAAAGACCTGGCAGACAAGCAGTCTGCCGTTCAAGGTGGGCGGTAACATGCCGGGCCGGGGGATGGGTGAGCGGCTCGTCGTCGACCCGCACAAGAACAGCGTGCTGTACCTGGGTACCTCCGGTGGGCACGGGTTGTGGCGCAGCACCGACTCGGGCGTCACCTGGGCCAAGGTCAGCAGCTTCACCAACCCGGGCAGTTACGCCGACGACCCGTCCGACAGCAGCGGATTGCAGAGCGACCAGCAGGGCGTGGTCTGGGTGACCTTCGACGGCCGCAACGGCACCGCCGGGCAAGCCACCTCGACGATCTACGCCGGCGTCGCGGACAAGCAGAACCCGGTTTACAAGTCGACGGATGCGGGCGCCACCTGGGCGCCGGTGTCGGGCGCGCCCACCGGGTTCATCCCGCACAAGGGAGTGCTGGACGAAGGCACCGGCAACTTGTTCATCAGCACCAGTGACGTCGCCGGCCCGTACGCCGGAGCCCACGGCGACGTCTGGAAGCTGAATACCGCTACCGGGGCCTGGACCCAGGTCAGCCCGGTGCCCTCCAGCGATTCCAGCAACAACTACTTCGGTTACTCCGGGCTGACGGTGGATCGGCAGAAGCCGGGCACGCTGATGGTCACCGCGTACAGCTCCTGGTGGCCGGACACGCAGATCTACCGGAGCACCGACAGCGGTGCCACCTGGACCAAGGCGTGGGACTACAGCAGCTATCCGACCCGGGTCAACCGCTATACCCTCGATGCCTCGGCTTCACCGTGGTTGTCGTTCGGAAACAACGCGTCCCCGCCGGAAACCAGCCCCAAGCTGGGCTGGATGACCGAAGGGCTGGAGATCGACCCGTTCAACTCCAACCGGATGATGTACGGCACCGGGGCGACTCTCTACGGCACCGACAACCTCACCGCCTGGGACACCGGTGGCACGGTGAACATCGGAGTGCGCGCTCAGGGGATCGAGGAGACCGCCGTCCTGGATCTGATCAGCCCGCCCACCGGCGCGCCATTGCTGTCCGCGCTGGGTGACGTCGATGGGTTCCGGCACACCGACCTGACCAAGGTCCCGAGCCTGATGTTCACCCAGCCGACGTACGCTTCGAGCACCAGCATCGACTATGCCGAGACCAACCCGGCCACCATGGTCCGGGCCGGCAACATCGACAAGACCGCCAACCCGAACGTCAATCGGGCGGCCTTCTCCACCGACGGTGGTGCCAACTGGTTCCAGGCGAACGCCGAACCCAGTGGGGTCACCGGCGGGGGCACGATCGCGGCGGCTGCCGACGGCAGCCGTTTCGTCTGGAGCCCGGACGGCGGAACGCCGAGCTATTCGGTTGGTTTCGGCAATTCGTGGGCCACCGCGAGCGGCTTGCCGCAGGGTGCGGTGGTCGAGTCGGACCGGGTCAGCGCGAGCATCTTCTACGGCTACTCGGCCGGAAAGTTCTACGTCAGCAAGGACGGCGGGGCCACCTTCAGCGCCTCGGCGGCCAGCGGTCTGCCGTCGAGTTCGGTCCGGTTCAAGGCTGTGCCCGGGCGTCAGGGTGACATCTGGCTGGCCGGTGGCACCACCGACAACTACGGGCTCTGGCACTCGACCGATACCGGCGCCAGCTTCACCAAGCTCTCCGGGGTGGCCGAGGCGGACGTCATCGGATTCGGAAAAGCCGCTCCTGGAGCCAGCTATCAGACGCTGTACAGCAGCGCGAAGATCGGCGGCGTTCGGGGGATCTTCCGTTCCACCGATACCGGCAAGACCTGGGTGCGGATCAACGACGACGCTCACCAGTGGGGCTGGACCGGCTCGACCATCACCGGTGATCCTCGGGTGTTCGGCCGGGTGTACCTCGGAACCAACGGTCGAGGCGTGATCTACGGGGACACCTCGGAGACCGGCACCGAACCCACCCCGACCAGCAGCGCGACCCCGACCAGCAGTGCCAGCCCGACCAGTAGTGCCAGTCCGACCAGTAGTGCCAGCCCGACCAGCAGTGCCACGCCAACTGGTACTGCCACGACCGCTCCGCCGCCGGCTGCCGGGTGCTCGGTGAAGTACTCGGTGACCGGCCAGTGGACGTCCGGCTTCCAGGGCGAGGTGCAGATCACCAACACCAGTACCCAGCCGATCAAAGGCTGGACCTTGGCCTGGGCCTTCCCGGACGGGCAACTGGTCACCCAGATGTGGGGTGCCACCGCGGCGAATTCGGCCACCGGGGTCACCGCCACGAACGTCGATTACACCGCAACGATCGCGGCTAAGGGCTCGGTCACTTTCGGCTTCCTCGGTAGCTGGACCGCGCAGAATCGCAAGCCGGCCGCCTTCGCTCTGAACGGCACCGCCTGTGCGGTGGTCTGAGATGCCCCTTATAGATGATCAGGATGGATCCCGATGATCACAAGATGGTTCTCCACGGCAATGCGACACCGTACGGTTCGACACCGAATAGCGACGTTTGTGCTCGTCGTGATTGCTGCTGCCGGTCTCACGGTGCTGACCGCGACCGGGGCGGCAGCTCACGGAGCACCGACGAGTCCGGGCAGCCGGACCTACCTCTGCTATCAGGACGGACTACTGGCCGGGGGTGACCTGAAGCCACAGAACCCGGAGTGCGCCAAGGCGGTCGCGACCGGTGGCACCCAGCCGCTTTACGACTGGTTCGGCGTGCTGCGGTCCGACGGAGCCGGGCGGACCAGGGGTTTCATCCCGGACGGCCAACTCTGCGGTGGCGGCACCACCAAGTGGGCCCCCTATGACGTCCCGGCGAACGACTGGCCGGCCACCCGGCTGACCAGTGGCGCCGACTGGACCTTCCACTACAACGCTTGGGCGGCGCATCCGGGTCAGTTCCGGCTCTACGTCACCAAGAACGGATACGACCCGACCAAGGCGCTGGCCTGGGACGACCTCGAGGACCAGCCGTTCTCGACCTGGGACGAGACCACGCCGAACGGGCAGGCCGAGTACTACTGGAACGTCAAACTGCCCAGTGGCAAGAGCGGCCGGCACATGATCTACACGGTCTGGCAGCGCTCGGACAGCCAGGAGACCTTCTACAGCTGTTCGGACGTCGTCTTCGACGGCGGCAACGGCCAGGTCATCGGTATCCCGGGGTACGGCGGCCAGCCGCAGCAGACCGCCTCCCCGACCGTCTCCACCAGCCCGACCAGCAGTTCGACGGCAACCTCGACGGCGACGCAGTCGCCGGGCACCGGCTCGTGCACCGCGCAGGTTGCGGTGAGTGCTTGGACGGGCGGCTATCAGGGCAGCGTCACGGTGCTGAACAAAGGCCCGGCGCTGACGCCGTGGACCGTGACGTTCACCGTTCCAACCGGCGTCACCCTGCAAAGCGGCTGGAACGCCGATGTCACCGCGTCCGGCACCACGATCACCGCCGTCGCGCCGTCCTGGAATCGAACTATCGGCACTAATGCCCAGGTCAACATCGGATTCACGGCGAACGGGCCGGCCACCCCGCCGCCCAGCAACGTGAAGCTGAACGGGTCGGCCTGCGACGGCTCGGGTACCAGCGCCACCACGGCACCGGCGACGTCCACCACCGGGGTGTCGACGACGGCAGCCACCACTGCTGCCCCGTCGTCGACTGTCGGGACGTCCAGCTGCGGGTCGGCCGCGTTGGTCTGTGACGGCTTCGAGGACATGGTGGCCGGCGCCGCGCCGTCCGGGACCGGGCATTGGACCGTGGTGCAACCGGACTGCACCGGTTCCGGCGCCGCGGTCGTGGATCGCTCGGTCGTGCACAGCGGATCCGGATCGCTTCGGGTGGACGGTGCGGCCGGCTACTGCAACCACGTGTTCGTCCAGGCCACGCACCGGCTGGACACTGGCGGCCCGCTGTACGTGCGGGCCTATGTCAGGCACTCCACGCCGCTGCCGACCAGTCACGTGACGATGATCGCGATGACCGATCTCAACGACGCCGGCAAGGACCTGCGGATCGGTGGGCAGAACGGGGCCCTGCAGTGGAACCGCTCGTCCGACGATGCCACGTTGCCGGAGCAGAGCCCGGCCGGGGTGGCGCAGAGTAAGGCCCTGCCGACCACCGGCTGGCAGTGCCTGGAGTACAAGATCGACGGAACCGCTGGGACGGCGCAGACCTGGTTGAACGGCACTCTGGTGGCCGGTCTCAGCGCGGACGGCACTGCGACCCAGGACGTCGACCGCCAGTGGTATGCCAAGACCTGGAAGCCCTTGGTGAGCAACTTGAAGATCGGTTGGGAGAGCTACGGCGAGGGCAGCGACACGCTCTGGTACGACGACATCGCCGCAGGGTCGTCTCGGATCGGTTGCTGAGGCTCGCCCGGTAGCTCGCGAGCACTCGAAATAGAGCTCCTCCAGCCAAGATCGCCAGCCTTGCCCGGATTCGGGTCGATATAGCGCCCATAAGTGGGCAAGGCTGGCGATCTTAGCGGTGCGTCGGGCTATTTCGAATGAACGTCGATGATCGTGCCGATCACCCGATGGATGAAGTGCGGGGCGAGCGGCCCTGCCCAAACGTCTGCGGTGATCATCAATGCCGGTGAGTTAAGCGACCACGGGACCCCTGACCAACAACCGTGATCATGCACGCTTGCTCGTCAGGCGAGGGCACGCCGGCGCTGACGCGCCTCCCAAGTGCATGATCGCGGAATGGGGTTGGGGCTAGTTCGAATGATCAGCGGGGGGTGGCCAAGGTTGCGGCGGCCAGATAGACGCTCGGCGTCGGGCCGGCCGCTGCTCCGCTCAGGTGGACCCGAGTCGGGCCCTTCGTCGGCGGAAGAGAGAGGGTGACGACGATTCCCTGGGGCATGGCTGAGGCTGCCCCGAGCGTGGTCTGGCTCGGGGTCAGCCCTTTCCCACTGATCGCGACGGTGCCCCGCAGATCTTGGGTGCCGGCGAAAAGCGTCAGGGTCCGGGCCTTGCTCGAGCGGGTGATGACAAGCGTCAGGCCGGGCTTCGAATCCGCCTTCAGCCAGCGGACGGCGTCGTCATGATCCTCTTCCGGGATTCCGGCGATCCACGAGGTGGAGAACAAGCCGGTGACGCTGGTCGCTGTCGGCGGTTGTTCGATGGTCAGGAGTGGTGTGGCGGCCGTGGCCTTGGCTCGTATCTGCTTGAGATCCGCGCGAGCGCCGACGGCGAGCCAGTCCAGCAGCGGAGGCCGGCTCAGATCCACCGCTGTGCCGATCTGGGACACGGGTTCGACGGCGACCTGCACGCTGGCGGTCTGGCGGGCCGGCTTGGTTGCCGCCGGGCTGGTGGCGCGCTTGGTCGGGGCGGCGGCGCTCCGCTTGGGCGTGGGGGCAGGCTTGGGCGACGGCGCGGACGGCGACGCGGACGGCGACGGGGCCTCGGTGGTGGCCGTCCAGTTGGGCTGGGCGGCAGTCTGGTCGGTCTGGGAATGCCGGATGCCGACGGAGGTGACGCCGACGACGCCACCGATCAGAAGCAGGACGGCGGCGGCCGGCAGCAGCACCGGAGGGCTGTTGCGAATGGCGTTGGGTAGCCGTCTGGCTTTCGGGGCAGGCCCGCGCCGGCTTCGACGTTCGATCGCCGCCACGTCGGGCTCGTAGTCCGCAGCCAGGTTACGCAAGGCAGCAACGAGTTCCGGATCGCCGTCCGGGTTCCGGGATCGCCGTGGCCGATCGCTCATCGCGCACCTCCAATGGACGTATCGGTCAGCGATTTTCTTAGCTGGGTCAATCCCTTTGAGGTCTGGCTCTTCACCGTTCCGAGGCTGATCCCGAGCGTTCGGGAGACCTCCTCCTCGGAGAGATCGAGGACGTGTCGCAGGACGACGCAGGCTCGTCGTCCGGGGGGGAGGGCGAGGACCGCGGTTTGCAGATCCACTGCGGCACCGACGTCCGGGCCGAAATGAAACCATCGGGTCATCGGCCCCATCAGGGTCGTTCCCTGTCGCTCCCGGATCGCCCGCCGGGTCCGATCGGCGGCCAGGTTGATGACGATGCGCCGGACGTAGGCAAGGGAATGGTCGGCTGCCTTGACCCGGGCCCAGTGCTCCCAAACCGAGGCCAGCGCTTCACCGGCGACGTCGTCCGCATCCTCCCGGGATCCGGTCAACGTGTAGGCGAGCCGGGCCAGCTCACGGTGATGTCGACGGAAGAAAGCGTCGAACTCGACCCGGGCGGCACTCGTGTCGGCGATGTCCATCGCTCGGGCGTTCGCGGAGCGCACGGCACCTCTCATCGCATGGGCTGTACCTCGAACCCGAGGTGCACCCCTTATGTCCGAGTAAGAGGACAATCCGTTGCCCGAGTAGGCGAGCAACATACCGTTGAGCGGCTGCGCCAGCGCTTGCTGTGAGCTAGGACACACCGGGCAACCTCCTGGTGGTCGAGGGCGACTAGGGCATTTAGAGGTGCGGGCCTGCCGGGGCCCGCACCTCAAATCGTGAGCGAATGGGATCATCCCGGCGTTGGAGCGGGTCCTGCCGAGCTTTACACCCCTAGGGTCCGCGAAACCCCGGTAAAGGTTGCCCGCGCGGTTGGCCCGGTCTCGGGCCGGGTAACCGGCTGGGGGCTAAATGCCTACATTGGCGGTTTCGGGACCTGCCGGTACTCTCGGGAACCACCTCATCACCGCCAGGTGTCGAGACCGGACCTCACGGGAGACGACGGCGCAGATGGCACAGCGCTTCTCGCAAAACGGATGGCCGGCGTACGCAAACACCAGCCATTTCACTCGCTTCACCGCGGCCGGCCAGGGCTGGTGGGCGGCCAATGCCGACGTCGCGGTGGTGTTCAAGGAGTTCATCGAGCGCTTCGACAAAGAGGTCGAGGAGATCACTCAGTCGACACTCGACGACTGGTCCTACGCGAACCGCCTGGTCAGGGGCTCAACGTCGGTTGTCAGCAACCACGGCAGCGCCACCGCAATCGACCTCAACGCGTTGAAGCACCCGCGCGGGGTGCACAACACCTTCAGCAAGACCAAAGCCGCTCGGGTCCGCAAAATCAAGAACGCGATCACCGACTCCAGCGGTCGTCCGATACTCCGGCTGGGGATGGACTACACCGGCACGGTCGACGACATGCATGTGGAGATCAACGCCAATGCCACACAGGTCAAGCACGCGGCTAACAAGATTCGCAGGCAGCAGGAGGACGACGTGAGCTTCGCCGACAGGCACAAACTGACCGCAGCCGATATCGACGCCTACCGGATCGCCGGCCTCAAGGTCGGGCAGACCAAGAGCTACGACGAAATAGTCCGCTTCCCGCCGGCCACCGCGCGCCTGCGCCGGGAGATGACCGCCCAGATCGGCGCGCTGACCAAGATGGTCGCGAGCCTCGCGGAGGCGATCAAGACGGACGCCAGTCTCACCGCTGAGGAGGCCACCGCCGCAGCGACCGAGGGTGCCAGGGTTGCCCTGGCAGAGCTCGACGACCTAGCTCCGGACGATAACCCGACCGACGCGTAGCCGTTGAGGAGACCGACGAGGGCCGGAACGGCTCTCGTCTGGTCAGGCGCAGTACACCGAGAGCGGGGTCAGCCAGGGGGTCATCTCTGACGTCAGGTTGCCGTTCACGTCCTTGATCGTCTTGAGCTTTGCGAAGAACGCATTGTCCGCCGCGGTCTTCTCGATGCTCACCGCCGACTTTTCGCCGGCAGCCTTCAGCTCCGGGTCCTGCGCCGATGAGGTGTTGCTGCGGACCGCGGTAGCGAGAGCCTTCAGTTCCTTCTTGGCCAGGTCCCGGGCCTGATCCGCCTTCGCCGCCTTTTTGGCCTTTTTGTAGAGGATGTGGCGGCCCAGGTCCTTGGCGAAGCGCTCCAGCTCGGCACCCTCGAAGAGGTTGTCGACCTTGGCGCAAACCTTCTTGGTGTTGGCGGCGTAGTTCGCTGCCTTGCTCGGGCTGGGCTTCGTCGCGCCCACGGAGGCGGGTGCCGACGCAGGTGCCGAGGTCGAGGCCGAGGTGGTTGGTTGAGTGGTCGTCGCCGAGGCGTCGGGGGTGGGGTCGTCCTCGCAGGCGGAAATCGCCAGCAAGAGGACACTGGCCATGCTGGCCAGGGCGGTAGACCGGGTTGAAATCCTCATTGGCACAGAAAAATATCAGAAACCGAACGGCAGGGGATCAAGAACCCGACTGCGGCTCGGTTTTACCGCCGGTCCGTTCCGGGCGTACATTGTTCACGACCAAGTTGATCTAGAAGATGCTGATCGAGAACGTTGGAGTGTGTTGTGATGAACCGCAGGATGCTGATGGTCGCCGCGGCCGCAACCCTCGCTGTGCTGGGCGTGGCCGCCTGTGGAGGGGGTTCCGGCGATGGTTCTGGGGCCAGTGAACCGCTGAAGATCGGCACCGAGGGCACCTACGCTCCGTTCACCTATCACGACAAGGCAACAAACAAGCTCACCGGCTACGACATCGAGGTCGCCGCCGCGGTCGCGCAGAAGCTCGGTCGCCCGGTGGAGTACTCCGAGAACACCTTCGACTCGATCTTCGCCGGTCTGGAGGCCAAACGGTACGACGTCGTTGCCAACCAGATCTCGGTCACGCCCGAGCGGGAAGCCAAGTACGCCTTCTCGCAGCCATATACGATCTCCACCGGGGTTGTCGTGACGCGGGCCGACGACACGTCGGTGCAGTCTGCCAGCGATATTCGGGGCAAGAAGTCGGCTCAGTCCGCGACCAGCAACTGGGCCGAGGCGGCTCGCACCGGCGGCGCCAAGGTCGAGGCCGTCGAGGGTTTCAGTCAGGCCGTCACGCTGCTCAAGCAGCGTCGGGTCGATATCACGATCAACGACAATCTGGCCGTGCTCGACTATCTCAAGTCCTCCGGCGACACCGGCGTGAAGATTTCCGCCGAGATCGGTGAGAAGACCGAACAGGCCTTCGCTTTCCGGAAGGACAGTCCGTTGGCGAAGCAGTTCGACCAGGCGCTGCAGCAGTTGCGGGCCGATGGCACGCTGGCAAAGATTTCCCAGAAGTATTTCGGGCAGGACGTTTCCGGTCCGGCCGCGAGCTGAGCCGGCTCGACGAGAAGGCGAAGGAGACGGATGGAGCCCGGGTCCACCGCTGACCTGATTCGCAGATCGTTGCTTCCGTTGTTGTCAGGCACCGTTCGGGGGACGATCCCCTTGACCCTGATCAGTTTCGTGCTCGGGTTGATACTCGCGCTCCTGATCGCGCTGATGCGGTTGTCGCCGGTCCGCCTGATCGCCGCCCCGGCCCGGTTCTACGTCTCAGTGATTCGTGGAACCCCACTACTGGTACAGCTTTTCATCATCTACTACGGATTGCCGTCGATCGGCGCGACGATCGACCCGTTTCCCAGTGCGTGCCTCGCCTTCACGCTCAACGTCGGTGGGTATGCCTCGGAGGTGATCCGGGCGGCTATCCTTTCGGTCCCCCGAGGGCAGTGGGAGGCGGCCTTCACGGTCGGGATGAACTACCCGACGGCGCTGCGCCGAATCGTCCTGCCGCAAGCGCTGCGGGTCGCGGTGCCGTCGCTGTCCAACACGCTGATCTCGCTGGTCAAGGACACTTCGCTGGCGTCCACCATCCAGGTCACCGAGCTGCTACGGAAGGCGCAGGAACTGGCCGCCCCGACCTACGAATTCTTCACCCTCTACGCGGTCGCGGCGGCCTACTACTGGGTGATCTGCCTGGGACTCTCCTTCAGCCAGGCCCGGCTGGAGACTCGCCTCGATCGGTACGTGGTCTCATGACCGCGCCGGAGCTGCGGTCCGACGCGGAGGCCCTGCTGGAAGTCACCGGACTGCGAAAGTCGTTCGGTGAGAACCACGTTCTCCGGGGGATCGACCTGTTGGTCCCGGCCGGATCGGTGACGGTGTTGATCGGGCCCTCCGGATCGGGCAAGACAACGATCCTCCGGTCGCTGAACGCGCTCGAGATCCCGGACGCTGGGACGGTCCGGATCGGGACGGTTGAACTGGACTTCTCCGCTCCGGTGGAAAAGCCCGCCATCGCGAGACTCCGAGCCCAGAGCGGAATGGTGTTCCAAGGTCACAATCTCTTTCCGCACCTCACCGTGCTCGGCAACGTGACCGAGGGTCCGCGAGTGGTGCAGAAACGGCCGCCGGACGAGGTGCGGGCGGAAGCGCTCGCCTTGTTGGAACGGGTAGGTCTGGCAGACAAGGCGGACCAGTACCCGTTCGAGCTGTCCGGCGGCCAGCAGCAGCGTGTCGGAATCGCCCGGGCGCTGGCCATCCGGCCTCGCCTGATGCTCTTCGACGAACCGACGTCCGCCCTCGATCCAGAGCTGGTCGGCGAGGTGCTCTCGGTGATGAAGGACCTGGCCGGTGACGGCTGGACGATGGTGGTCGTCAGCCACGAGATCCGGTTCGCCCGCCAGGTGGCCGACCAGGTGGTGTTCTTGGACGGCGGTGTCGTGGTCGAGCACGGGGCACCCGCCGACGTGCTCGACGCTCCCGTCCACGACCGCACTCGCCGCTTCCTGCACCGCCTCATCGACCCGCTGTGACCAGCCTGTTCGGTAACGGCCGCCGCATGGCACCCTAGGGGTATCCACTTCGAGGGGGGCCATGTCCGGTTGCACGCGGCCACGATGCGACCGACCGGCCCTGGCGGACTGGTGGCGGTTGTGTGCTCCGTGCAGCCGCCCGGTCCTCGCCCTGGACGAGGCGACTCCGCGCAGTGACGTCGATCAGCGGATGGCGGCCGGCTGGGACGCGCTCGACTGGGCCGAGCGGATCGCCCCGGACCGATGGGGCAGCGCGGCCGAAGGCGATGCCTGGGTGCTGTCGATCCGTTGCCTGACCGTCGCCGCCGTGATCACCGGCAGGTCGTCGGGATGCGCGCATACCATCAGCGCCGCCGCCGCGGTCCCGGTCGTCGCCATCGCTCGGATCCCTGGGGTCTTGCGGTGCCCGCCGTGCGCCGAGCCGGTCGTCGCGGAGTCGGCAGGCCTCAGCTCGGAGTGCGACCGGTGCGGGCCGCTGGCCGAGACCGCACCGGAGCGAGTGGCTGCCCTGACCGGGTCGTCGCTGATCGTGGTCGCCCAGTTGTGCCGGGGTTGCCGCAGCCGAGTCCTCGAACTGGTGGACGACGCCGAGCCGTCCTAGTGGCCTACCTGAGGTGGACGGTTTCGGCCCATTGCGGTGGCCGGAGCGGATGCCAGACGCCGAATTCGTCAAGCGCCGGTGGCGGCCCGAGGAGGCCGACGATGACCCGGCCGGCCGGGCGCTCCGACGGCCACGGGGTATGCCCGTCGGTGATCACCACGATGATGTCGGGGCGTGGGGTGTGCTCCTGGGCGCGGCGAATTCCTTGCCGCAGATCGGTTCCACCACCGCCTGCCAGGTTGATTTGCGCGGTGTCGCAAACCTCCTGCACGGTGTGGACGGCGGCATCGCAACTGTAGACACTGATCCGGTTGCCCTTGGCCCCTACTGCCTTGAGGATCCCGGCGGTCTCGCCGAGAGCAATGCCCAGCTCGCTGTCGGCCACCGATCCGGAGGTATCGATCACGATCGCGATCGTAGGCAGCGGCTTGAGTAGGCTGGGCATGATCACCGTCCCGGACAGGGCGGCGGCACGTCGACCTGGTCGGCGGTAGGCGTAGTCGACGGCGCCGCTGACCTGGGCAAGGCTGTGCCGCAGGGTGGCCTGCAGCAGTCGGCGCCAGTCCTGCACCGGCTGGCTGATGTCCTCGGCCCAGCGTTGCCAGCCGCGCGGCGCGTTGCCGATGCCCCGGCGAATCTGTTCCGCGACTCGGTACCGGATGGCCGCCGCCTGCGCCGGAGACAGCGGGTTGGCGCCGGTGCCGTCCAGTTCCCAGGCGGGCTGCCCGTCATGCGCCCCCGACCCGCAGTCCAGCCAGGCCAGCCGCCCGCACGCGAAAGCCGCGGTGAGGTGATGCAGGTACTGCTCGAACAACGGCTCTTTGGTTGACAAGCCCAACCCGCTGGCGGTGACTGCCCAGGGTGGCAACCGGACACCGCTCGCGGCGTCCAAGCCGGCGCACACGTCGTCGTTGATCTCGCAGTCCATGGCCAGGTTCAGCCGGAGCTGTTCGCGTTCCGGGTGCTGCGGATCCAGCTGGCTGGGCCGCCCGGCCGCGGCATCGGCCCGGCTCTGCTCGAAAAGCCTTCTGGCTCGGGTGTGATGGTCGCGGAGCAGGTGAGCGACCTCGTGCAACCAGACGCCGGCAAGCTCGTCGATGTCGGTGGCATCGACGAAGGCCGGGCTGGCATAGCAGCGCCAGTACCGGTCGACTCCCATGGTCAGCACCGTCGGGGAACTGACCACCGTCATCGCGAACAGGGCTCCGGCCAGGTAGGGCCGGGCGCGGGCGGCCCGATAACGGGCGGCCAGAAGTTTGACCAGATCCAACGCACCAGGCTCGGTCATTTCGCCACCGCGAGCAGGGCCAGCACCGGCTCGAGTCGATCCAGATCGGTCGGCAACGGCCAGTCGGGTTGGCGGAGGGCCGCCAGGTCCATCGCCGGCGAGACCAGCAGATCGATCGGGTGGCTGACGGCCATCCGGGCCAGCACGGCCCACCCCGAGTCCCACCGGGCTCGAGTCGTCCGGCGACGGACGGCGTCCACCATCGACGTCAGCATCGCGTGCACCAGATCACCCCGATCCGGTGCCGGAAAGCTGCCCGGGCTCCGGAGGAGTTCCTCGGGGTCGGGTAGGTCGGCGCGTTCCAGAAACGCCATCAGCTCCAGCCCAGCGCCGTCCCCGATCACCCCGCGGACCACGATGGACAATGCTTCCGATCCGGCCTCGGCGGCGAACGCGAAGGCCATCAGCCGCAGTGCCATTTCCCAGGTTCGCGGTGACGGCCAGGCACCTCCTCGGGCCTCGATCCCGGTGGGCAGCCGATGCGTGTAGTCCGGCCGGGCGGTCAAGAAACCGCAGACGAGAGAGCGGGCCTTCCGGACTGCGGCGTCCAACCCGGTCGGCATCAGTCGCGGCGGCAACACATGCGGCCAGCAGCCGGCCAGACCCCGCACCACGATGCCGGGGTCATGCAGCCAGGGCAGGTGGATGAAGCGATTCGCCAGGGGAGCGGCCAGCTGCCAGCCGTCCGCCGCCGTCTCGGCCGGGTTCGCGGCAGCGATGATCCGGATGGCTGGGGGCAAGGTCAGGCTGCCGACCCGGCGTTCCAGCACCACGCGCAGCAGGGCGGCCTGAACGGCAGGTGGGGCGGACGACAGCTCGTCCAGGAAGAGCACTCCGCGTCCGCTGCGGTGCAGCCGAACCGCCCAGTCCGGCGGGGCCATCGGGATCCCTTCGCGGGCCGGATCGGGCCCGACGATGGGCAACCCGGCGAAGTCTGACGGTTCGTGCACGCTGGCGATCACGGTTTCCAGCGGTAGCTGCAGGTCGCGTGCCAATCGCTCGATCACGGAGGATTTACCGATTCCGGGTTGCCCCCAGAGCAGGACCGGCAGGTTCGCCGAGATCGCCAATGCCAGGGCGGCAAGATAGGGGTTGTCGTCCGGGACGGTCGTCCCGGCCCGGGTGAGCTCGATCAGGCGATCCGCAGTGGCTAGTGGATCGAGGGTTTCGATGGTGTCGGGGTCGGCAGGCATGGTCTGAAGCGAAGTCATGTGATCACCTGGTTGGCTGGGCCGGCCCCCTTTCGGGTTCGTCGGCGGCGAGTGGACGATGTCCTGGTGTGGCTCGAGGTAGCCGGCAGGAACCCGACGCTGGAGGTCCAGGGTTGGACGCCGGCCAGCAGGAGTCGGTAACGGAGTGCGGTTTCCTTCAAATCGGCAATGACCTCGGTGGCTGACGCACCACCAGGCAGTTCGATGTCCGAGAGGGCGGCTGCGGCTCCGAGCCGGCTCCGGACGAGGGTTCGTGCCGGCTCGATCTGGCCGTGCTGGAGGTAGAGATCGACGTCCCCAGCCAGACCGGAGTCCTGCATGATCAACTCGATTTCCCGCAGGCAGTCGCACAGCGGACCGCCCAACCGGGCGAACGAACGCTCGCGGCGTAGTTGATCTGGGTGGTGATCGACCGCCTGCCAGGTATTTTCGAAGAGAGTGAGGCGGTGCATGGTGGTCCCGCAGCGCACCAGGACGGAGTCGCTTCGGGTCTGCGCGGGAGTGCCGGGCGGCAGTTGGGCGCGAGACACCAACGGGTGCACCTGATCGGCGGCGAGGAATCCGAGCCGGACCAGATCCCGGTCTATCGGCCGCGACCAGGCGGCCAGCGGCAGGACCGGAAGGCCGCCGGCAGTAGCGGCGTCGACGCAACGTGCCGTCACCGACGATCCGGACACGCCGTCCAGGACGATCGCCCACCCGCTACCGGGGAAGAACGCGACCCGGTCCGCCTCCGGGTGCAGCCGTCGGGCTTCGGCGACCAGGCCGGTCAGGTTGACCGGTGCGGCCGCCACTCGGTGTGCCCAGCGCTCGGTGTGCTGCCGGCCACGGGCCGCACCGAGTGACTGGTTCGAATCCACAGACAGCGGGATTCCGGCTGCGGCCCAGGCCTCTTCGACACGTCCTTGGTCTTGAAGCCGGGTGATCGGATCGGCATCGGTTCGGTGGTCGGAGACCGGAAGATCCGGCCACGTTCGCGCGTCCCAGCTGAAGGAATGCTGGTCGAGGCGGTAGCGGCCGGCCTGCCGAAGCCGCAGGCGGCCGATCTCGCCGGCCGTCGGGCCGGGCTCGACCGCCGCTCGACCGCCGAGGGTGAGCGGCAGCGAAACCAGGAGCACCCGTTCGCCGGCCGCCAGCGCCTGCTTCGCCGTGAAGGCGGCCAGCATCAGAGTGTCGGTGCCCGGCTCGCGGGAATACGTAGCCAGCGGAACCACCAGATCGGAACGTAACCGCCCGGGGCCATGGAGGTTTCGCGGGAGGTTCCAGCGCAGCAGGTCAGGGGCGAGCGACCGTAGATCGGTTACTAGATCACCGACGAGGCTGCTGCCGTACCGGTGACGCAGCGCGTCGAGGTTCAGCCGGACATCGACCTGCGCGGCCCGGCAGGCGCCACGCCAGTCACCGACGCGACGACGCGCCTCGGCGGTCTCGATCATGGAGCGGGGGACGCCGAATCGTCGGGCCCGAATCAGGGCCTCGGCATGGTGGGAACTGAGAATCGCGGACTGCTCCGCCACGGATCGGCTCATCGAGCGATCGGCGGGAGAGCCCCCGTTCTAGGACTGGGCGACAACGTCGCGATCATTTTCATCTTTAAAGGGTGGTCATCGGTGGTGGGTCCCCATGAGCATGCTGGATGGCGCCGGTCGGCGCAAGGGCCCAACCCGACGTCCGTGACTGGCTGGGCTGATGGGAGCTGATGGGATCAGTGGCGAACGCTGCCGCCGCTGACAGCGACGTAGGTCTCCGGCTTGATCGTAATGATCACCCGGACGTCGGCGTCCGGAACCTCGTAGTCCATTCCGTACCGAGCTTGCAGCTTCTTGTAGAACGAAGCGGTTGCATCGTCGTCCGCAACGGATTCGACGACTCCACGTACTTCGATGAATCGGTACGGGTCCTTCGGATCCGCGATCGAAAGCGATACCCGGGGGTCCTTCTCGAGGTTGGCGAATTTCTGCCGGGTCTTGGTGTGCGTCATCCGTACCCGAGATCCGTCCCAGTCGAACCACATCACGCTGCTCTGCGGTGAGCCGTCTGGCCGGACCGTGGCCAGATGCGCAAAGTTGGGGCCCTCCAGCAGGTCGGCGTAGGTTTCCGGGAGTTCCTGAGTGCTCATCGGTGGGCTGCTCCTTTTCGTTGGTGGTCCCACTCTACGATGACCCGATGAGCGTTCAGGACGTGGATGCGCCTGCAGCTCGGGTGCCGGATCCGCCTCAGCTGAGCCCGAGATCGGTGATGCCGGTCTGGGGGTGGTTGGCGATCGTGGTGGTGACGGTGTTTGGTGGGGTGTTGCGGTTCTGGCGGTTGGATCGCCCGCATCTTCTGGTGTTTGACGAGACGTAT
>DATINJ010000185.1:0-11956 GCA_035474375.1 Kineosporiaceae bacterium | reverse complement strand
GATCCCGACCGGATCGGGCAACCACAAGAACCTGGTGGAGGCCGCTGACCTGATCGACGGCGGCCTCACTGCCCTGTTCCGGCCGGTGAATGGTCGCCGACCGGCCGACGGAGACCGGATCGAGGCCAGCGACAACCCGCTGTGGAGCCAGCACCCCACCTTCAGCGAGTTTTTCGACGGCGACACCGGCGAAGGTCTCGGCGCCACCCACCAAACCGGCTGGACCGCCCTGGTAGCCCACCTGCTCAACCCCCGCCTTCCCCCCGACCCCCGCCACCGCGGCTGGGCCTGACGCTTCTCGTGATTGGGGAAGGTTCGGCTCACGGCATGGGCTGGATCATCCCCAATCGGCAGGAGGGCCCGCATCGCGTGGGCTCGCCGGTCCATCCCTGGAGCTTGAGCACGGCGATGACCTGTTCGGCCGCCTCGCATGACAGAACTGTCGCGTCTCGCCAGCCGTAGCGCAGCGTCCGCTGGTTGGCGACCACCGCTGCGTTGTCTCGATGTAGGTCTCTGAATGCCTCGTCGATGGGATGGGCCTCGCGCCCGTCCAGCTCAACAATGAGGCCGAAATCCTCGTAATGGACATCGCGGTATCGGTTGCCGACGCCGTTGCCGCGCGGATCAGAGGAATTGCGGCGACCGCGAGGCAAACCGTGCGCTCGTTCAACAGCTTGGGCGTAGCGCAGCTCCAAGGCCGAGGCAACGCCGTCCTGCGCTTCGGAAAGGATTTCGATCAGTAGAGCCCGCCACCTGTGACGAGGCCAGATCTTCTGAGCGGCCAGCAGCCTGGATGCCGTGGTGAGGCGTCGCTGCGTAGCCCGGAGCGTAAGATCGACTACCGTCCCGGCGGTTTCCGCGTCGTGCGTGGCAGCGAGTACGGCGGACTCCACCCGAAGGCGTGGCGGCTGCGCCACGGGGTGAGTTAGCGTGACGAGCCCGCGCATCCGGTGAAGGCGCAGACCCTTACCGCCCGCGACCCGCCGGTTCTGCGGAATTGCCACCTCGATGACCTCTGGCCGCTTGTCGATCACACCCCACAGCCAGAGCGCGGTTCGGTGGCTTGCTGCCGCCCCCGGCCCCGCCCGTAACACTGCTGCCCAAACCTGGGCCTGGTCCGGGACCGGCCCGGTGAAGGTGGCATAGATGCCGTCATGCAGTCGCCGCCAGCGTCGAGCAACGACCTCACGCCGCGCGACACCCGGCGTCAGCCCTGCGTGGATGAGTTGACGCCGCGCCACGACGCCTTCCTGAGCTATCGCGAATGTGGGCCAGACTTGATCAAACTCAGGTTTGCGCGGCGGCATGGCGACACTTTCGCCCATTCAGCGCTGGTCCCCGCCAGTCATGTGGATAACCCGCCCCCTCCCTCCCCCTGGGGACAAAGAGGCCCCCAGATTGGGGACGATCCGGCTCATGGCATGGCTCGTATCTTCCCCAATCCTTGGCTGCCTCGGGGCGCCGGAGGCGGCGAGCGGGTCGGCCGTAGGATCGGGGGGTGACTGGGGCGGTGAAGGGGCAGGGGCAGCGACAGCGGGTGGACGACGGGTGCCCGGGTGCTTTGCGACCGCACTACGCCGCTGACGGTGCACTGCTGCGGATCAGGGTGCCCGGCGGAGCGCTCGCGCTGAGTGCGCTGCGTGGCCTGGCCGCCGCCGCGACGGAATTCGCAGACGGCCGGATTGGCCTCACGTCTAGAGGGAACTTGCAGGTCAGGGGAGTTTCTGAGGGTGACGTCGAGAGCCTGGTGCAGCGGGTGCGCGGTGCTGGGCTGCTGCCGGACGCCGAGCACGAGCGAGTCCGCAACATCGTCGCCTCGCCGTTGTCTGGTCGGCGCTCCGGTTCACTGGACGACGTCGACCCGCTCGTCCACGACCTTGACGCGGCGCTCTGCGCCCGGCCCGGTCTGGCGCGGCTGCCGGGCCGGTTCCTGTTCGCGGTGGACGACGGCAGCGGTGACGTCCAGGCCGAGGGTGCCGACGTGCTGGCCCTCGCGCTCGGCGGCGGCCAGTACGCCGTCCGCCCGGCGGGAGCCGGGCGTGGTCTGCAGGTAGAAGTACAGAACGTGGTTGCCGCCATGCTCGCGGTGGCCGAAGCTTTCCTTGCCGAACGGCTGGCACAGGACAGCAATGCCTGGCGGATCGCGGAGCTGGCCGGTGGCGGTGCCACTCTGGTCGAGCGACTGCACTCCTCCGGCTGGGCGATCGAGCACTCTGCGCCGGGCGGGCAGCCTGCGCTGGGTGGGCCGGTTGCGCCGGGCGAGCACCTGGCGCTCGGGTCGGCGGCCCTGGAGCCTGGGCTGATCGAGCAGCGAGACGGCCGGTTCGCGGTCTGTGCGCTCACCCCGCTCGGCCTGTTGACTGCCGCTCAGGTTGCCGCGCTTGCCGCCGGATCCGAGCTTTCGCAGGCCCCGCCCGACGGGCCACGAGGGGCCTTGCGGATCACGCCGTGGCGTCGGGTCGTCGTCCGGGATCTGCAGTTGCCGGCCGCGCTGGCGGTCCGTGAGTTGCTGTCCTCGGTCGATCTGGTGGTCGAGCCGGGAACAGCCTGGTCGCGGTTGACCGCCTGCGCCGGTCGGCCCGGCTGCGCCCAGTCGCTCACCGACGTCCACGCCGATGTCCAGGCCTTCGCCGCTGTCGCCGACTCTACCGGCCCCGCTCTGCACTGGGCCGGTTGCGAGCGCAGCTGTGGCACGCCGTCCGGGAGCGTTGTGCGAGTGTTGGCTACTGCTGACGGATACCGGTTGCACTCGAACGGCGGTGCCCAGCTCGGCCCGCGAGACCTGGAAGCAATCCGAATAGAGGTCGCTCGATGAGCGAAACACCCCATTGGCCGGGTGGTTACGAAGCGCATGGCGAGCAGATCTATCGCGATTCGTTTGCCACCATCCGGGCCGAGGCCCGGCTGGACGGGCTTCGGGAGGACGTCGCCCGGGTCGCCGTCCGGATGATCCATGCCTGCGGGATGACCGACTTGGTGGACGATCTCGCGGTCAGCCCGAACGCGGTCGAAGTCGCCCGGACGGCGTTGCTCGCCGGGGCGCCGATCCTTTGCGACGCGCAGATGGTGGCCAGCGGGATCACCCGCCCCCGACTGCCGGCGAACAACGAGGTGGTCTGCACCCTGCGCGACCCACGCGTGCCGGATTTGGCGGAGAAACTCGAAACCACCCGCAGCGCTGCGGCAATCGATCTGTGGTTGGATCAGCTGGGGGGCTCGGTGGTGGCGATCGGAAACGCGCCCACCGCGCTGTTCCGGTTGCTCGAACTGATTCGCGACGGCGCCCCTCGACCGGCTGTGATCCTGGGCCTGCCGGTCGGTTTCATCGGTGCCGCCGAATCCAAGCTGGCCCTGGCCGACAATCCGCTCGGTCTCGAGTACGTGGTGGTGCATGGCCGACGCGGCGGTAGCGCGATGGCTGTGGCCGCCGTCAATGCGATCGCGAGCACGCAAGAATGACCGAAAATCGGCGAACTGGAAGGCTTTACGGCGTTGGTCTGGGCCCGGGAGACCCCGAGCTGGTCAGTGTCAAGGCGGCCCGGCTGATCGGCGCCGCCGACGTGATCGCCTATCACAGCGCCCGGCACGGTCGCAGCATCGCTCGGGGCATCGCCGAGCCCTATCTTCGGGCCGGGCAGATCGAGGAACAGCTGATCTACCCGGTCACCACCGAGACCACCTCGCACCCGGGTGGTTACCAGGGCGCGATCGACGAGTTCTACACCGCCGCTGCCGCCCGGCTGGCCAGTCATCTCGACGCCGGGCTGGACGTCGTGGTGCTGGCCGAGGGCGATCCGTTCTTCTACGGGTCGTACATGCACATGCACAAGCGGCTGGCCTTCCGGTACCCGACCGAGGTGGTACCGGGAATCACCTCGGTCAGCGCGGCTGCGGCAGCGCTCGGTCGGCCGCTGGTGGAGCGGGACGAGGTGCTGACCATTCTGCCCGGCACGCTGCCCGCCGATCAGCTCGCCGCCCGGCTGGCCGGTACCGACGCGGCGGTGGTGATGAAGCTGGGCCGGACATTTGGTGCGGTCCGCCAGGGTTTCGAGGCCGCCGGCCGACTGGACGGCGCCTGGTACGTGGAGCGGGCCAGCATGCCCAACGAACGGCTCGGGGTGCTGCGCGACGTCGATCCGGATCAGGTGCCCTACTTCTCGCTCGCCCTGCTCCCCGGCCCGCTGAACCAGCCTCCCCGTGATTCCCTCAGCCTTCGGCCGGGAGGAGCCTCCGCTCAAAGTGACGCCCCGAACGCGTCAACGCGGGCATTCGTGCATGATCACGGAGAGAACGGGGAGCGCGGAGAGAACGGGGAGCGCGGAGAGAACGGGGAGCGCGGAGAGAGCAGGGAGCGCGGAGGAAGCCAGACGATCGGCGAGGTCACGGTGGTCGGGCTGGGGCCGGGCGGCCGCGACTGGACGACGCCGGAAGTGCAGCGGGCGCTCGCCGAGGCGGACGAATTGGTCGGCTACGTCACCTATCTCAACCGGGTGCCGGTCAATCCCCGGCAGCGACGGCATGCCAGCGACAACAAGGTCGAGTCCGAGCGGGCCGCCTTCGCGTTGGACTTGGCCCGGCGCGGCAGCCGGGTGGTGGTGGTCAGCTCCGGCGATCCGGGGATCTTCGCGATGGCCGCAGCGGTGCTGGAGGTGGCCGACGAGCCGGCCTACAAGGATGTGCCGGTGCGCGTACTACCGGGAGTGAGCGCCGCGCAGGCAGTGGCGGCCCGGATCGGTGCCCCGCTCGGGCACGACTTCTGCACGCTTTCGCTCTCCGACCGGCTGAAGCCCTGGGACGTGGTGGAACGCCGACTCGACGCCGCGGCGTCCGCCGACCTGGTGATCGCGATCTACAACCCGGCGTCCCGGGAACGTCGGCATCAGGTGGCGCTGGCTCGCGACATCGTGCTTCGCCATCGCGACCCGCAGACCCCGGTGGTGATCGGCCGGGCCGTCGGCTCCGACCAGGAGTCCGTGCGCGTCGTCCCCCTGATCGACCTCGACCCGGCCGAGGTGGACATGCGCACCCTGCTGATCATCGGCTCGAGTCAAACCCGAGCGGTCGCCCGGGCCGACGGGTCGACGACGGTCTGGACCTCGCGCCGCTACCCCGCCTAGGTCAGCCGCACGCAGGACCCTGATGGCTCAAACTTCAGCGGTGATCATCAGTGCCGGTGAGTTAAGCCACCACGGAACCTCTGACCAACAACCGTGATCATGCACGGTTGCTCGTCAGGCGAGGGCAATCGTGCATGATCACGGGTCAAAGCGGGGCAGATGCGACCTCAGGCAACCTCACCCCCAGTTACTCCAGCGCTTAACTCACCGGCATTGCGGTGATCATGCACGGTTGCTCCCCCCCGCAGGAGCAACCGTGCATGATCACGGGGAAGTGATGGATCATCCGGAGTCGCGGACTACCAGGTGGGTGTCGAGGACGACGTCCTCGTGCGGCCCGGTCGGATCGGCGATCACGTCGCTGAGCAGATGGACCATCGCGGTGCCCATCGCCTCGACCGGCTGGTGCACGGTGGTCAGCCGGGGCGTGACGAACCGGCTACTCGGGGAGTCGTCGAAGCCGACCACGGAGACGTCGGCGGGCACCCGGCGGCCATGCTCGGTGAGCGCGGCGATCGCCCCGACGGCCATCTGGTCGGAGGCAGCGAACACCGCGTCCAGATCGGGCGCCTGCCGCAGCAGCGTCTCGGCCGCCCGCCAGCCGCTCTGCTCGCTGAAGTCGCCCTCCGCGACCAGGGCCGGATCGAACGGCAGGCCGGCCTCGGTCAGGGCGGAGCGGTACCCCGCCAACCGGTGCAGGCCGGCGATCATGTCCTGCGGTCCATGGATCGTCGCGATCCGCCGCCTACCGGTGCTGACCAGGTGGGCGACCGCCAGGCCGGCCCCACCGACATTGTCGGCATCGACGAAATGCAGCGGCGACGGCTGAGACGGCCGACCACCCAGAACCGCCGGGACGCCGCGCGCTTCCAGCTGCCGGGGCAGCGGGTCGTCCCCGTGCAGGGACAGCAACAGCACGCCGTCCACGTGCTGCCGGCTCAGGTAGTTGTCCAGCCGACCGCGATCGTGGGCCCGATGCGCCATCGTCAACAGCAATTGGCGCTGGCTACCGGCCAGGGCGCCGCTCACCCCGCGGACGATCTGACCGAAGAACGGTTCGCCGAAGAACCGCTCCTCGGACTCGGAGACCACCAGCGCGACGACGTCCGTCAGGCGGGTGACCAGCGACCGAGCCGCCCGATTCGGCACATATCCGAGATCGTCGATGGCCTGCAGCACGGCAGCTCGGCTGACCTCGCTGACCTGCTCCGACCCGTTGATCACCCGCGAGGCGGTACCGCGCCCGACCCCTGCCCGGGTAGCCACTTCCTCCAAGGTCGGTGGTCGACGCGGGCGCGCAGAACTACTCATGACCTTGATTATGTCTCGGCTTCAGCCGGAGACGGCGCCGGGCTTGGGGTGGCTCAGCGTGTCCGGCTTCGGCTGGACCAGCCCATCCGGGACGGAATCGGGCAGGTCGGGCAGGGCGCCGCTGCGCAGAACCCGGGAGTAGAAACCGGCACTGTCCTTCGGGGTACGCACCTGGGTGTCGTAGTCGACGTGCACGATCCCGAACCGCCGGCTGTACCCGCAAGCCCATTCGAAGTTGTCGAACACCGACCAGACGAAGTACCCGCGCAACGGCACGCCGTCCTCGATCGCCCGGTGACAGGCCCGCAGATGGGAGTCCAGGTAGGCGACCCGATCCGGATCGTGCACCTCGCCGTCCGCACTCACCTGATCGGTGAAGGCCGCGCCGTTCTCGGTGATGAGCAGGGGAATGGCCGGGTACTCGTCGCGTAACCGGGTCAGGACCTCGTGCAGTCCGTCCGGGTCCACCTCCCAGTCCATCGCCGTCCGGGGCAGCCCGCGGAACACCCCTCGGACGTGCTCGCTGCCGACCCATGGCGACGCTTCCTCGAAGCCTTCCGGCCGCGCGTCCGGCTGATCGGTTCCAGGCGCGGCCACCACTCCGGCGTCGTCCAGCACCGCTGGGCTGTCCGCAGCGCCAGCCTCGAGGTGGGCCGGGAGGCCGTCCCCGGCCGTGATCACATGTCGGGTGTAGTAGTTGACGCCGAGGAAATCGAGCGGGGTGTGAATCAGGGCCAGGTCGCCGTCCCGCACCTCACCGAGTCCGCCGAGGTGCTCGACGTCCTCCAGCACATCGCTGGGGTAGTGCCCGAGCAGCACCGGATCCAGGAAGATCCGATTCTGCAAGCCGTCCACTCGGCGGGCGGCATCGATGTCGGCCGGGGCGTCGCTCGCCGGGTCGACGGCGTACAGGTTCAGGGTGATGCCGACGCCGGTGGCCGGGTTCGCGGCCCGGATCGCCTGGGTCGCCAGACCGTGGCCGAGAAGCAGGTGATGGACGGCGCGCAGGGCGGCCGCGGGTTCGGTCCGACCGGGTGCGTGGCTGCCGGCGGCGTAGCCGATCAGGCTGGCGCAGAACGGCTCGTTCAACGTCGTCCAGTTCGGCACCCGGTCTCCGAGCGCCTGATGCACGAGCATCGCGTACTCGGCGAAACGCTCTGCGGTGTCCCGATTTGGCCAGCCGCCGGCGTCTTCCAGAGCCTGCGGGAGGTCCCAGTGGTAGAGCGTCACCCACGGCTCGATCTCGCGGCCGAGCAGTTCGTCGACCAGTCGGCTGTAGAAGTCCAGCCCGGCCTGGACCGCGGGGCCGCTGCCGTCAGGCTGGATCCGGGGCCAGGCGATGGAGAACCGGTAAGCGTTCAGCCCAAGGTCGGACATCAGGGCGACGTCGTCGCGGTATCGGTGGTAGTGGTCGATGGCGGTGTCGCCGGTGTCGCCGTCCACGGTCCGACCCGGGGTGTGGCTGAACGTGTCCCAGATCGATCGGCCGCGGCCGTCGGCGGTGGCCGCACCTTCGATCTGGTACGAGGCGGTGGCCCCGCCCCAGAGGAACCCGGTGGGAAAGGTGGCCCGGCTGGTGGTGACCTTGAGTAGCTCGCTCATGCTTTGACCGCTCCGTCCATGATTCCACTGATCAGTTGCCGGCCGAAGATCACCACGACGACGATCAATGGCAAGGTTGCCATCAGCGTGCCGGCCATCACCAGGGCTTGATCCTGGTAATAGGCCGTGCCGCTGGACAATCGGGACAGCGCGACCTGCACCGTCGGATGTTCCGGGTCGAGAGATACGTACGGCCAAAGGAAATCGTTCCAGTACTGCATGAAGGTGAACAACCCGAGGATCGCTGCGGCGGGCCGAAGCGCCGGCAGCACCACGCTGAAGAAGATCCGCAGCGTCGAGGCGCCGTCCACCCGGGCCGCCTCGATCAGCTCGTCCGGTACCGCTTGGCTGGCGTACTGGCGCATCATGAAAACGCCGAACCCGCTGACCAGGAAGGGCAGAATGACGGTCGGCAGAGTGCCGCTGATGCCGAGCCAGTTCATCATCATGTAGAGCGGGATGGTGCCCAGCTGGATCGGGACCATCATCGTCAGGATGACGACGCCGAGCAGGATGTTGCTGCCCCGGAACTTCAGCTTGGAGAAGGCGAAGCCGGCCAGTGCGGAGAAGATCACCACCGAGACGGTGATCGTTCCGGCCACGATGACGCTGTTCATCAGGGCTTTGGCGAAAAGCACGTCCGGCGCGTCGAAGAGCTTCTCGACGTTGCCGCTCAGGTGCCCGCCCGGAAGCATAGGTGGTGGCAGCTGGACAATTTCGTCGTTCGTCCGGGAGGCCAGCACGACCATCCAGTACAGCGGGAAAGCAGACAGGACGAACGAGATCATCAGGACGACGTAGTTCAGCGGGCTGGCCCGGAACAGCTGGTTGTTGCTCTCCAGCAGGCGGCGACTGAGCTTTGGCGGTGGGTCCGGCAACGACTGCGGGGTAGCCAGTTCAATGGTGGTCATCAGGTTCCTCTCAGTCGGCCGAGCTGATCCGGCGAATGATCAGCACGTTCAGCAGCGAGACGAGGAGGATGATCAGGAAGATCATCCCGGCCACCGCACCGGCATAGCCGAACTCGAATCGGGTGAAGCCGTTCTCGATCAGGTACATGGTCATGGTCTGGAACTGCCGCGTCGTCCCGCCTTGGATCGCTCCGGCACCCGGGGCGAACAGCAGGGGTTCGGTGAACAGCTGGACACCGCCGATGATCGAGATCAACGAGGTGAAGATCAGCGTGGGCTTCAGCAGCGGCAGCGTGATCGAGAAGAACTGCCGGCTCCGGGAGGCCCCGTCGATCGCCGCCGCCTCGTACAGGTCGGTCGGAATCGCCTGCATCGAGGCCAGGAAGATCAGTGCGTTGTACCCGGTCCAGCGCCAGTCGACCATCACCGAGATCGCCGTCCAGGACGACCAGCGGTCCGCGGACCAGTTCACCGGATCGATGTTGACGACGGACAGCAGCCAGTTCGCCAGCCCGAAGCCCTGGGAGAAGATCGCGCCGAAGATCAGGGCGACGGCGGCGACCGAGGTGACGTTCGGGATGATCGTGCCCACCCGGAACAGCGTCTGGAAGCGCATCCGACGGCTGAGCGTGGTGGCGAGCATCAAGGCGATCGCGAACTGCGGAATCGTTGCCAGAGCGAAGATGCCGAACGTGTTGACGGTGGAGTTCCAGAACTGCTCGTCGCCCATCAGCTTGCGGTAGTTCTCCAGGCCTACCCAGCTGTGCTCACCGAGCAGCGGCCACTTGTGCAGCGAAACCCAGAACGTGTAGAGCAGCGGAAAGGCGCCGAACACCGCGAAGACCAGGAAGAACGGCGAGACGAAGAGGTACGGCGAGCCTTTGGTGTCCCAGCGGCTCAAAGCCACTCGGAAGGCTGAGCGGGGTGGGCGGTCACCGGTGTAGCCGGGGTAACCGGCCTTGCCGGATCCGCCAGGCGCCGGGATGTCGGCGGGCCGTGCGGGGTTGTCCTGGATGGTCATGCGAATCCTCTGGTCCTCGGGCAGCAGAGCCGATGTCGCCGCGGTTTACAGACGGCGGTACTCACAGTGGAGGGCGGCACCCACGACCGGCGATTGTTCGAGGAGTCCTCGAAATGCCAGTCGCGGGTGCCGCCAGTTCTGGAAGAGCCTCAGACGCCGGCTGCTGCCTTGGCGTTCTTGATCGCCTGCTGCCAGGCCTGATCGCTGGTGCGCTTGCCCTGTTCCACGGACCGGAGGTCGTTCTCGATCGCGTCCCGGACGGCCTGGTTCTTCGGGCCGAGGTAGACCGGCTTCAAGCTGGCCGCCCCCTTGGTGAAGATCGCGCCGATCGGGGCGCCACTGAAGTACGGGTTCTTGGCGTCCAGCAATGCCGGGTCCTGGTGGTCCTGCGGGGAGGACGGCAGGTTTCCGGCCGCCTTGAACGCCGCCAGCTGACCGGCCGGGTTGCTGAGGAACTTGGCCAGATCGATGGCTGCGGCCTGGTTCTTGCTCTGGGTGGGCACCGCGAGGAACGAGCCACCCCAGCTACCACTGCCGCCGGGGACGCTAGCGATGTCCCACTTGCCGCTAGCGGCGTCGCCGGCCTGACCCTTGATGTATCCGGTCATCCAGGCCGGGCAGGCGATGGTGGCGAAAGCGCCGCTCTTGAAGGCAGCGTTCCATTCCGGCGTGAACGACTTCAGGTTGGCCGACAACCCGGCCGAAAGCAGCTGGTTCGTGGTGTCCCAGGCCGACTTCACCGCCGGGTTGGTGTCGAACACCAGGTTGTTGCTCTTGTCGAAGTAGGTGTAGCCGGGGTTGGTGCCGGCGACCTGCATCAAGATCGAGTTGTAGGTGTTCGTCCCCGAGTCCAGGAACTTGCTCTTGGCCGGTGCCTTGGCCAAGTACTTCTTGCCAGTCTCCAGGTACTCGGGCCAGGTGGGCCAGAGTGCGGACACCGCATCGCGCTCCGTCGGCAGGCCGGCCTTCTTGAACAGGTCCTTGCGGTAACACATCGCCAGGCCACCGACGTCGGTGCCGAGGCCGATGGTGGTCTTGCCGTCGGCGGTGGTGGCCTGGTTGTACTTCCAGTCCAACCAGTTGCCCTTCATCTCGTTGGAGCCGTGCTCCTGGAAGTTCACGAACTTGTCCGGCGCCTGCAGGAAGTTAACGATCGCCCCCTCCTCGATCGCAACCACGTCACCGGCGCCGCTACCAGCGGCAATGTGCTGGGTGAGGGCCGTCGTGTACTTGCCGAGGTCACCTTCCGCCGACTCGACAATCGTGATGTTCGGGTGCGCGGCCATGTATTGCTTGTAAAGGTCGGCATATCCGAACAAACCGAAGTCCTGAACCTTCAGCGTGATCTTCTTGTTCGCATCCGGAGCGGCCTCAGGGTCTGCATCCGATCCGCCACACGCACTGACCAGCATGCTGAGGGCTGCCACGGATGCCGCAGCGAACACCGTCCGGCGGCGCCGGGACGTGGTTGGCCTCATGGGATCTCCTTTCGGGGCCTCTTCGACCCGATCTCCGCGCCGTCCTGTTTGGGAGCGCTCCCAGTACCGTGACGGTGATCACAGGGTCGCGTCAAGTGGTTCGTGGGAACGCTCCCATGACGTTATCGAACCGTTACTGAGCCCGTTCGGCGCATTATTCGCCCGGAGAGCGCGCCGATAAGCCCTTGCCGGCGGAAATCCACTGCCGGTCGGGTAGCCGTCATCGCCGGCGAACGGATGGCTTGGAGCCGGTCGATCCGGAGTGGGTGCCGTGGGTCGGGTGGGTGTCGTGGATCGGGCGGGTCGATGGGTGTGGGTGCGTGGTCAGGCGGGGTGGGGACGGCGGAGCCAGGCCAGGGCGGTGCGGACGTCGGTCGCCACCTGGACGCCCGGCGGTAGGGGTGGGCGGTCGACGACGATAACCGGCAGGCCGAGTTGGCGAGCGGCGGTCAGTTTGGCCGCCGTCATCGGCCCGCCACTGTTCTTCGTCACCACGACGTCGACCGAAAGCCTACG
>DATINJ010000184.1:0-25727 GCA_035474375.1 Kineosporiaceae bacterium | reverse complement strand
ATCAACTCCGGGCTGATCGTGATGCGGCCAAAGTCCATCGCCACCGTGGTGGTCGACTTGCTCTCGACGCCGGACAGGTCGTCGACGCCCACGCTGAGCTCGGTCAGCAGTTCTTCGGTACGCAAGGGCGCGATTTCGCTCACCGAGGCGACCATCGTGGTCTTGCCGGCACCGAACCCACCGGCGACGAGCATCTTGACGGCACCCACGGCGACGAAGTCGCGTGCTGTTGATCCAGATTCGAGGTCAGAGCCTGCGGATACCATTGAGCACCTTCTGAAGTACTTCGTTGTCGGGAGTGAGTGCGGCCCGGAAAATGAGCAGTCGCTGATCGATGAGATCGCCGATCAGTACCTTGACCACTCCCAGCGGCAGATCCAGTTTCGCCGAAATCTCGGCTACCGAGGTCGGTTTCTGACAAAGCGAAAGGATCGCGACGTATTCCGGATCCAACGTCCCCGGGTCGACTCGTCGCCTGGAGATCACCACCAGCGTGACGACGTCGAGTTCGGTCTGCTGGCTTCGAGTACGACCGCCGGTTACCGCATAGGGGCGGACAAGAGGGCCGGCTGCCTCATCGAACCAGGTGTCTTCGTCCCGCGCCATCACATGCCCGGATCAACCGCCGCGGGAGCGCCGGCCATTCTCGGTTCCGACTTCATAGCGGCACCGACCCGCTTGACCATCAGGTTCATCTGGTAGGCCACCATTCCCATGTCCGCCTCGGCATCGGCCAGCAGGGCCAGGCACGCGCCCCGGCCGGCAGCGGTGACCACGAGGAAATTGTTGTCCATCTCCACCACGGTCTGGCGCACTTCGCCGCCGCCGAAATGCCGACCGGTTCCCCTGGCCAGGCTCTGAAACCCGGAGGAGACGGCGGACAGGTGTTCGCCGTCGGCTACGGAAAGGTTGCCGGAACGTCCGATTAGCAGCCCGTCCGCGGAAAGCAGGACGGCCCGTTCGGACCCGCCAAGCCGCTGCACCAGTTCGTCCAGCAGCCAGTCCAGTTCACCGGCATTGGTGTTGACTGTCATCGTTTCGTCCACTCAACTTTCGAATATCGCTGTCACATCGCCGGACCCGGGGGAGTCTCCCGGCCTTGCCTGGTGCCGCGCTGGAAAGCAGCCAACCGGTCGCGAGCATGCTCGGCCGAAGGCAGGTCCGGTGGCGGGGTCTGCGGTTCATCCGCCACCGGCATCTCGGTCTGCAGTTGCGGCGCCAGGTGGGTCTGCCTGGTCCGCCGCGGCAGGTTGGGCCGCTCATCTCGGCGAGGCACCGATCCGGGTGGCTTGTGCGCGTGGTGCGGAGCCGGCTTGTGACTTTGGGCCGCCGCCTGGACCGCCTGCGCTGCTTCGGCAAATCCTTGGTACGGCTGCTGGGGGGCGGGGGCGGGGGCGACCGGGGTGCTGGGCGCCCGCCGGATCTGTGGAATCTCCGCGGTTTGCGGTGTCTCCTGAAGAGAATGGGCGCCGATCGAACCGGTGTGAACGCGTTGCTCGTCCGCCGGTGGGAGCTCGGTTGGATATTGCGGCGCGGGCGGTTCGGCCGGAGCCAACGTGATCACCCGGTTCGCGCGCCGGGTCCGAGGCTGGCTGTCCTCGACAGCGGCGCCACCCTGCATGATCTCCAGTTGTTCCAAGCGGGCCGGAACGCTACTGGGGGCCTCCAAGCCAGTTGCGGAGATCAAGGCGGTGGGAATCAGCACCACAGCCCGGGTGCCACCGTAGGACGGAGAGTCGGTCAGCGTCACCCGGATGCCGTGCCGCATCGCCAGCTGAGTCACCACGAACAACCCGAGACGTGGTTCTTCGGCCAACGCCATCAGGCCAAAGTCCGGAGAGCTCTGCAGCATCGCGTTGAGTTCCGCGAGCTGCGTGGGTTCGATGCCGAGGCCCTGGTCCTCGATCTCGATCACGATGCCCCGGCCCACCACGTTGCCGCGGACCTCGACCCGCGCGGACGGTGGGGAGAAGCTGGTCGCGTTGTCCACCAGCTCGGCGAGCAGGTGCACCAGGTCGGCGACCGCGGCCCCGGTCACCGAGACCGCCGGCACCTGACCGGTAGACACCCGGGTGTAGGTCTCGGCCTCGCCGATCGCGCTGCGCACCAGCTGCAGGAGCGACACCGGGTTGCGCCACCGGCGACCGGCTTGCCCACCGCCCAAGATGATCAGATTCTCGGCGTTGCGGCGAGCCCGGGTGGCCAGGTGATCAAGCTGGAACAACAGGTCGAGCTGGTCCGGGTCCTCCTGGCTGCGTTCGGCCAGGTCCAGCACGCGCAGCTGGTGATGGGCAATGAGCTGATTGCGATGCGCGATGTTGAGGAAGACTTTTTCGGTACCGGATCGGGTCTCGGCCTCCTTGGCGGCCGCCGAGAACGCCACCTGCTGAGCCTGGTTGAAAGCCTTGGCTACCTGGCCGATCTCATCCGAACCATGATCAAGCGGTGGCATTTCCGCTTCGACGTTCACCTGCTCACCGCTGCGCAACCGGTCAATCATCGCCGGAAGCTGCACGTCGGCCAGCTCCAAAGTCTCGTTCTGCAGCCGGCGCAATCGGCCGATCAGACCGGTGGACAAGCGGGTTACGAGGATGAAGACCAGGGCTGTCAGCAGCAGCACCCCGAGCCCGACGAACAGTGCTCGAGTCAGTTCCCGCTCGGCGTCGTCGACGGCTGCTGCGTTGGCACGCTCGGATTGGGCTAGGTAGGCGGCGGCGAGCTTCGTCGATATCTCCGTCGAGGCCGCCAGCCAGGTGGATCGGCTGAGTGGCAGCTCGCGGGCCCGATGGATGGCCGAGATTCCTCGGGGGGCAGCGGCGGTCTCCAGTACATTGCCCTCAACCAGCCTCAGTTGTTGCCAGGCGCTACTGGCCAGCATGGTGCTTATCTCGGTCTGCTGTGCTGCGGAGAGCTCGCGCATCGTGGATGACAGGATGGTGTGGTACCCGCCGACCAAGTCCACGAACTCGTTGAATTCCTGAACTGTCAACCCGGTTGGGCTGTACGCAGCCTCCGTCAAGGCCTCGCTCTGCGCACGCAACTCGGCCACTCGGAAGAGGTTGCTGGCGAGTTGCCACATCTTGGAGAGTTCGGTGTGCGCCGAGTTGTCGGCGAGATAGATGAGCGTCTGTTGAAAGGCGCCGAGTGCAGAGGTGTAACCCACGAAGACTTGCTGCACCGGCAGGCTGCGCGCGTCCACCTGCTTGCGTAGCTGCGGGAGCGAGCTGAGGTTTTTCCCCATGCTTGCGATCACTGGCTGGAAACTCGCTGGAGCTTCTGCTTGAAAAGCGGCCGACGAAGCAGCAACCCCAGCCAGGCCTACGTCGGTCTTTTTGCGTTGCGTGTCCAGGGCGCTGCGGTTGCTATCCGGATTCGTCAGGTATTGGATGCTAAGCGCACGTTCGCGCTGGATGTCCAGGAGGAACCCGAGGGCACCACTGCCCGCGCGTCCGGTGCTTTCGGCGAAACTCTTCTCCCGGTAGCCGTCCAGCGCGAGCACGCCAGTGGCGAGGCCGCCGGCCACCAGCAGGACGAAACCTGGAACCCAGGCGATGACAAGGATGCGTGTCCGGATCGATCGGCGCGGCCTACGGGCGGCTCTCAACACCGTAACGCCTCCTTGCAGTCTCAAATGTTTTCGGTCTGGACGCTGCCAAGCGCGAATACATGTGTCTGTATAAGGGGGCACACGCTAGGTGACACCGCTTTGTGGCGTCAACGAATTCATTGAATTACAGGGGAGAAATCACCGCGAAATCGACTAACTAGCTGATCGATACCGGATGCGTCTGATCTCGATCATGACTAGGCAACTCGTGCTCAGGAGCAACCGCGAAATGAGAACAGTATCCGAATTATGTGATCTATCTATCGTAGATGGGCGCGGTGGCGGTGGGTCGGGTTCGGGTCCCGGCAGGTCGGCCGTTTGCCGGATAGCCACGCGCGCCGTCCACTGCCGTTCTTCGAGGCGTCGCTCGGGGGCGTCGTCGTCAGCGTGGTAGATCCGGTTGCTTTAGACCACCGGATCTACCGCGCTACGTCGTCCCGGCCGTCTAGGTCACCAAAGATGCTGGGCGGCAGAAGTCGTGAGTGGGATCGGTGAAGCTGCTTCTGCGCAGAGAGTTTCGAACTGACCAAGATGAATCCGGCGGCCCGGCAGCTGGAGAACACCCCGAGCCTGCGGGACTATTCGGCGGGTATCACCATGTGCCTGGCCTGCTTGGCCGACCAGATTGATGACATCTGACCAGCGGGTTCAGGTCAGCGGCTCCAGAAGCACCAGCGGAATCTCCCGGCTGGTCCGCTTCTGGTACTGGGCGTAGTTGGTGTGCTCCGTGCTCAGTACCGGCCACAGTCGGGCCCGCTCTTCGGCCGTTGCCACCCGGGCTCGCATCGGTTGCTTGGGCTTGCCCTGCACCGCAACCTCTACCTCGGGGTTGTCGCAGAGGTTGAGGAACCACGCCGGGTGGACGTCGTCCCCACCTCGGGACGCCACCACAACCAGGGCTGACCCGTCCTGAATGGGTGAGGTGAGCATGACCGAGCGAGGAAGGCCGGATTTCCGCCCGATCGTGGTCAACTCCAGGACCGGCATCTTCAGCGTGGTCCACCCTCTGCGCCCACCGGTAACCTTGATCAGGGCTCGGTGCACGGTGTTCATTCCCTTTAGTGCGAAGTCACTCGGCATAGCCCAAAGCTACCGCTGATTCGCCACGTCACCGCTCGGCAGAAATCTCCAGAATCCGGCTCAGCCGGTGGTGGTCCTTCGGCCGTGGCGACGAGACCCAAAGGCACATTTCCGGGTCGGCCTCGAACAGCGGACCCTCGATCCATGCGCCGTTGGGGCGAAACCGCCCCCAGCGCCGACCCATGGTGACCAGGACCATGGAGTCCTCCTCCCGGGAGTACAGCGCCGCATGATTCAGCGGATGCCGAATCGTGCCATCTGCGGCGCGCTCCGCGTTCTCGGCCGGACGCTCGACGGCCATCAGGGCACCAGCCCTTTGGCGTGATCGCCCACCCACTTGCGGAGCAGATCATGTCGCCACGAAATCATGCCCTCCTGGAAGAAGGACGACACTACGTGGGATTTCCGAGTGGTTCCCAAGCCTCGTTGCACCGCCTCCATGTTGAAGCTGTCCTGCTCCATGACCAGAGCCAGGGTGGACAGTGCGGTGGCCTTGGTCCAGGAATCGCTGAAGTCCAGCTCGATCATCGTGGCGGTGGGCGGCCGCTCGCCACGGTAGGGCGTCAGGAACATGACCTCGAAGATGCATTCGTCATGCCGGTCCCCGTTCGGCCGGAAGCGATACACGATGCGGTTGTAGCCACCCCAGGGATGCAGGTTCGGGAAGACCGCGTAGTTCCAATGGTCCACGAACTCGGCATCGGAGACGGTGTCGACTTCCGCACCGAGTACGGTGCGCCACCGCTCCCGCGAGGCCTGCGCCATTGCGGTTCGTGCGGTGCTGTCCTGCTGGAAGGGGATCGGCAGCTCTTCGCCTTCGCGGACATCCAGCATCCGTCGCATGATCTCGTCCTGAGCGGCGTCCGGGATCTCGTCGATCGGCGTCCCCGACGGGCTGATCTGTCGAGCCCAGTTGCCGTAGATGTCTACCGCGCTGTTCGAATCACCCACATAGGGCGCCGATTGCGGGTGCGTCGCTCCGAGATGCAGCCCTTCGTCGAAGGCTTCCTGCGCCACCTTCCAGTTGCAGCGCAGCTTCTTCGCGACGTGCGCCTCCAGGTAACGATGTTCGAAATCCCAGCCGGCGAAGTGCTCTGGCAGGCCACCGAGGAAGTCTTCCAGTGACTCGGCTTCCGGATCCGGGTTGATGAACACGAAGCCGCCCCAACAACCGACCTGGGCCTCCGGCAGGTTCCAGGCCGACCGATCGGCTTCGATCTGCGGGAATTCGGCCGGCGCCGGGAACGTGCGCAGCGAGCCGTCCAGCCGCCAGGTGAAGCCATGGAAGCTGCAGCGGAACTCGCTGCACCGGCCGTCGTAGTCTTTCAGCGCTCGACCCCGATGCAGGCAGGCGTTCACGTACGCCTTGATGCCGTCCTTGGTGCGGGTCACCAGATACGAGTCGCCGGCGATGTCGTAGACGATGTAGCTACCGACCTCGGGCAGGTGCTCTTCGCGGCACGCCATCTGCCAGACCTTGCGCCAGAGATGCTCGCGTTCCAGCAGATGCCATTCCCGGGTCGTGTAGCGCTCGACGGGCACGTCTGTGGATTCTGGGAGGTAACCATGTCTTGCGCGGAGCGGCTCGGCCAACGGCACGCCGTCGTCAAGGACGAGGTCGTACCAGAGGGGCTGACCGAGCGTTCCCTTGATAGGCAATTCTGAGGTCGCCATCCATGATCCTCTGTTTCGTAGACGTCGTCTCGGCTGCGTCGCCGCTTCGACCGGGGAGCCTCGTTGCGGGGCCGTTTGGGCCAGTTGAGGGCCCCGTCGAGGGTCGCATCCTGGCAAGTCCTCGTAGGTACTTCGTATAGTCTGACTATACTAACTCATCAAGGCATTGTCGACGGTGCGACGCTCAGCGGCACCGCGAAACCGCTGCCGTGCAGCCGCCCCGGGAGGTCCACCATGGATGTCGAGACGATGAATCTGGCGCTGAAAGACTCCTTGGAGCACAGTGATGCGGAGTTCATGGTGCGAATCGAGGCTATCCGCGCCGAGGCCGAAGGCGTGATTTCGCTGGATCTGGTGCGATCCGACGGCGGACCGCTGCCATCCTGGCAGCCGGGGGCACATATCGACGTATGTTTACCCAGCGGACTGATCCGCCAGTACTCGCTGTGCGGCGAGATCGCTGAGTTCGCCGAGACAAGCGAGTTCGCCGGGACAAGCCAGATCGTCGAGACAAGCCAGTTCGCCGAGACAAGCCAGATCGTCGAGCCCGGCAAGGCTGTCGAGGCGGGCGGGAACCGCTGGCGAATCAGTGTCCTTGACGAACCTGACGGACGTGGCGGATCCCGACAGATCCACCACGCGTGCGGTGCCGGTGATCTGCTCACCGTTCGTGGCCCGCGCAATCACTTTCCGCTGGTCAGCGCGCCAGGTTACCTCTTCATCGCCGGCGGCATCGGGGTCACGCCGCTGCTGCCGATGGTGTCGACGGTGATCTCCAGGGGGGCGGATTGGCGGTTCCTCTACGGCGGTCGAAGCCGGGCCTCGATGGCCTTCGTCGAGGAGCTGGCCGCCCTCGGCGATCGAGTCGCGGTGCGCCCGCAGGACACATTCGGGCTACTCGACCTCTCCCAGGCGATCTCGGCTGTCTCCGCGGAAACCGCCGTGTACTGCTGTGGGCCGGAACCACTCATCTCGGCCGTCGAGGAGACCTGTGCTCGGTTGGGGCGGCCGGCCCCGCGGGTCGAGAGGTTCGCCGCCAAGCCGATCGACCCCGCCGAAACCCGCTCTGACGAAAGCTTCATGGTGGTGATTGAAAGCACTGGCCTGGAGCTGAAAGTGGGTCCGGATGAGGCGATTCTGGAGGTCTTGGAGGCCAATGGAGTGGCGGTCGACAGCTCCTGCCGGGAGGGCATTTGTGGTACCTGTGAGACGCCGGTGCGTAGCGGGTCGATCGTCCATCGAGACTGGGTGCTCACGGACGACGAAAAGGCAGCCGGTGATTGTCTGATGGTGTGCGTATCGCGAGCCTCGACGCCAAGGCTGGTGCTCGGTCTCTGAGCCCGTCGTCGGCTAGTTAGTAGATTCAGAGTTAAGTAACAGTGAGGTTGAGGTGAACCCTGTGAGTTCCGGACCGATCGAGTCGGCTCGATTTCATGGCAAGCGGGTGCTCGTGGTCACCGGCGGGCATCGGGTCGATCTGGACGGTTTCCTCGGCATGATCGAGGCGATCTGTGCGGATCGCGGCTGGGTCTGGGCCCATCTGACCCAGCCGGCGGCTCAGCGCTGGCTGCGACCCGAGCACGCGGGTCAATGGGACGCCGTGCTCTGCCACGACCTTCCGGGTCTGGCCCTGAAACGCGGCACGCCACCACGGCCGGAAGGACCGACGCCGGACGTCGCCGACGCCCTGCGCGGATTGCTGAATCGCGGCCAGGGGATCGTCGCGCTGCATCACGCACTGGCCGGTTGGCCGGGTTGGGAAGGCTGGGCCGAAGCGCTCGGCGGGCGCTTTCTCTATGCGCCTGGGCAGCTGCGCGGCCGGCAGTGGCCCGCTTCCGGCTATCGGATGGCCACCCACACGATTGACGTGATCGCGCCCGAGCATCCGATCTGCGCGGGGGTCGAGAGCTTCACCGTCGATGACGAGCTCTACTACGCGCCGGTGTTCGAGGATCGGGTGACCCCGTTGCTCCGCAGCCGTGCGGATTTCGGTGGCGCGAGCTTTCTCGACACGTATGACGTCGTCTGCCATGGCGAATCGACCGGGCAGACCTGCGCCGGCCAGCCTGCCACCAGTGATCTCGTCGGGTGGACGACGACTGCCGGGCGGAGCCCGATCGCCGTCCTGCAGCCCGGCGACGGGCCCGCGACGTTTTCGCAGCCGATGTTCCGCTTGTTACTCGGCAACGCTCTCGCCTGGGTGGCCTCGGCCGCCGCACACGCAGCGGCGGCGGCCGACCCGCACCCGATCCCGTCGATCACGGGATCCGATGCCTAGCGGCCCACGGGCGAGTTGAGTAGGCCACACTCCCGCCGCACCGGGCGAAGTGTGTGCGGCTTTTGACCCAGGCGGAGACCCCGCTGGTCTATTTGGCCCTGCCCGAACTTCTGCGGTGATCATGCACGGTTGCCCACCTCGAGGCGGGCAACCGTGCATGATCGCGGTCCACGAACGGGCAACCGTGCATGATCACGGTCCACGAACGGGCAACCGTGCATGATCACGACGGTTTGAGGGGAAAGCGAAGCGAATTGGCCAGCGGGGTCATGCGGAGGGCATATCACGTACACACTTCGCCGAGTGCCAGCCGCACGGCCCTTGCCGGTCGTACGGCCCTTGCGGGCCGTACGACCACCTGAGCTAGTTGAGCGCCGGCTCGGCGGCCGGCTCCAGCACGGTGACGATGCCGGTCGAGCCGTCGACCTCGAGCAGGGCGCCGTCCGGGATCCGACGGCTCGCGTCGGCGACACCGGCGACGCAGGGAATCCCCAGCTCGCGACTGACGATCATGGCGTGGCTGTTCAAGGCTCCGGTATCGACGACGACACCGGCGGCCACCATGAACAGCGGCGCCCACGACGGGTCGGTTTGCGGCGCCACCAGGATCTCACCCGGCTCGAAGCTTTCAATGTTCGCAGTGTCGACAATGATCCGAGCCCTACCGGTGACCCGCCCGGCCGATGCCCCTCGGCCGATGAGCACCTCACCGGGGGTGGTCGCGGTGAGGGTGTCGGCATCCCGGCGCGGCAGGTCGGCCAGCGGTGCGAGCGGAAGCGAGCCGTCGATCATCATCGGCGGCCGGAGGTCGAACAGCGCCCGCCAGTTTCGCTCGCGCTCCGGCAGGATCGCGACAATGGACGCCGGATCGTCGATCAGCAGGTCGAGTTCGGAGTCCAGAACCAGGAACACCTGCCCCGGGTTCGTCAGGTGCCCCTGAGTCACCAGGCGGCTGCCCAGCTCCAGCAGAGCCATCCGGGCCTCGTGCAGAACCTTGACGCAGTTGGTCTTGCTCCGCTCCCGCCAGGCCGCGATCCGCCGTGCCGAGGCCACTGCCAGCCCCAGGGTGGCCTTCTGCTCCTCGGTTTCCAGCAGCGCCAGAGCGAGACTCATGGCCTCCGCGGTGTCCAGATCCGATCTGGCCGCAGCCAGAACGGGGGAGGCGTCGTCGTCGCGCTGGCGTAGCCGCTCGACCAGCGAGAGGGCCAGCGACGGCTGTGATTCCCAGGCCTGGGTGCCGATGTCCCATTCGCCGGGACCACGGTAACCGAAGTTGTGCAGGAACTCCTGGAAGCGGGCGGCGAACGCGGGCTGCTCGGCGGCGAGCCGCTCCAGCAGACCGGTGCTGCCCTGGTCGAAGGCCGCGGTAAGGGCGGCGTCCGCCCGGACGATCCTGGACAGGTCCCACAGCGCGATCGCCGGTGCGGCGGAATCGACGTCCCCTGCGGTCCCGATCATCCGGATCATCAGGCCCGCAGCGGCCTCACCAAGGAGCTGCGCAATCACGCTGGACCCGACGGCCGACTGGTTGCTGGCGACGGTGTGAGTGCGCCACAGATAGCGCTGCAGCGGCATCAGCGAGCGGGCCCGAGCCACCAGTGCGGCCGCTGACAACTGGGCCAGCGCGGGACGCTGCGCGCGCGCGGCGTTGGCGAGCGTGCGCGCCTCTTCGAGTTCGGGGTACTCGGTGGCGGTCATCGCCCATTGGGCGCGCTCGGCCATCACCGCGCCCAGCGACTCGTCGACATCGTCCGGGTGCGGCTGGTGCGCCGGGGCATCGGAGCCGGCGAAGAAGGCAGCGTCGATGGCCTCCCAGCCGATCCCTAGCCGGATGCCGACGGTGCGCACCGACGACTGGTTGACATAGAGATACCCGTAGAAGAAGCCGCATACCGCCGACTCGTCACTCAGCAGCTCGGAGAGCCGGAAGGCGCCGACGTCCGCGTAGCCGGCGGCCCAGCCCGGCAGGATCTGCGGGATCCAGGCCATGCTCGCCCCGAGCGGGGTGATCGGGTTCGGCAGAACGTCCGCGGCGTTCATCCGGGTGAAAACCGGGAACCGGGAGCTCGGCTGAGTATCGGTGATCCAAATCGGGTCGGTCATGTCATGCCCTTCGCTGCGTTGAGAGGGTCGATCGGGCATCGCGGCCGGCCGCGTGCCGACCGGCGAGATAGCCAAAAACCATTGCTGGGCCGAGCGTTCCCCCGCCGCCCCCGTAGGCCATGCCCATACAGGACGCCATCACATTGCCTGCGGCGTATAGACCGTAGATCGGGTGGCCATCGACGTCCAGCACTCGGGCCTCGGCGTCGGTGCGTGGACCACCTTTCGTACCAAGCGTTCCGCTACGCACCCGCACGGCGTAGAACGGTGCGCGCTCCAGCGGCCCGATAGTGGAAGCCGGTGACCCTTTGAACTGCGGATCGCCCCACCACCGGTCGTAAACGCTCTGTCCCCGACCGAAGTCCGGGTCCTCGCCGGTCAGAGCGTTGGCGTTCCAGCGGGCCACAGTCGCAACCAGTTCCGCCGCCGGCAGGTTGGTGACAGCCGCCAGCTCCTCGATCGAGGCGGCCTGAAAAATCCCGTCCGGCAACGGACCTTGGGCTCGATAGCCGGCCAGTCCATACCGAGTCAGATAGTGGTGATCGAAGATCATCCAGCATGGATGATTGGTGTACTCGAATGTGTTGGGCTCGATGACGTGGAACGCGGCACCGAAGGCGTTGTAGCTGGCGGCCTCGTTGGTGAAGCGGCGGCCGAGGTCGTTCACCATGATGCAGTGCGGGCGCGAACGCTCGCCGTTCACCTGCCAGGCCACCCAGCCACGATCCGGGTGCGACACATCGATCGTGGGTACCCACCAAGCCTCGCGCATGTTGCCCAATTCGGCACCGATTCGCATCACCATGCGAAGCCCGTCACCCGTGTTGGTGGGCACCGAGACCGGGCGGATCATGGGGCCGCGCAGGAAGGTGCGGACCAGGTCGTCGTCCCATTCGAATCCACCGGTGGCGAGCACCACTCCGCCGGTGGCGTGCACCTGACACCGGCCGGTGGCGGAGCTGAACTCGACGCCGGTGACAATTCCTTCGGTGGTGAGCAGCCTTTCGGCGCGCATTCCGGTGCGGGGCACTACTCCCCGGTCCAGGCAGGCGCGCAGCAGGCGGCCGATCAGCCCTTGACCGGCTCCGCGCTCGTCCGCGATCTGGCGACGCGCGAGTTCGGCCGGGGGCACCCCGTCGGGCGCACCCCGGCCGAGCGGGGTCTCGCTCATCGTGATGTTGCCCTTCAGCTGATAGCCGACGGTCACGCGGGCGGCCCAGGGCCCCAGTTCGTTGAAGGGGAAGAGCGGGCATTCCAGCGAGCGCCCGCCGTTCGGCCGACCACCGGCATGCTCCGGATGGTAATCGGGGAAACCGGCGATCGCCGAGAACGTCACCGGCGTATTTGCCGCCAGCCATTCGACCATTTCAGGGCCGGTATCGACGAAGGCGGCCGCGAGTCCGTCGTCGATCATCCCGTTGGACAGCGACGCCAGATAGGTCAGGGCGGCTTCTCGGCTGTCTGGGATTCCCATTTCCGTCATTTGTGGATTGTTCGGAATCCACACCATGCCACCGGACCATGCGGTGGTACCACCGACCGTGTCGGCCTTTTCGAACAGCCCTACCCGAGCGCCGTCGTCGGCGGCCCGCACCGCCGCTGTCAATCCAGCGGCGCCGGTGCCGACCACGACGACGTCAAAGTGCTCCGTGTCCATGGCTCAGCCCGCCTCTCGGATCAGCGGTCTGGCGTCCGAGAACCGGTTCAACTGACCGGCCTTGGGCGATTGTGGTGATCCGGTGGTCCAGCCGCCGTCGATCACCAGGGTGTGCCCGCTGATGTAGCCCGCTTGATCGCTGGCCAGCCAGCAAACGGCCTGGGCGATATCGTCCGCAGTGCCCGCCCGCTGGTACAGCGGGGAGGTGTCGCGCATATAGCCCAGGGTGCCTTCGAGGTCTTCGGGATCGTTTCGAACCAGGCCGGCCGTCATCGGGGTGGCCATCTTGCCGGGGGCGATGGCGTTCACCCGCACCCCGTAGGCGCCTAATTCGGCAGCGACATTTCGGGTCAGCCCGACGATCGCGGACTTCGCGGCGGCGTAGGTGTGCGGACCGAGGCCACCGGTGATGCCGGCCACGCTGGAGATCGACACGATCACGCCTCGGCGTTGCGGTTTCATCACCCGGGCCGCGTGCTTCATTCCCAAGATGACCGAGTCGAGCAGAACGGCCATCGTGAAGTGGTACTCATCGAGGTCGAGCTCATCGATCGGCCCGACGGTGCCAACGATTCCGGCATTGTTGACCAGGCAGTCGAGCGTTCCGCCGGTGGCCACGGCCTGGTCGACCAAGTCCGCCACCTCCGCCTCGCGGGTGACGTCGCAGTGCACAAAGGTCGCGGCCGGGCCGAGGGCAGCCGCAACCGCGGCGCCGCGCTCGTCCTGGATGTCACCGAGGAACACCTGGGCGCCTTGGGCGACGCACGCTTGCGCGCTGGCCGCGCCCAAGCCGCTGGCACCACCGGTGATGACTACCACCCGACCATCGAGAGAACGCACGTCAACTCCTGTGGTGAGTGCAGCCGCTGGTGCGCACATACAACACGTCTTCTATAGTTACTGTCAATGAGTTACCCGTGACGGGGTTCAGTTACCTCAGGACGTCAGAGCTGGGGCCGCCTGATCGGGCGAGGCGCGCCACATTTTGTCCCCATCGAAGCCGATTCTCAGCTCGGGCCGGACTTCCAGAATCACCCGTTGCGGTGAATCGAGTTGCGTTCGGAAGGCTTCGGCGCGGTCCGGCTCGTCAGGCCGCATCGCGGCAGCGAACTCGGGGTAGAACCAGGCCTTGGTGGCTTCGTCGACATGGACCGCGCAGCTGCCCTTGTACGTCAGCGAGCGCCTGGCCTCGATCCCGGACCCCCGGGAGCTGATCGCCAGGCTGACCCGGGGGTCGCGGCGGACGGCGGAGATCCGCTTTCGCGGGTCGGAGGCGGTCAGCCAGAAGCTCCCGGATCGAAAAATGAAGTTCATGATGACGCCGACCGGATGGCCCTGCTGGTTACTCCAGATGAAGGTGCACTCGGTCTGCCGGGCCAGTAGTTGCGCTTCGGCCTGCGAGTCGAGGGTGTACTCGCGGACGTCCTCCCAGTGCCGAACGCTCTCGGCCATGAGTCCTCCCTTGATCGCTCTCAGGAGTTACTAGTGTTGCACTCAAGTTCAGAAATCGGCAGCCACCGAAGAGTGAAAGTTTGGCGGGCGCTTGGCGAAGAACGCCGCGACCCCTTCCCGGCCCTCGGACGAGGCCGATTGCGCGATCACTGACTCGGCCTCGGCGGTGAGCGCGCGAACCAGGTCTTCGCGGCGCTCCCGGCGCAGCAGTCGCAGTGCTTTCGCCTGGGCATGTGCCGGCCCGTCGGCCAACGACTGGGCCAGTTCCTCGGCGGTCCAGTCCAGGTCGCTGTCCGGGACGACGCGCGTCACAAGCCCCCAGGCGAGTGCCTCGGTGGCAGTCAGCGCCCGGTTGCTGAGCACGAAATCGGCCGCCCGCGCCGGGCCCACCAGTCGAGGCAGCAGCCAGGTCAGGCCGCCGTCCGGGGTGAAGCCGATGCCGGTGTAGGCGGAGCGGAACTGCGTCGACTCCCCGGCGATGACGACGTCTGCGCAACAACCGAGACTGATCCCGATTCCCGCGACCCAGCCCTGGAGCGCGGACACCACGGGGATATCGAGGTCTGCCAGGGCCAGGATGGCCTCGTGCGCGGCCTCCACCGTCGTCCGCACCCGTTCGGGCATGCCGTCCAGTCCATCGGCTCCCTGGGCGAAGGATCGAAGGTCGCCGCCGACCGAGAAGTTTCGGCCGCTGGCCCGCAGCAGGACGGCTCCGACGTCCGGACCGGTCGCTTCTCGCGCGCAGGCGGCCAACGCTCGTCCGGCCACATCGTCCATGGCGTTGTTCGCGTTCGGGCGATCCAGCGTGATGGTGAGCAGTCGACCATTCCTGGCGGCCGAGACTCGGTGGGTGGCATCGTCCGGTGGCGTTGCGGACATGACTCTCCTAGGGTCGGTGCCTCTGCCACCCGGTAGGGCGACCCGGCTCGCAAAGTAACTGCATACCAGATGGAGATAGGGGCTTGCCGAGTCCCGCTCACACGGTTGCGGGCTGGGCCTTCGGCGTCCGGCTCGAGACGACAACGCTGCTGGCCAGCACTCGAACTTCGCGCCGGAACCGGCTGCGGCCGAGGGTGACGAAGACCTCGTCAGTGGTCAACTGCGAGCGCGCGGACACGTAGATCAGCACGAACAGGCCGACGGCCGACGCTTCGGTCTTGGCCGGGGTCCGAGACGGTGCCAGTCGCCGGAGTTCGGTGGTCATCACGTCGATGATCCGCTCGCGGGTGGTGGCCCGGCATTGGTCCACTGCGGCGGTGGCGCCGACGGCCGTGGAGAAGAAGACCAGCGCCTCGGATTGGTTGTCCTCGACCCAATCCAGGGCGGAATCGGTAAAGTCACCAAGGTGATCCACGTCTTCGGTGGCCTGCAACCGGGACGTCACTGCCGCTACCCAGGTCTCGGCGAAGGTCTCGACGAGTTCCTCGAGGAGTTCCTCTTTCGAGGCGAAGTGATAGTAGAAAGCGGCCGAGGTCATGCCTGCCCGGTCGGCGATATCGGCGACGGTCACGATCTCCGGCGGTTGTACTTTGAACAAGTCGACTGCGGCAGCAACGATGCCGGTGCGCCGCGATGGTCGATGTGCGGGTCTCGAGGCTGCGGAGGGGGACACTGGCGTTACGATGCCAGATCGCCGTACGGAACAACAGGCCAGAAGGTGGGACGTTGATCAACAAGCCAGGTCAACCCAGGCCGGCGCATCGGCCCTCACGACGCGAAGAGATCATCGATGCCGCGGTCACGGTCTTCGGCCGGGCCGGGTATGTCGCCGCCAGCGTCGAGGACATCGCCCTGGAGTCCGGGGTGGCGGCAACGGCGATCTACTATCACTTCGGCGGTAAGGAAGAGCTGTTCAACCAGGCTCTGCGGACGGCGCTCGACCGGCTGAGCGAGGTGGCTTATGCCGCTCGCCAATCCGGCGGTGCCCCGGCCACGGAGGTCGATTCCGGGGCGGAGGCAGGGTCCGCGGCAGCCACCTTGCGGCGGGTGATCAGGGCGGGGATGGCCCGAGCGCACTCCCACCCGGAAGAAACCCGTTTCCTGCTGCATCAGACATTCCGGCCCACCACGGAGGCCCGCAAACTGCAGCAGGACTGGGAGGAGCGGCATGTCCAGCGCACCTTCGACTATCTGCCGCAGCCGGCCACGCCGCCGCGCACCCCGCGAGATGCCCGAATCAGGCACGCGGCTCACCTGCTGGCGTCCAGGGTCATCACGTACACCACGATCGTGGCTCAGGAATCCCGGCTCGCGGGCGGGCCGCTCGCCGAACAGCCGATGCCGGCAATCGTCAAGGCCGTGGAGGACCTCTGCGTTCGGGTGGTGAGCGCGGCCGGCGACTCCGCACCAGCAGCGCCCGCCACGAAGGCTGCGAAGCAGGCGGTGGCAACGAAGCGAGCGGTGGGCAAAGCCTCGGTTGAGGAGTCCCCAGCAGGCGAGGAACCGGCAGTTGCAGCCAAGAAGTCCGCAGTCAAGCAGGCCGCGGCCGAGCAGGCCGCAACCAAGTCAGCCGCAACCAAGTCAGCCGCAACCAAGTCAGCCGCAACCAAGTCAGCCGCAACCAAGTCAGCGGCAACCAAGTCAGCCGCAACCAAGTCAGCCGCAACCAAGTCAGCCGCAGTCAAGAAACCTGCTGCGAAGAAAGCCCTTGTAAAGAAAGCCGCCGTCCAGAAGCCCGCCGCGAAACCTCGCTAGACCGGCGTGTCCGCGCGCTCGCGGCGATGCCGGGAGAACTCCGCGCGGGCAACCGAGCGCAGGTGTACCTCGTCGGGCCCGTCGAACACGCGCATCGCCCGGTGCCAGCCCCACATCCGGGCCAGCGGGACGTCGTCGCAGATTCCCAGCCCACCGTGGACCTGGATGGCCCGGTCGATCACCGCAGTGGCGACCCGCGGCGCCAGCACCTTGATCGCCGCGATCTCGGCTCGGGCGCCGCGGGCGCCGTCCCGGTCGATCAGCCAGGCGGTCTTCAGCACCAGCAGGCGGGCCTGCTCGATCTCGATCCGAGACTCCGCGACCACGGCCTGCACCGTCCCCTGGGCGGACAGCGGCTGACCGAAAGCAATTCGGCTTTCGGCTCGTTCGACCAGCATATGCAGGGCCCGTTCGGCCGCACCGAGGGCCCGCATGCAGTGATGGATCCGGCCCGGCCCGAGCCGGGCCTGGGCGATCGTGAACCCGTCTCCCTCGGCGCTCAGCAGGTTGCCCACCGGAACCCGGACGGCGTCGAAGCTGATCTCGGCGTGCCCGTGCTGGTCCTGGCGACCGAACACGGGCAGCGAGCGAAGGATCCGCACGCCGGGAGTGTCGACCGGAACCAGGATGGTCGAGTGCTGGCGATGTGGTGGGGCCTCCGGATCGCTGCGGCCCATCACGATGAGCAGCCGGCAGCGCGGGTCGCTGGCCCCGGTGGCCCACCATTTGCGTCCGTCGATCACGTACTCGTCGCCGTCCCGGCGGATCGAGCAGCTGATGTTGGTGGCATCGCTGCTGGCGACGTCCGGCTCGGTCATCGCGTAGGCGGATCGGATCGTGCCGTCCAGGAGCGGGTCCAGCCACTGCTCGCGCTGCTGCGGGGTACCGAAGAGGTGCAGGGTTTCCATGTTTCCGGTGTCCGGAGCGGCGCAGTTGATGGCTTCCGGCAGGATGTCGCCGGACCAGCCGGAGATCTCCGCGAGCGGTGCGTACTCGAGGTTGCTCAGCCCGGAGATCGCCGGGAGAAACAGGTTCCATAGGCCCCGGCTTCTCGCCTCGATCTTGAGTCGCTCCACCACGGGCGGCACGTGATGATCGTCAACGCCGGCCTTCGCGCGGTAAATGTCGTATTCGGCCTCTGCAGGCAGTACCTCTTCGTGCAGGAAGGCGCGCAGTCGAGCGGAGTACTCGGCTGCGGCTTCGCTGGGTTGGAAGTCCATCGGGGTCCTCTCGATCAGTGCCACCAGCCAACCTGGCAGGTCCTTCCTACCATCTCTTTCTTGACGCTGACCCTCAAAAGGCGGACGATATCTGCACCGTGTCATCTCACGACGGCGGGCGGGACCTCACAGACCTCCGGTCTTGTCCGAAGCGATACCGAATGTGCCCTGTCAGGCTAGATAATCGGAAAGGCAGTGCCGGTGAGCATCGATCCGACGCCGATCGGCATCAGGGCTGACAGTTCCGCTGACGAGGTCGCCTTGGTGGACGCGACCGGCGTCCTCACCTGGGGGCAGGCGCACGATCAGTTGATCCGAGCCGCTGGCGGGCTGCAGGCGGTCGCGGATCGGCCGGGGCAGCGGTGGGCCGTTCTCGGCGAGAACGCCATTCCGACCGTGGTTGCGCACGTGGCCGGCCTGCTGGCCGGGGTGGGGACGGCGGCGTTGTCCCGCCAGCTCACCGCGTCCGAGCTGGCCTACCAGTTCAAGGACGCCGGGATCGTCGCGGTTGTCACCGGGATCAGTAGCCTGGCCAGCGTCTTGGAGGCAGCCGAACAGGTGGATCTCGACCTGGTTGTCGTCCATGGGGAGGGTGCGGAGGCAGCCGTCGCGCAGTCGGCCACCGCCGTCCAGTCTCGGGTGGAAGTGCGTTCCTGGGGCCAATGGCTGGCGCAGGCGCCAGCTGCCAGCGCGCCGACGGATCGCCCCCCTGCCCCGATGCTGGTGTACACCTCCGGCACCACCGGACGCCCGAGCGGCACCGAGGTGCGCTGGCTGACCGGCGCGCAGCTAACCGCCGGAGACTATCTGGCAGCCTTGATCGAGCAGTCGCACACCCCTTCGGGGGCGCACCTGGTGGCCGGTCCACTGCAGCACAACGGGCCGCTGACCGCCGTTCGACATCTGCTCACCGGAGAACCGGTGGTGGTGCTGGAGAGATTCGATGCCGAGGCCGCGCTCGCCGCGATCGAGCGGTATCGGGTGTCGTCGTCCGTGATGGTGCCCACCCACTTCCAGCGGATGCTGAGCCTTCCGGTAGAGGTCCGAGAGCGGTACGACGTCTCTAGCCTGCGACTGCTGGCCCACACCGGGTCGGCCTGCCCGGTTTCGGTGAAAGAGGCCATGATCGCCTGGTTCGGTCCGGTTCTGGTGGAGTCCTACGGCGGTAGCGAGGTCGGAACGCTGTGCCGGATCGGGTCGAACGACTGGCTCACCCGGCGCGGATCCGTGGGTCGTGCCGTCCCGCCGTTCGAAGTTCTGGTCTTGGCTGACGACGGAACTCCGCTACCGGTGGGAACTTCGGGTCTGCTGTGCTTCAAGGCCCCTGCCGAGCATGGGATCCGCTACCATCACGACCCGGACAAGACCGCCTCCGCCTACGTCGCTCCCGGCGTCCTCACTCTGGGCGATATCGGCAGGGTGGACGACGACGGATTCGTTTACATCACCGACCGTGCTGCCGATGTGGTGGTCTCCGGTGGGGTGAATCTCTATCCAGCCGAGGGCGAGCAATGCCTACTCACCCACCCCCAGGTCGCAGACGTCGCGGTGATCGGCATCCCGCACCCCGATCTCGGTGAACAATTGCTGGCGCTCGTGGTGTCCACCACCGCGGATCCGCCCTTGGCCGCTGAACTGGAGGCGTGGTGTCGGCGAACGCTCGCGCCGTACAAGTGCCCGCGGCGCTTCGAGTTCCTCGAGGTCTTGCCGCGCAACGCCATGAACAAACTCGACAAGCCCGCCCTGCGTCGTCCGTACTGGCCGAGCGCACGCACCGTGGCCGGATGATGCCACCGCTGCCATCATCGGCCCGATCTGCCGGATACGTAGAGGTTTCCGAAGAACATGAGGAGATTCGCTGATGAGCGACACCGAGGACCAAACCCAGGATATGTCCGAGCCAGTCCGGAATGCACTGGTAGAACTGGTGATTCGGGGTATGTATCGCGGTGAGCCGTCGGCGGCGCAGGCTGCTCTGGTCGAGCGCGGCCTGGCTCTGGTCAAGGGCCCGTTGTTGATGCCGACGCTGCAGGCGGCCGCCCTGGCCGGGTCACTGGTGCGGACACCGGCCGGTGGGGACGTCGAGGCTCGAGTGCGCCGGCTGCTCGAGGCCTTCCTGCCGATCAACCGGACGCTGCGGGAACTGTGCACCGCTTGGCAGATTCGCCCGGACGGCTCGGTGAACGACCACAGCGATGCCATGTACGACGCCGGAGTACGCGACCGGCTCGACGACGTCCATGACTCGACCGTACCCGTGCTGGACCGTCTGACCGCCGTTCTACCCAGTATCGGGGAATACGCTCCGCGGCTGCAGGCCGCCCTGGACCGTCTTGACTCAGGCGAAACCGCCTGGCTTGCCTCGCCCTTGCTGGAGTCCTACCACACCGTCTGGATGCACCTGCACCAGGAACTTTTGATGAGGTTGGGCATGACGCGCAAGGAGGACGAGGAGCTGGAGGCCGCGCTCGTCGCCGGTCAGGCCGCCCTCGTCCCACGTCAGGCCGGGTAAATAATGTACGCGTATCAGGAGAGTCCGGTGACTGCCCCCGAGGAGCACCTCGGGTCGAATCCGCCTGAAAAACTTGGTGATTTCATCGCGTTTGGGACTGGGTCCGCCACCGGGCCGAGCGGCTCGGTACTGGGCACCCGAGGGGTCGAGATGGAAGCCCTGGTGCAGCTGGGGCTTCCAATCCGGCAGGGCATCACTGTGCCGGTGGGCAGCGCCGAACGGCTCACCGAGGAACGCTCCGCGGCGGAAGCCATCTCGCTGGTGAGCGACGGGCTTCCGTTAGCCACTCACCTGTTCCGGCTCTCTGCCTCGGCGCCGGTCGCCGTCGCCGGGCTGCCGCCCGAGCTGCTCTGTCTGGGCTTGAGCCTGGACAATTTCGAGCAGCATGCCGAGACGCTCGGCCGCCCGGATGAGCTGGGCGCAGTCTGGGCTGGCACCATCCGAGCGGTGGCCGAGCATGCCCTGGCGGTGCCGGCGGCGGCGATCAGCGGCGTCGTGCTGGATGTGGTGGATTCGATCGCCCAGGCGCAGGCGCTGCTCGACCTGTGCAGCGCCGAAGGCCGTGCGCCATACCCCTCCGGGGTGGCCGAGCAACTCGCGTTGGCCGCCCGGGTCATGCTCACTCGTTGGGCTTCGCCGCGAGCGCAGCGCGCTCGCCGAGCCCAGGGGATGGCCAGCGACCTCGCTCTCGCTCTGCACCTGGAAGATCAGTTGATTCATTCCTGGGAACAGATGGGCCGCGGCATCGCCGTTTCACGAGACAGCGAGACCGGGTACTTCTCACCGCACGGTCACTTTCACTCCGGTTTGGCCCAGTCGACCACCGCCGAAGGCGGACATGTGCTGGCGGTGTTGCCGATCGGGTCGGACGAAGTGAGCGCTGCGGTCCGGGCGCTGGAGACGGCGTCCCGGACCGCTGTTGAGGTGGACTTCGAATATTCACCGGCGGGCGTGCGGGTCATCGGCTTCCAGGCCGATCGTCGGCCGACGGCTCGAACCACGGTGGCCTTGTCGGTTGAGCTTGCCGAGCAGGGCGTCATCGATCGAACTGCAGCGTTGGCGGCGATCAGCCCAGACGCGGTCAGCGAGCTCCTGCACGCGCGGTTTCGGCTGACCGGTTCAGAGCGGCTACTGGTCCGTGGGCTGCCGGCTTCTCCGGGCGCCGCCATCGGTCGGGTCGCGCTCACCAGCGAGCGCGTGGTCGAGCTGGCGCAGACCGGGGCTCCGGTAATCCTGGTGGCGAGCGAGACCACGCCCGCCGATCTGCCCGGCATGCTGGCGGCGCAGGCGATCGTCACCAGCCGGGGTGGATCGGCGTCGCATGCCGCGGTGGTCGCTCGTGGGATTGGCCGGCCGGCGGTGTGCGGGGCCGGTGACCTGAACATCAATCCGGCGACCGGAGAGGTCCGGGCTGGGCAGTGGAGCGTCCGCGAGGGCGACACCATTTCGGTGGACGGCTGGACCGGCGCCGTCTACGCGGGCACGATCGCGATCCGGCAGACCGAACCGACCCCGGAACTGCGCACCGTACTTGGTTGGGCGGACGACGTGCGGCGGCTGGGGGTGCGGGCGAACGCCGACACCGGCCAACAGACCGAGGTCGCCATCTCGCTCGGCGCCGAAGGAATCGGACTGTGTCGCACCGAACATCAGTTCCTTGGTGATCGCCTGCCGTTGATCCAGCACGTGCTGCTGGCCGGCGACAGCGATACGGAGCGAACCGCCTTGGTGGCCCTCGCCGCAGCGCAGCGGGAGGATTTCCGCACGCTGCTGCGCGCGGTCGGAGATCGCCCGGTGACCGTGCGGCTGCTCGATGCCCCGTTGCACGAGTTTCTTCCGCACCACGCGGAGCACGCGAACCCGGCGGATGCCGAACTCGCTCGCTCCTTGCGTGAGGAGAACCCGATGATGGGGGTCCGCGGCGTTCGGTTGGCAGTCCTGCACGAAGGTCTCTACCCGGCGCAGGTGCAGGCGCTCTTCACGGCATGGTTGGACGTCGCTGCTGAAGGGATCCGCCCGCAGCTGGAGGTGATGGTTCCGCTCGTCTCGATGGTGGAGGAGCTGAGCTTCGTCACCGCCCTGATCCGTCGAGAAGCGGCTGCCATCACCGAGCGCACCGGAGTGACGGTGCCCTATCGGGTGGGGACGATGGTGGAGACGCCGCGGGCGGCCTTGCTGGCAGGGCGGCTCGTCGAGGAGGCTGAGTTCCTCTCCTTCGGCACCAATGACCTGAGTCAGCTGACGTTCGGCCTCTCCCGGGACGACGTTGAGCGTCGAATGCTGGCGCCCTACCTGGAGCAAGGGCTGTTGACTGCCTCGCCCTTCGTGTCCCTCGATCCGGACGGTGTCGGTGAGCTGATCTCGCTGGCAGTGACTCGCGCTCGGGCGGCCCGCCCGGACGTGAAACTCGGCCTCTGCGGTGAGCATGGCGCGGACCCGTCGTCCATCGCCCTCTGCGACCGGCTCGGACTGGACTACGTTTCCTGCTCCCCGCAACGCATCCCGATCGCCCGGCTAGCCGCTGCCCACGCGACGATGGGGAGTTGAGATGTCTGGTGTGATGCAGTCCGAAGAGATCACCGCACTGTCTGACACCGTCGCGGCGGTCTGCCGAGAGGCGGGCGGCACACGAGTCGCCCGGTCGCTGACGGATGATGGGCCCGGGTACGCGGAGAAGGTCTGGCGGGTGCTCACCGACGAGGTCGGTCTCGGCGGTCTGGGATTGCCCGAGTGGTGCGATGGGATCGGGGGTTTGGCCGAACTGGTCGCGGTCGGTGAGTGTCTCGGCGCGAACCTGATGCCTGTGCCGTTCTTGTCCAGCACTGTGCTGTCTGGGCAGTTACTGAGCCGGTGCGGTCCGGCTGCCGGTGCGCTGCTGGAGCGCCTGGTGGCCGGCGAGGTCGTCGCCACTGTCCTGCTCGACCGGGACGGGCGATGGAACCCTGAGGACCTGCCGATCCGGGCGACTGACGACGGCGGCTGGGTGCTCGATGGCGAGGCCAACTTCGTCCTGGACGGCTCGGGCGCCGCCCACCTCGTCCTGGTCGCTGAATCTGTGCTCGGGCCGGCGGTGTTCTGCCTCGAACGCGGCGCGCCAGGAGTCGACATCCAGCGGATGTCGACCCTTGACCTGGCGAGAGCGCAGGCAAAGGTGCGGCTTTCCGGAGCTAGGGCAACCCTGCTCGCCAGCGGTCCGAAGGTGGTCGCGCTGGTGGGCTCGGCCCTCGACGTCACCTTGGTGGTTCAGGCTGCCGAACAGCTAGGCGGAGCGCAGGCCTCGCTCGACCTGACTGTCGAATACGTTCGCACGAGAATGCAGTTCGGTCGGCCGATCGGGAGCTTCCAGGCGATCAAGCATCGGTGCGCTGACATGCTGGTGCAGGTGGAGACGGCGCGCTCGGCCGTCGTCCGCGCGGTTGAGTCAGCCGATGCGGGTGAGTCACCGTTGGCCTTGGCCGAGGCAGCATCGGTGGCAAAGGTCTGGTGCTCAGAGGCTTTCAGTCAGGTTGCCACGAGTGCTGTGCACCTGCACGGGGGCATGGGATTCACCTGGGAGCACGATGCTCATCTCTATTTTCGGCGGGCTCGTTCGGACGCGGCCCTGCTCGGTGATGCGATATATCACCGCGAGCGAGTGGCCAGGTTGTTGGGCTGGTAGTTGTCAAAACACCTGCGCCGCAGTCAGTTTGGCCAGAAAAAATCGTGATGAAACCGTTGCGATCAAGACATCGCCTCTGGCATCCTCGAACACATGAGCGAATCACAGGTAAGTCAGGCCGGTGACCCGGGCGTCGGGTTCACTGTCCAGCGGCTGCCTGCCACCTTGGCGAAATCGCTCCACGCGAAAACTCTGCTGCCAGCCCAGGCGCCATCCAGCTCAGGCAACCCGATGCGTTCGATGGGCGAGTCCGACTCAGGCGCCACATCCGAGGTGATGAGTGAGCCTGAGATCGAGGGTCTGCTCGCCTGCGCTCACGTAGACGATGGCCTGTTCGATCCGGCGGATCCGGTTGATGCAGAGGAGTTGGCCGCCGATCTGGCCGCTGGTGGGTTGCTCACCGATGAGTTGCTGCGAGCCCTGGGCTGGGATGAGCCGCCGGATGGCTTCGACCCGATTGATGTCCAAACCCCGATCGGTGACCTCACCGAAGACGGTTTGCTTGAGGAGGTGCAGGCCACATACCGGGGGATCGCTTCCACCCAGGGCCGGTTGTTCCTGCTGATCAACGAGCTCGCCCACCGCCGGGCCGCGCACGCCGTCACCGAACTCACCGGCCGCCACGCTCACGGCCCGCAGGCCCTCTCGATCGCGGCACGGGCGGTCACCGAGGAAGTCGGCCTGGAGTTGAGCTTGGGCAAGGGCGAGGCGGGCGCCCTCACGGATACTGCGCTGGGGTTGTGTACCCAAGCTCCAGACACTCTCGATGCCCTGCTGTGCGGAGACATCGACCTGGGCAAAGCCGAGACGATCCTTCGGTTGACGCAGTCTCTGGTCGCCGCGCAGGAAGACACCAACCCTGAGCTCGACCCCGACCAGCGCACCGACCCCGATGACCTCGGCAAGGCCTTCGAGGCCAAACTCCTCAAAGGAGCCGGCCGGCAAACCAAAGCCGCGTTGAAGCGAGCGGGAGAAAAGGCTCAGATCCAGGCGAACCCGAAAGCTGCCGAGTACCGGCACCGGGTGAAGCGAACCCGCCGCCACTTCGCGTACATCCCTGACTCCGACAGCATGTGCCGGCTCTCGGCCTACTTGCCGGCCGATCAGGGGATGATCGCCAAGAACGCCCTGACTCGGCTGGCTTACCATGCCCGCGATACCGGGGGTGCGGGCGACACCCGAACCTTGGATCAGTTGCGGGTCGACACCCTGGTCGAGACCTTGACCCGCGCCAGTGACAACCTCCATCAACGCTCCGCCAGTGCTCCGAAGCCTTTGCACACCAAGGAATGCCGGCACGACATCGAATCCCCGAACAGCGCGGAACCGCCGAACGGCGCGGAACCGCCGAACGGCGCGGAGTCCCCGAAGGACGCAGAGTCCCCGAACGGCGCAGAGTCCCCGAACGGAGCGGGAGCCTCGGACCGTTCGGAGAGTTGCGGAACCTCGCACGCCGGAACCTCACGCGGCGGAGACGATTCTCTTCCCACCGCGACGGTGTCCCGCACCAGCTCGGCCCATCCCGCCACGAGCACGAATCCCTCGGGCTCTACGCCCCTAAAGCCACCGTGTGACAGCAACAGCGAAAGCGGCAGGGGTCGGAGCACCGCGAGTGGTGGTGACGCGCGGGTCTTGGTCACTGTTGCCGCTAGCACACTGACCGGTGAAGATGATCAACCTGGGTATCTGAACGGATACGGGCCGATCATCGCGAGCATGGCCCGCCAGGTCGCCGCCACCGGAACCTGGCGGTGTGCGGTCACCGATACCACTCACGGCACCCTCCTCGGCT
>DATINJ010000183.1:0-2925 GCA_035474375.1 Kineosporiaceae bacterium | reverse complement strand
GTAGGAGCAGGTCATGACTTTGACTCACGAGCGTCAGCGCCGAACCTTGGCTAATCGCTCCGAGGTCGCGACGAAAACGCTTGTGCGGCTGAGGTTAACGGTAGATGGCGGGCCTTCACAGGGGCCGGTCTTTGACGGCTGCGCCGCAATGTCAGGCTAGCCGAAAGAATTTCACCGCGCCTCACTCAGCTGTTGCCAACTCTGGATAGCCACGGTTCCACGCTAGTCCGCCCCACGGCACCAGTTTGCCGCCGGGGCAGGCTCTTTACCCGGGCGTAGGCCCGGCGTCGCATTAAACCCCGTCAATGGAGAAGAGGGTTCACCATGCCCCTGCGTCGACAATTTACCGCGCGGCGTTCCGCCAGCTTCCGCGCTCCGTCAGTAAGCAATAGGTGGACCATGAGTCTGTGGTCGTTGCATTCCTGGTGGCGGATGGCCGTCGCCGTCTTCGCCTCTGCGGCGCTCGGCATGTTAGCGCTGGTTGCCGCGCCCGGCATGGCACAAGCGGCCGGCACTTTGTCCTGTGACATTTACGCGAGCGGCGGCACCCCCTGCGTTGCCGCGCACAGCACCACCCGTGCACTCTTCGGCGCCTACAACGGCTCGCTTTACCAGGTGAAGCGCTGGTCCGACAACGCGACGGCCAACATCGGTGTGCTCAGCGCCGGCGGTTACGCGAACGCGGCGGCGCAGGACTCGTTCTGCTCGGGCACGTACTGCACGATCGTCAAGATCTACGACCAGACGTCGAAGCACAACGACCTCACGATCGCTCCCGGCGGGGGCGCCAATCCCACCGCTGACCAGGGCTCCAACGCGGCAGCATTGCCGGTGACGGCGGGCGGCAACAAGGTCTACGGCGTTTATATCTCCGCCGGTAACGGCTACCGCAACAACGCGACCAGCGGGATCGCCACCGGTAGCCAGCCCGAGGGCATGTACATGGTGACCGAGGGCACCCACTACAACGACCGGTGCTGCTTCGACTACGGCAACGCCGAGACGAACAACCTGGACACCGGCAACGGTGACATGGACGCGATCTACTTCGGCACGCTGTGCTGGTTCACCCCGTGTGCGAGTGGACCGCACGTCGCGGCAGACCTGGAGAACGGGTTGTTCGCCGGTGGCAACGGTTCCTGGACCTCGAATACCGGTCGTAGCACCCCGTTCGTGACAGCGGTGCTGAAGAACAACGGCACCTCGACGTACGCCATCAAGGATGGCAACGCGCAGTCCGGCAGCCTGGCAACCCGGTACAACGGAGCGCTGCCGACCCAATCGGGCTACCAGCCGATGACCAAGCAGGGAGCGATCATCCTTGGCATCGGCGGGGACAACAGCAACGGCTCGGTGGGTTCCTTCTTCGAAGGTGTCATGACCAGTGGCTATCCGAGCGACGCCACGGAGAACGCGGTGCAGGCCAACATCGTCTCGGTCGGCTACAGCAAGACGGTCAGCTTCCCGGTGAACGGTTCCACGTACCGAATCACGAACCTCCAGAGTGGCAAGGTTCTGGACGCCGTCAACTGCGGCACGGCCAACGGAACGCAGGTCGACCAGTGGGCCTCCCTGGGAAACACCTGTCAGCAGTGGCGGTTCAACAGCGTCGGTGCGAACAAGTGGACGATCACGAACGTCAATGCGGGCAAGGTTCTCGACGCGGTCGGCTGCGGGCAAGCCTTGGGGACGGCCGTGAACCTGTGGTCTTCGCTCGGCAACCTCTGTCAGCAGTGGGCGGTCATCCCGGCTGGAAACGGACGGTACGAGCTCGTGGTCGAGAACAGCGGAATGGTCCTCGACAACGTGAACTGTGGCACGGCGAACGGTACGAAGGCGGACCTCTGGATGTGGCTCAACAACACCTGCCAGCTCTGGTCGATCGCACCGTAAGGCACCCGGTTCTGGCGCTTGCTTGACCGCGCCAAGAACGACAGTTGCGCGGGACCGCCGATCACCGGCGGTCCCGCGCTCGTTCTCCTGCATCCCCGGAAAATGTCGGACCCCACCGGTAAGTTCTGGCCCAGAACCAGAGAGCGCCGGCGACGGCCGCGACGAGGGGAGCACCGATGGGCGAATTCACAACTCAGCAGCGGAGTTACCCACCTGGGGTACCGTGCTGGGTCGACACGGAGCAGCCTGATCCGGAGGCTGCGACTAGTTTCTACGGCGGCTTGTTCGGCTGGACCTTCCAGGAGGTGATGCCGCCGGGGGCGCCTGGCTCATACCTGATCGCCCAGCTTGACGACCGCGACGTCGCCGCGATCGGATCGGGCACCGAGGCGGCAAGCTGGAATACCTACATCGCGGTGGCCGATGCCGACGCGTCGGCATCGGCTGTGACATCGACTGGTGGCGCGGTGCTGTTCGGTCCGGAGGACGCCGGGCCCGGCGGCCGGACGGCGACCTGCCTGGACCCTGCGGGGGCCGAGTTTCGGCTCTGGCAGGCACGCCGGCGGTTAGGTGCTCAGATCGCGAACCTCCCGGGCGCCTGGAATTTCAGTGTCTTGCACACCACGGATCTCAAGCAGGCGCTGTCCTTCTACTCGACCGTGTTCGGCTGGACGGCAGACCTGCCCGAAGACGGAACCGGTGCCATGGTGCGATTGCCGGGATACGGCGATCATCTCGCTGCCACCATCGATCCTGGGATTCATGAACGGCAGGCGGCAGCCCCGCCCGGCTTCGCCGACGTGGTCGCAGGGGTCCAGGCAGCCGGCTCCGGCGAGGCGACCCACTGGCAGGTGGTGTTCACCGTTCGACGCCGCGACGAGAGTGCGGCCACCGCGGAGCGTCTAGGTGCCACCGTTCTGTCAACGTCCGAAACGGTCTGGACGAAGACTGCCCTGGTACGAGATCCACAGGGGGCCGAGCTCGTCCTCAGCGAGTTCACCCCACCCGGTTGAGTCAGTAACCCTCTCGGGT
>DATINJ010000182.1:0-5784 GCA_035474375.1 Kineosporiaceae bacterium | reverse complement strand
GGGCTAGGGATGTCCGGGTTGCCGAAACCCAGGTCGACGATGTCTCGCCCGTCCCGGCGCGCCTGAAGCTTCAACGAGTCAATGATGGTGAACACGTAGGGCGGCAGGCCCGGGATCCGGCGAAATTCCACCCGCGAAGACTAGCGAACCACCCGGCCAGCGGGCTTCGGCGGCGCTGTGACTGCGACCGGGTTATTCCGGTGGTGCGGCCTGCTGCAGCTCTTCCAGGCTGGATGACGTGGTGATCACGTGCACCACAGCGGCGCCGTCCTTCCACCCAGCCATTCGATGGGCGATGGCCCGCAGGTTGGGCCGCTCACCGAAGCGCTCGACCAAGAGCGCCGTGAGAAGTTCTTCGCGGCCTTCTTCTCGGCCTTCTTCTCGGCCTTCTTCTCGGCCTTCGGCCCGCAGGGTCTGCCCGAATCGAGTATCCCGGTAGAAGGCCGCGACACTTTCGACTGTCATTTCCGTCTCCTCAATGATCTTCTCGACAACAGCAGGGTCCGATGCGATCGCCGCCAACACGGTGCTGAACTCTAACAATCGGCCTACCCGGTCACCACCTAGCTTGCGGATCTCGCCGACCACCCGGGAGGCCACCCACGCCAACTTCGCCGGATCACCGCGATGCAACATTGCCAGCGGAGCAAAATTGACGTCGCTCACCAACCGATCCGGGTCCGCATCCCGGAAATACATCAGCCGCAGATCGACTGCGAAGCCGTTCGCCTCGAAATCGTCATGACCGCTGACCGTCCCCTCCCCCAGTATCAGAATGTGCTGACTGACATGATGTTTCGGATGCTGCTGCATGATCAGGCCGCGGTAGACGAGCATCCTGGCCACCAGGTCGCTGGTCGCCCTGCGGGCATACTCGACGTGCAACAGCCGCCCTGGCCCGACCCGAACCAAGAGATCGACTGACATCACCCCATCCGTCCATGGGCATAGCCTGCCGTCGGCCACCGACCAACCCCGGACGTTATCCACAGAAGCCTTTCCGAGGCCGGCTTTCCACAGCCCGCTCGTCGGCGCTGGTGTTCTGCGGCAGAATTGCTCCATGTCAACGAGACTCACCTCTGTGGTCATCGACAGCTCCGACCCGCCGACTCTGGCCCGCTGGTGGGCGTCCGCGCTGGGCTGGGAGGTCGCCCACGAGAGCGGCGATGAGAGCGACGTCGAACCGCCCTCCGGCGAGCCGGGTATCACGCTGACCTTCGTTCCGGTGCAAGACAAGCGGGTCCTGAAGAACCGCATCCACCTCGACCTGCGCAGCAATACCCTCGCCGAGCAGGACGATCTGATCCAGCGGTTGATGGCGGGCGGGGCGGTCGAGGCCGACATCGGTCAGGGTGATGTGCCCTGGGCGGTGCTCGCCGACCCAGAGGGCAATGAGTTCTGCATCCTGGAGCCCAGACCGGAATACGCCAAGACCGGCTCGCTGGCCGCCATCGTGGTCGACGCTATCGACCCGGAGCTGATGGCCCGGTTCTGGGCCGCCGCCGCCGGGTGGAATCTGCACGAACACGAGGGCTTGTACGACCTCGTCCCACCGGGCGACGTCGGCCCCTGGTTGGAGTTCGTCCCGACCGAAGCGCCCCACACGGTGAAGAACCGGCTGCACTTGGACGTCGCTCCGTTCCCGAGCGATGACCAGCGGGCGGAGGTGATCCGGCTGATGGGCCTGGGTGCCTTGCGGGCCGAGGTCGGGCAATCCGCGGCGGCACCGGGCGAAGTCACCTGGGTTGTCCTGACCGACCCCGAGGAGAACGAGTTCTGCGTGCTGAGCTCTCGATGACCGGCGCCGAAACGATCATCACCGAGCTGACGACGGAACGTCTCCTGCTCCGCGGCTGGCGGGACGCCGATCGCGAGCCATTCGCGGCGATCTGCGCCGACGCCGAGGTGATGCGGTACTTTCCCGGCATCCTGAGCCGGGCCGAGACCGATGCATCTGTCGACCGGTTCCGGGCCCGATTCGCCGAGCGCGGGTACGGGCTGTGGGCGGTTGAAGTAAAGGCCACCGGCGCCTTCGCCGGGTTCGTCGGGCTCAACCCGGCACCGGACGAGGTTCCCGCCGCACCGGCGACAGAGATCGGCTGGCGGCTGGGCCGCTCGTTCTGGGGTCGCGGTTACGCTCCGGAAGCCGCCCGAACCGTGCTGCAGCATGCCTTCGGTCGGCTCGGGCTCACCGAACTGGTCTCCTTCACCACCGTCGCGAACGCCCAGTCCCGCCGGGTGATGGAGAAGCTCGGAATGACACACGACCCGGCCGACGATTTCGACAATCCCGGGCTGAAATCCTGGTCCGACGCCCGCCATGTCACCTACCGGCTGACCGCTGACGCTTACCGGGCGGGCTTGCGAGCCCCCACGGCCGCGTCGTAGAGGGCGCGTTTGAGGACGCCGGAACGGGCCGCCACCTCGGCCACCGCCTCCTTAAGCCGCTGCCCACCGGCCACCAAGGCCTGAACCTGGGCGACCAGGGCCGCGACGTCGTCCGCCGCTTCCGGATCGGCCAGATCGATCGGCACGATCGCCGGTGCCCCACCGACCACGATCGTGACCTCACCGAGGATCTCTCGGTCGCCCGCCCAGGCGGCCAGCGCGCCGAGCCCGTCGCGGCGGACCTCCTCGTACGTCTTGGTCAGCTCCCGGCAGACCGCGGCGGGTCGATCGGCACCGAAGCCGGCCGCCATCGCCGACAGCGTCACGGCGGTCCGGCGCGGGGACTCAAAGAAGATCATGGTGCGGGGCTCGGCGCCCAGCGCGGCGATCACGCTGCCCCGCTTGCCCGGAGTGCGCGGCAGGAAACCCTCGAAGCAGAACCGGTCGCTGGGCAGGCCGGACAAGGCCAGGGCGGTCAGCGCGGCCGATGGACCAGGCAGCGCACTCACCTTCAAGCCTGCCTCGAGCACGGCCCGGACGGCGCGTAGGCCCGGGTCGGAGACCCCCGGCATTCCGGCGTCCGTCACCACCAGGACGGTGCCGCCGTTGCGTACCGTCTCGACCACCTCGGCGGAGCGGTACTCCTCGTTGTGCTCGTGATGGCTGATCACCCGGCCAACCGGGGTGACGTCGAGAGCTGCGGCCAGCCGACGCAAGCGGCGGGTGTCCTCCGCCGCGATCAAATCCGCCGAGCCGATCAGCCGGACCAGCCGGAGCGAGGCATCCGCGGGATTACCGATCGGGGTCGCGGCCAACACCAGCCGACCGCCGGCCGGGTCCAGCACCCGAGCAGGCTCGGCCGAATCCATCAGTTCGTCGCACTCCACCGGCTCGTCGCGCTCCACCGGCTCGTCGCGCTCCACCGGCTCGTCGCGCTCCACCGGCTCGTCGCGCTCCATCAGCGGGTCGCTCGGTTCGCGCGTCATTTGGTCACCGGATCGGTCCAGACATAGACCCCGGCGACCTGCTCCGGCTGCCGACCGATCAGGTCGCTCATGGTTTCCCGCAGTGCCGCTTGAGCCGGGGCCGGGCCGAGCACGATCCGATCCGCACCCCAGGTCGCCAGGTCGGTGATCGCCTGCGCCCGCTCTTCAGGGGTCACGTCTGCCGCCTTTCCGGTCTCGGCGACCCGGTTGAGCAGGTTCGCGGTCGGTGGATCCGCGGAGCCACCGACGTAGGCGTGCCCGTCCGGACCGGGCCCGAGGAAGTACCCGCCGGGCATCCGGAACCGGTAGTTGGCGGCGGACTGCCAGCGCATCCCCACCGGATTGCCGGCCACCGGGTAGGGCAGCACGACCACCACCGATTCGGCCGGCAACTCCCGAGCCGTGGTGCTGAACCATTGGGGGACGGCGGGAGCTGTCACGACCGCCAGCGGCGCCGGAATCAAGGGCACCAGAGCAACCAGGCTCACCCCGGCCGCCAGCCACGCGCCGAGCGCCGGGCGAGACACCCGGGTACCGATCTCGTGCACCGCGAAGGCCAGCAACGCAGCGGCGAACAGGGCCGCCAGCAGCCCGAACCGGGTGGCGAGCGAGGCTTCGGTCACCGGCAACGCCTGGAACAGCCGATACGGGCCGGGGTGCTCCGTCCAGTTGCCGTTGATCCACAGTCGGCCGCCCAGCGAGAGCGCCATCGCCGCCGCCAGCGACACGGCCGCACAGCGCACCGCCACCTGCCGCCAGCAGATCACCGCGGTCAGCAGGCAGACGATCAGCAGCGGCCAACCCAGATAGGCCAGGTGCTCTTCCAACCCACCGGCGAACGTCGCCGACTTCTGCGCTTGGGCCGTGCTGTGCAGCAGCACCTGGCTGGTCGGCGTGGTGAAGGCGGTGACATCGGCACCGAAGAAGTCCAGCAGGAAAGGGCTGCCCTGCTGCTTCAGCGGGCCGAGGAACTGCAGGTAGAGCGGATAGGCGGTGATCGGCAAGAAGATCGCGAAGGCCACCGCCAAGCTGCGGATCAACCGGCCGGCCGCGGCCGGTACCGCCCGGGGCCGAGAAAGCGCCGCGACCAGCAGAATCGCCACCGCCGCAACCACGGCCTGGAAGAGCACCTCCTCGCCGGTGAAAACCTGAGCGGTCGCGACGGCACCGAGTAGCAGTCCGGTCCGGACCGGACGGTCACCGTGCCAGGCCAGCACGCTGAGGCCGGCCAGCAGGGCCAGCCCGGGTGCGAAAGCCATCGTGATGTGCCCGACCAGCGAGTTCACGATCGCCGGGGAGATCGCGAAGGCCACCGCGCCGACCAGCGCCGCCTCTCGACCGATCCGGCCCGGTTCCTCGGATTGCAGCGGCTGCTGCGCTGACTGCCGCTCCCACGGCACCTGACGCAGTGCCCAGTAACCGGCCGCCGCACAGGCCGGGACGGCCAGGATGTTCAGCAGGTTCAAGGACAACAGCGAGCCGGCCAGCGCGCTGATCGGCCAGAGCAGGATGGCGGGCAGCAGCAAAGTGGTGTTGTTCATCGCGCTGACGCCTTCGCGCCAGTTCAGGTCGAGAGTGCGGAAGGGATTCTCGCCAAGGCCAAGCGCATGCGGGGTGTGCCCGAGCCACCACGAATAGTGGATCCCGTCCGGGACGTTCCCGGCGACGATTCGGCTGCCCGGGTGCGACCACAGACCGGCGGTGACGCATACCCCTGCCCCGAGCGCGGCCAGGGCAACCAACACGATCATCGTCCCGGGCCGCACGCTGGACCTGGTCGAGCTCTCGCGACGCATCGGCGCATCCTTTCAGGTCCGGCGAGCTGAGGCACCTGCCGAGCACAGATGGCCGGGAACTCAGGGTCGCCCTCTACGATGACCGGCGTGACGACCCAGGTCGTGGATGCGCCTGTTGCTCGGGTGCCGGATCCGCCTCAGCTGAGCCCGAGATCGGTGATGCCGGTCTGGGGGTGGTTGGCGATCGTGGCGGTGACGGTGTTTGGTGGGGTGTTGCGGTTCTGGCGGTTGGATCGCCCGCATCTTCTGGTGTTTGACGAGACGTATTACGTCAAGCAGGGCTGGTCGATGTTCAAGGCTGGGTATGAGTTGAAGTGGGCCGGCGAGGGCAAGGTGGTGGACCCGAAGTGGAACGCCGGGGATGTGAATGTTTTCACCGGTGATCCGGATTTTGTGGTGCATCCGCCGGTGGGTAAGTGGATGATCGGGGCTGGGGAGTGGATTTTTGGTCCGACGAGTTCGTGGGGGTGGCGGTTTTCTGCGGCGTTGGTGGGTACGGTCTCGATTTTGATGTTGGCGTTGATCGCGCGGCGGTTGTTCGATTCGACGTTGCTCGGGGTGATCGCTGGGTTGTTGCTGGCGGTGGATGGTGAGCACTTCGTGCACAGCCGGAC
>DATINJ010000181.1:0-5594 GCA_035474375.1 Kineosporiaceae bacterium | reverse complement strand
AGAGCAGACTTTGCACTGTAATGAAAGGCTCCCGACGTGGAACGGCTTGCTGATCTCTGACCGACCGAACTGGCAGAGAAGTACGAAGCCGACAGCCAGCGGTACGTGGCTCGTACGGAGATCGTTCATGTTTCGACTAGCGGCCAGAGCCGAGTCATTCCGTGTCATGACGTTCGGGAGGTTGGACCGGGGCCTTTTCCGGCGCTCGGTTGATCCGGCCGCGCCAGAAGTCTGGGGCGACGATCCGGTACGCCTCCATCAGCACGACGCCGAGCAGCAGAGCTCCGATGCCCATCAGGAAGACTCCGCCGACTCCACCGAAAGAGGTTGCACCGTAGTCGGAGGCGAACATGTCCACCGCGCTCTTCAGGAAGGCAGCCAGCAGCATCAGCCCGCCGAGCAGCGGCAGTAGTCCACGCAGGAGGAAGTTCCGGCCCGACTCGAAGAGGGTCCGGCGGAAGTACCAGGTACAGGCGAAACCGGTCAGCCCGTAATAGAAAGCGATCATCAGGCCGACCGAGGTGATCGAGTCGCCGAGCACGTTCTCGCTGATCAGCGTCAGCCCGACGTAGAAGGCCACGGAGGCGATGCCCATCACCACCGTGGACCAGGTCGGCGTCAGATTCCGGGTGTGCATGCGGGCAAACACCTGGGGGATCGCCCGGTAGGACGCCATCGAGAGCGTGGTCCGGGCGGTCGGGAGGATGGTGGTCTGGGTGGACGCCGCGGCCGAGGTGAGCGTCATCAAGATGAGGATCTTCCCGACGTCCGATCCGAGGACGGCGTTGCCCAACCCGGACAGCACGTCGTCAGTCGTTTCCGGATTCGAGAGCCCGAGCCCGCTGTCGCCGACTCCCGCGTAGGCCTGCGCCGCGACGGTGACCACGGCGTAGGTGGCCAGCAGCACGATCGTGGAGATCACTGCGGCCCGGCCCGGTGTCCGGTCCTTGTCCGCGGTCTCCTCGTTGATCGCGACGGCGGTGTCCCAGCCCCAGTAGATGAAGATCGCCAGCAGGACTCCCTCGGTGAAACCGCTGAAGGAGTGGATGGCAAACGGGTTGAACCACGCCAGTTCCGGATGGATGGACCCGGCCGGCGGATCGCCTGCATAGGTCTTGATCAGGGCGACGGCGGCGAAGATCACCAGGACCACGAGTTCGACGCCGAACAACGCGTACTGGATCCGGGCGGAGAGCTCGATTCCCTTGTAGCAGATCCAGGTCATCACGACGATCCAGAGCACCCCGACCAGGGTGACCCAGAACTTGCTCTCCGCCAGCCCGTCCGCACCGAAGAGCAGGAACCCGTAGGAGCCGGCGATCTGCGCCAGGTTGGCCATCACGATGATGTCGGCGGCCACGATTCCCCAGCCGCCCAGCCAGCCGAGTCGCGGCCCAAAAGCCCTGGTAACCCAGGTGAACGTGGTACCGCAGTCCGGCATCACCCGGTTCAGTTCCTGGTAGGAGAGCGCGATGAAGAGCATCGGCAGGAAGGCCAACACCATGATCGCCGGGGCCTGGGTCCCGACCGCGATCGCGACGAACCCCAGCGTCGCCGCCAGGCTGTAGGCGGGAGCGGTGGAGGCCAGGCCCACCACCACGCTGGACATCAATCCGAGGGCTCCGGACTTCAGCCCTTTGTCGGCGATCGTGTGGTCGTGGTGGCCCGTTGTCGTCATCGTTACCGCCTTCGGGGAGGCTGATCGATGATTCGTTATCTCAGACTGGCCACTGCTTGACAAGGTATGCGGCAGGTGGGCGTCCCGGTACTCCAAGGTGAGTCACTGCGGTCAGGCCCGAAGCAGATCTGGTGAATTGCCCAGAGTAATCGGAATGTCACTCTAGAGTGACTTCTGTCTACCATGTGCCCAGTCACTCCCGGAATGATCTCGATCGGGTGAGGAGCTCGCACACATGTCCGCCACCAGTGAGGCCGCTGTACCTGTTGCCGCCGCCGATCGGCACTTCCAGCAGCCCTTGGGGAGCCGGCTGCTGAGCTACCTGCCCAAGGGAAACCTGCTGGACGACGTCGCGTGGCACAACCGCCACCTGATTGTCTGGTCGCTGCTGCTCCTGCACCTGCCCGCGCTGACCGCGTTCGGCTTGTGGACCGGCCACAGTCCGAAGACCGTCGGTTTGACGATGGCTCCGATCCTGGTCTGCCTGGCCCTGGAAAGATTGATCAGCAGTCGGCGACCGAAATCCTTCTTCACCACCGCCGGCATTGTCTTCTGCTCGGCGGCGCTGGTCACGTTCTCGCACGGTGCGATCGAGGCGCACTTCCATTTCTTCATCATCATCGGCTTCATCGCGCTGTACCAGGACTGGGTGCCGTTCCTCTGGGAGATCGTCTTCACGGTCCTCAGCCATGGGCTCGGGTCCGGCTTCCAAGCCAATCTGATGTTCAATCACCAGGCTGGGATGCATCATCCGTGGACCTGGTCGCTCGTCCACGGGGTCGCGGTGCTCGCGGCTTGTACCGGCGTCGTCCTGTTTTGGCGGACGACGGAGGACGAGCAGCAGAAGTCCATGACGTTGACGAAGGAACTCGGAGAGGCCGAGGTCGGCCGAATCACCTCGCAACTGCTGGTCAATCTCGCTCGGCGCAATCAGGGCATGCTCTACCGGCAACTGGAGATCATCAATCAGCTGGAGGAGCACGAAGAAGACCCCGACGCGCTCGCCGGTCTGTTCCGCCTTGATCACTTGGCCACCCGGATCCGCCGCAACGCCGAAAGTTTCCTGGTGCTCTCCGGCGAGGAACCGGCGCGGGTGTGGAGCAATCCGGTCCCGCTGTTCGACGTGATCCGTGCCGCGATCGCCGAGACAGAGGAACTCGACCGGGTCGCCTTCATGGTGGACGAACGGCTGGCCATCCAGGGTCCGGTGGTCACCGACCTCACCCACCTGCTTGCCGAACTCGTGGAGAATGCGGCGCGGTTCTCGGAACCCGACTCGAGGGTGACGATCCGCACCACTCCCGAAGTCCGTTCTCCCGGCGCCTGGGTGATCACCGTGGAGGACCGGGGAATCGGCATGCAGCCCGAGGATCTGGTGGCGACCAACGAGATCCTCTGCACCCCGCGAAGCCTCGAGGCGGTCACGTCACAGCGGCTGGGCCTGCAGGTTGTCGCCCGTTTGGCGCACCGGCACTCGATCAAGGTGGCGCTGTGCTCCACCTCGGTGGTCGGCACCACCGCGGTTGTGCTGCTGCCGCCGCAGCTCTTCGCCCAGGCGCCGCGCCACGCCACCGAGGTACTGCCGGACCTGTTCGGGTCGCCATTGTCCGGGCACTCAGGATTGACGGCCTTGTCCGGGCGGCCCGAGCGGTTCGGTCACCGCTCGGCCTCGCTCGACAATTCCTCGGCGCGCGCCGAGGCGGTCGCCGTGCAGACCCAAACCCGGGCACCTGAGCCCAGCCCGGCCGCCCGCAGCACGGTAGAAGCGGGTTCGATCCAACTCAATCGCCGCACACCGCAGGCGAATCTCGCTCCGGAGCTGCGGGGCGGACGACAAATGGCCAGTCCACCGGCAGCCGAGGTGCAGCCGGCCGATGCGGTCAGAGCCCGAGACGCGATGTCTCGATATCAGGCCAGCCGACAGGCGGCGCTGGCTGAGTGCACGGCCGGCAGGGGAGATCCACCATGAACGACTCGAGTCAGGCACGGGGCGAGCTGGACTGGCTGCTCGCCAACTTCCTGCGAGGCACTCCGGGCGTCATGCACGCTGTGGTGGTGTCGGGGGACGGCCTCCGCATCGCGGCCTCGGAGCAGGTCGGGACCCAACTCGGTGACCAGCTTTCAGCCGCGATGTCGGGACTGGTCAGCCTCGCCAATGCCGGGGCCCAGCTGGTCCAACTCGGCCCGATGACGCAAACCATCGTGGAGCTGGCGGCCGGTCACCTGTTCATCACCCAGATCGCCGAGGGGGCGATCCTCGCCGTCGTCGCCGACCAGGAATGCGACATGGGAATGATCGGCTACGAGATGACCATGCTCGCCACCCGGGTGGGACATGCCCTGCAGCCGGCAGCCAGGGTCGGCCGGCAGTGGCCAACGGGATGACTTCGGGCAGCAGCTACGGCTGGCACGAGGATGCCCGAGTGGTTCCTGCTTACGCCCTGACCCAGGGCCGAACGCGTTCTCCGGGAACCGAACTGCATTTGGAAACCCTGGTGACGGCGACTGAATTCGCCTCGCGCTTCGGAACAGCGCTGCGGATGGAGTCCTTTGCGATTATCGCGATGTCCGGTCGACCGATCTCGGTAGCCGAGATCGGCGCCACGCTGCAGGTGCCGATGGGGGTGGCTCGGGTGCTGGTGAGTGACCTGGCCGGAGCCGGATACCTCAGGGTGTCACCAGCAATTCCCGTCGATATCAACGGCCGCCCTGGCCGGGAGATCCTGGAGAGGCTCCTCAATGGATTGCGTGCCTGTTGATCCGGCCGAAAGACGTCGACGGCCGGTACCGATCGGGAATCTCAGCAGCAAGGAGCCGGCGCCCGACCAGGTGCCGATCTCGCTCAAGATCCTGGTAGCCGGCGGGTTCGGAGTCGGGAAGACCACCCTGGTCGGGTCGTTGTCCGAGATCCCACCGCTCAGCACCGAGGAGCGGATGACCGAACTGTCAGTGGGAGTTGACGACGTGGCCTCGGTGGCGGGTAAGACCACCACCACGGTCGCCATGGACTTCGGGCGGATTACCGTCGATGACCAGCTCATCCTTTACCTTTTCGGGACGCCGGGACAAAACCGGTTCTGGTTCATGTGGGACGAATTGGCCCGCGGAGCTGTCGGCGGAATCGTTCTGGTGGACCTGCGCCGAATCGACGACTGCTTCGCGGCGATCGACTTCTTCGAGGATCGAGGGTTGCCATTCGCCGTGGCGGTCAACCACTTTCCCGGCACCCCGACGGTCGAGGACACCGTCGTCCGGGACTCGCTCGCGATCGCCCCCGGGCGACCACTCGTGCGGATGAACGCCCAAGATCCGCGCTCCAGCCTCGACACCCTGATCGCCGTGGTGGAGCACGCTATCCAGGTCAGCGCTGCGCCGAGTTGAGCCCACGGGTTGCGATCGGCCGGATGGGATCGACGGCATCCGGCACAGGCCGATGGCCGGGCGGTGAGGCCCGGCCATCGCTGAGTGGTCGAATTCCCGAGGGTCAGCGGAGGGCGCTGTACTTCTGGACCAGGGGGAGCCGTTCCCAGGCCTGACCCAGACCGAGTACGTGTCCGGCCTTGACCAGGGCGAGGGCGATCAGGACGAGGGCGTAGATGAGGTGGTCGTCCAGGATCGGGTTGTTCTCCGGGGGCAGGACGGCGGTCCACATCAGGACCAGGAGCAGGGCACCGCTGGCGGCAGCGAGCCGGATCGCGATGCCGGCGATCAGGGCGGTGCCGATGCCGGCGAGGCCGATCATGAAGAGCCAGTCGGCCCAGGCTTGGCCGGCGATGTTCTGGTAGAGGTCGGCGAAGGGTCCGGTGGTGGCGTGGCTGAGGAATCCGTTGGTGGGGCTGCCGCCATTGATCCAGGCGGCCTTGGATTCGGTTTCGTGGCCGAGGCCGAACAGTTTGTCGAGGAAGGCCCAGAGGAA
>DATINJ010000180.1:0-2493 GCA_035474375.1 Kineosporiaceae bacterium | reverse complement strand
GACATCCGCCTTGATCTGCTCCAGCGCCCGCCCGGTGAGGAATGGACCGGCCGCGCTCACGAACGGGATCATCCCGCCGTTCGCCAGACCGGCGCCGACGCCGACCAAGTCCTGCTCGGCGATACCCACGTTGATGAGCCTGTTGGGGAACTCCTTCTGAAAGCCCCCCAGGTTGCTCGACCCCACTGAGTCGTTGCAGACCGCGACGACCCGCTCGTCCTGCCGAGCCAGCTCGCTGAGCGCTTCGGCGAATGCCTTGCGGCAGTCGTAGGTCTCGACCTCTTCCGCGCCGGGACCGGTCAGCGGCTGGTCCTCACCGGACTCCAGCCCGATCTGCGCATCCGACAGGCCTGCATCGGTACGAGCGTTCATCGGCTCAGCTCCTCGAGTGCGATCTGGACCTGCTCCGCGCTGGGCACCTTGTGGTGCCACTCCGCGCGGTCCTCCATGAAAGACACGCCCTTGCCCTTGGTCGTCTTGGCAATCACGCACACGGGCCGGTCCGTGCCGCTCGGACCGATCGCGGCGAGCAGCTGTTCGAAGTCATGGCCGTCGATTTCCCGGACCTCAAAGCCGAAGCTGCGCCACTTGTCGGCCAGCGGCTCCAACTGCTTGGTCTCCTCGGTCCGCGCCCCTTGCTGCAGCCCGTTACGGTCGACGATTGCCGTCAGCGAGGACAAGCCATAGTGGGCGGCAGTCATCGCCGCCTCCCAGTTGCTGCCCTCCTGCAGCTCTCCGTCACCCAGGACGACGAACGTCCGCCGCGGCGAGCCCTGCAGCTGCGCTGCCAGCGCGTGGCCGACTGCAACGGGAAAACCGTGCCCCAAGGGGCCCGTGTTGGTCTCGACACCTGGGACCTTCGTACGGTTGGGGTGCCCGTTCAGTGCCGAGAGCGGCGCCATGAACGTCGCGAGCTCGTCCTTGGCGAAGAAGCCGCACTGCGACAGGGTCGCGTAGAGAGCCCCGGCGGTGTGGCCCTTACTGAGGATCAACCGGTCGCGTTCCGGCGCCTCGGGATCCTGCGGGTCCACGGACAGAATGGCTCCGTACAAGGTCACCAGGATGTCGGTGACCGAATAGTCCCCGCCGATGTGGCCGAGCCGGGCTCTCGCGATCATCTCGAGGTCCAGCCGGCGGACGGTTCGCGCCATCTCGGTCAGCACGTCGACCTTCTCCGCGGTGTCCGCCTTGGCCAGCCGGCCCCGCAGTTCCCGGTACGACTGAACAGCCTGCCCGTCCATGGTGAGCGTCATCGCAGATCCATTCGTGGTGCGTGTGTGCAAGCAATGGGCATGGTCACGGGACAGGCCCGTCGAATCGCGACGTAGGGGTGATGCCGCATGAACACACGTGGTCGTTCACGGGCGATCACCTCCCTCTGCAACGCCGGAGTTCCTCCGAAGACCAATGGCTGAGGCGCCCTCCGCTGCGGAGGTCCACTGAGCAGACGGGATGCGCCGGGGCGACCCCGACCAGCCCTTGTCGATCACTGAGACCCCCAGGCCATCGGCGGCCGTTGTGATCGGCCTCACAGGGCCACTGTGGCTGGGGCCCACTGACCGCGAAAGCCATCTGTCCTGAATCGGACACATCCGGAACGGGGACGGCTGCCGAGCAGGGTGGGTCACGATGGTCACGCCCAGCGACGGCCTGACAGTGAGCTGCTGCTGGGCCGGAACGAGCCGCAGCAGCAGTGACGGAACCCCACCGGTCGTGCTCGTTGTTGGCGGGCGCTGGCGTCTGCAGCCCTGTCGAGGCTCACCGCCGTCCGGGCCCTGAAGGTCGAACCGTCGACGCCTCATGGCCCTCGTTGATGCCTTTTCAACGCTGGGTTCTTGGACAGTCACAGGCGCGATGCCCGGCCGTGAGAGGCGACGCGAACTCGGCTGCTCTGCTGACGCCGCTGGCGCGGCGCAGTACGCACTGATGGTCCGCTACGCCAGCGGACTCGTTCATCCCTGGATGACGGCGTAGACGTCGACGGCCGCGCTCCCCGCTCTCGACTCGCAACGACGACGAGCGCCTGCGAACTGCTTTCACCGACCCCGTCGACGCTCGCGATGGCACGACGACCCCGGTCCGTCACCAGCCGCCAAGGGCTCCGACCGCGGCGCCAGTCCGGCGATGCCGTCAACCGAGGTCCCATGTGACTCTCGGCCGCGCGATGGCCGTTGTCGACGACGCCTGAAAACTGACCCCCTCGCGACGCTCGAAAATTGACCCCCTCCCGAGACCCTGGCTCGAGCCGAGCCGGGGAGGGACGAGGTGTTGTCCGTGGAGGATTGGGCGGAGATCCGCCGGCTGTATCGGGCCGAGGGCATCCCGATCAAGCAGATCGCCCGGGTGTTGGGGGTCTCGCGCAACACGGTGCGGACAGCTCTGCGTCGTGCCGAGCCGCCGAGGTACGAGCGGGTCGGGCAGGCGTCGAGCGTCGATGAGGTCGAGCCGCGGATCCGGGAGCTGCTGCAGGCGTTCCCGACGATGCCGGCCACG
>DATINJ010000179.1:0-27412 GCA_035474375.1 Kineosporiaceae bacterium | reverse complement strand
CCGCCGCTCTCTGCAGCGATACCTGGTCCCGCCACCGACCCTCGGCACCGAAACAGACCTGGCCTCGACCATCACCCCGATCCGAGAAGGATGACAGGCATGGACATTGACCAGCAGTTGCGACGGCTTGACCCCGCTGCGGAGATTCCTGAAGACCTCGGTCGGTCGGCTCGGGCCGAGGCCGTGCTTGCCTCGATCACCTCAACCCATCCGGACGGCGGCCAGATTCCGGTGCGGTCCCGGCGACGCCCATGGCGCCGTTACTTGCTCGCTGCCGCGACGGCGGTCGGCGTCCTGGTTGCTCCGGTCCTGGGCGGCAGCACGGCCTATGCGTCCTGGACCGCCGTTCCCCGAATGGTCACCGCACAGGAGGCCAAGGCCTTTGGCCAGGAATGTCTGAAAAGCTGGTCCAGTGAAGACACGGACGTCGATTACCAGGTGCGCCTGGTCGAGGCTCGCGGTCTGTGGTCCTACACCGTCCTGACCGGCGCTGGCGGACGTGAAGCCGCCTGCTTGTTCAAGCGTTCCCCGGACCGCGACGGCACGTCGCAGGGCGGAGGTTTCTCTGGAAAGCTGGTCCAGACCCCCGCAGCCGACGCCCTGGTGACCAACAGCGTCGGTGAGGTCCAGTTGGCTGCCGGTGATGATCACCAGTTAGCGGTCACCGGCAAGGCTGGAGCCAACGTCGCGTCGGTCGCTTTCCGGATCGACGGCACCGATGTCCAGGCCACCTTGAAAGACGGATACTTCGCTGCGTGGTGGCCGCAGCGGGATGGAAAGACCCTGCTGTCCCGGATGGCTGATGTTGTCAACGGCGGAGGCCCGCCAAACCCCAAGGTCGTCATCACTTTGCTCGATGGCACCACGAGGATCGCACGGATCCAGCAGTTCGACGTGTCGCCGATGTGATGCACGGTGAAGGCGCTGTCCCGACGCAGCGATGGTCAGGACGCAGCGGTGGTCAGGATCTGCGGGCCGTCGGGGGTGATCGCCACGGTGTGCTCGACATGGACGCCGCGACTGCCGTCGGCGCTGCGCAGGGTCCAGCCGTCGGCGTCAACGAGGTACCGATCGTCGCCGCCGGCCAGGAACCATGGCTCGATCGCGATCACCAGGCCGGGTTTCAAGCGCAGGCCGCGCCCCGCGCGTCCCTCATTGGGGACGGACGGCGATTCGTGCATCGTGTGACCGATCCCGTGACCACCATAATCCGTGTTGATGCCGTAGCCGGCGGCGCGCCCGATGCCGGCGATGGCGGCGGAGATGTCGCCGATCTTGGCGTCGATCTGTGCGGCGGCGATCCCGGCGGCGAGCGCGGTCTGGGCGACGTCGATCAGCTGGAGGTCGGCGGTCCTGGTACCGGCACCGATACAGAACGAGGTCGCGGCGTCGGCGGCCCAGCCGTCGAGCACTGCCCCGCAGTCGATGCTGAGCAGATCGCCGTCCCGCAGTTGATAGCCGTCAGGGATTCCGTGCAATACAGCGTCGTTGACGGAAGTGCAGATCACGCCCGGGAACGGAGTCGGGGCGAAGCTGGGTTGATAGCCGAGGAACGGCGAGGTGGCCCCAGCCTTGGTGATGACGTCGCGGGCGACCTCGTTCAAGGCGGACAGCCGCGTTCCCACCCTGGCGTGGGCTTTTGCCGCGGCCAGGGCATCGGCGACCACGGAGCCGGCCGCACGCATGGCCTCGATCTCGCCGGGCGTCTTTAACTCGATCACGGGTTCCTCCAACGGTATAACTATCCCGGTATTAGTATCACGGGATGGTTAGACCGATGCTCACTCCCGAAGAACGCGCCCGCGGCCAGCGCCTGGGGGCTCGGTTGCGTGCGGCTCGTGGTCCACGGTCCATGGTTGAGGTCGCGGCGGTGGCCGGCGTGCCGGTGGAGACCCTGCGCAAGATCGAGGCTGGACGGATACCGACGCCGGCGTTCTTCACCGTCGTCGCCCTGGCCGGCGCGCTGGGGATCACGCTTGACGACCTGGCGTTGATCGCCGCCGAGCCGGTCGCGGAACCGGTGACACAGACCGCCTGAGTCGAGGCCGATCAACGCGGCCTCGTCGAGCTCACTTTCCTCTCGCCATCGCTCCCAGACCACCAGCGAACAGGATGAGCAGGATGGCTGGGGTCAGCAGAGTTCCGCTGACGAGCGCCCAGATGGCCAAGCTCGTACCGGCGAGCCCAGCGACGATGGCCACTGGCCGTAGCAACTGGTTCATCCTGGCCAGCACCGGAATGGGCGTCCAGGGGGCGAATAGTAGGGATTCACGCGATGATCATGCCTTGCTGACCGGCAGTCAGCGTTGGGGGGATGGCTTTCTCGCCAGGTACGCAGGACGAGGCGCTCAAGCTGGGGTCGGCAGCGGTCGAAGACACCGGGTGCGGGCGGTCGTCGCTCCGGGTTTTCCCTGCTCTTGCTTCGGGAGGATCGACAATGTTTACGACCAAGGCCAGCTCGATCGCCCGGGCGGCCGCGATGCTGCTGGCCGTGCCCCTGGTCGGCTGCGGATCCCCCGGCGCGGCGGTGAGCACCCCAGCCGCCACTTTGGCCCCCTCCACCCTGGCTTCCGAGATTGCGCTGGTGGACAGCGACGTCGGGCGCGGCACCACGGTCAGCCTGATCCCGAAGGGGGATCGGGTGAAGGGCCAGATGACGATGAACAACTGCGGCTACACGTTCACCACCGAGTCTCACCGGATAGCCCGGCTTCAGGTCGAGATTCTGGCCCCGCAAGGCCAGCACACCGGAGCCAGCAACGAGGTCGCGGTGTACGACACGGCCGAGCAGGCGGCCAAGGCGATGAACGAGTTCCGGATGTCGGTGAAGAACTGCAAGAAAACCGTGTTCCACAAGTCCGGGGAAGCCGGCGTTCCAAAGGTGCGCTATGCGTTCGAAACCGTTGCCAGCGCCAAGGATCTTCCGGTCAAGGACACCGCAGTGTCCACCATGGTGGTCAGATTCAAAGGGATGAAGCTACGGATGTACCTAGAGCTGATCTACCAACGGCAGGGCCGTGTGATCAGCGGCGTCTACCTGCAGCAGCCGATCAAGCCGACCAAGGCTGACAAGGCGATATTGCGGATCATGGCTCTGGCCACCGGAAAGCGACTGGCCGCGAACTGACCGCGGCGCATCCGGGCCCGAGTAGCGGCCGGCACCCTAGGTGATGAGCTCGGCATCGTCGCTGACCCAGCGGAGAACGTCCCCGGGCTGGCACTCCAAGAACGTACAGATCGCGTCCAGGGTGGCGAAGCGCACGGCCTTCGCCCGGCCGTTCTTGAGCACGGCGACGTTCGCGGGGGTGAGACCGATGCCCGCCGCGAACTCGCCTACCGAGAGCTTGCGCTGGGCGAGCAGCACGTCGAGGTCGACGATGATCGCCATCAAACCACCTCGGCCAGCTCGGAGTGCAAGCCGACCGCCTTGTGCAGAAGTTGGCGCATCACCAGCATGAGCAGCACGAACGCTCCACCCAGCGCGGCGCAGGCGCCGGTCCCCAGAATTGCGCTGACGACGTCCATGCCGTCGTCCGGGGTCGGGATGTCGGCGACCAGGAGATGGACGGTGGCGCCGGCGGAGAGCAGAGCCGAGAACGCGATGCAGCCGATGATGATGTTCACCCAGACGAATGCGCGGTCGGTGAAGATCGCGTCCTCGTCGACCATGGACAGCAGCGCCAAGACCGCGCCCAGGGCCACCAGGACGCTGAGCAACGCCAGGACCGCGAGGATCGTGTACGGGACCTGCAGGGGTGCGTAGGGCGGGAACCGGTCGACCTCGTCCGCAGCAGTCGTGGGGATCACGACGGCTGCGCCGAACAAGCCGAACAAGATGGCACCAGCGATTGCAGCTCGAAGCAGGATGATGACGACGCGAGACATGTATCGAATATCGATAGAAAGCGATCGATTGTCAAGACCAGTCTTCAAATGGGCCGACGATTCGCCTGTCCTTCACTTGCCGTTGGTCGTTCCTCCGGTACGTTCTTCTTCGCCCGCTCCTTCCCCCGGGTGCACGCGGTGGTTGCATCGCGTGCACCCGGCGGGCGGGTCCAGTAGTCCTACCTTGAAGTTTTTTCTAACTTGTTGTCGCGCGGTATTTTTCAACGGTTCTGCGGGGCCATTGTGGCCGGTGGGTTGCCAGACTGCTAAACGACAACGGGTGACCACGAACTTCCGTTGTCCCAGTCGGGCCGCTCGAAGGCCCACCCGACCAGCAGTGCGTGAGCGGATCGTAGATCCGGAACGACCGTGCCGTAATGCTTCTCGGCGTTACCTTCGCGATGTTCGACGACGTAGCTGCCGTCCTCGCAGCGGAGCGCCTGTGCATAGGTCTGCCCGCTGGGATCGATGGTCTTGTTGACTATCAGAAACGTGCCCTGGCCAGCCTCGATGTCCTGAAGCAGCTGAAAGAGGAGATCCTCGGAGGGGTCGTCCCGAACCGGGCCGTTCTCTGGGTAAGCACGCAGGGTTGGGTCGGCGGTCATGCCCGGATGTTTGCACACCTGATCCGCTGCACTGAAATGCATCGGATGGAGCCGGCAGAACGACTTTGGGCTTCGCGGGTCAGCGAGCAGCAAGGGCGGGAGGTCTGGTCGAGCGATACCAGGCATACCGCCACGTCAATTGGACGGCGAGGGTGCTCGTCAGCGCCACGGCGAAGGCGGCGCCGGTCCCGGCCGGCTGGATCAGCGTGGCCACCACGAAGCAGAACAGGGAGAATCCGAGCAGGCCCTGGGGAATTCCTCGCAACACGTGGACGGCAGCAGCGGATCCGTGCTGCGCCAACGCGAATCCGGAAACCACGCTGATTCCGATCGGAAAAGGTGCCAGCACCCCGGTCACCTGCGGTCCTACGGTGCCGGCGAGCGTGGTGACGGTCAGTACGAGGGCTACCGTGGCGGCCGCTCGGCCGGGAAGGTCCCACCAAGGCCAACGGATCGGGGCTGCTGCCGGTCCGTCCGGGGGCAGGAGGCCGGCCACCGTCCCAGCGCAGCCGAGAACCACGAGCAGGCTCAGGGCCGGCGGAACCGTCAAGCGCGACAACATCAGATCGGCTGCCAAGCAAGCGGCCCAAGCCACCACCAGGGCACCCTGCCACCACAGCACCCGGGACGCCCACGCCAGTACCAGCGTGAAGAAGGCCAGCGACATCAGCCCCAACAGCGCTGATGAGGCCGCTCGAGCTCCGAAGTCACTCCCGTGCTCGAGGCAGGTGATCAACAGGATCGGGCCGGCCACAATGGGTAACGCCACGAGAGTGCCCGCTACTGGCGGCCCCCAACGTCGGCCGGCCAACGATGAAGCCACTACCAACGTGGGTGCGAGCAAGAGTTTCAGCAGCAGCGTCACCGCAGCAGCCTAGAGAGTCCGAGCGCGGCGGATTCCAGTCAAGCGGCGTGGCGGTCGCGACGCGACAACTCAGATCTGGCTGGAGATGGTGGAGATACCTGTGGAGTTGCTGGGTAGCGGCCCGGGGCGGCCGAAATGCCAGCCCTGGCCGAGATCGACGCCGAGCGCCTGGACCCGATGCAGAACGGTCTCGTCCTCGATTCCCTCGGCAAGCACGGTCGCGCCGGTCATCCCGGCGAGCGTGACCAGAGCTTGGACGATGCTCACGGCTGACTCGTCGGCCTCAATGATGAGAGTGCGGTCGATTTTGAGGATGTCGGGGCGAAGTTCGATGACATTGCGCATGGCGGCGTAGCCGGCGCCGAGGTCGTCGATCGCGAGTTTGGCCCCGAGCCCGCGCAGCCGTTCGATCGCGGTCCGGTACGACTGGTAGTCGTCCACCGCCGGGTGTTCCGTCAGTTCCACCACGATCCGAGCCGCGTCGTGACGCGCGATCAGGTCATGCAAATCGTTACTGAGGACCAATTCCGGCGAGGCGTTGACCGAAATGTATTGGTGCTGGTGTGGAAGCTCGGGAAGCTGTTCGAGCGCTCGCCGAACCGCCTTCAGCTCAAGTTCGATACCCAGACCGACGCTGGCTGCGTGCCTGAACCAGACATCCGGAGGTGCCTCGCCGGGCCCGAACCGGGCCAGGGCCTCGTATCCGAGAATGTTCGCCGTGTCGAGATCGACGATGGGTTGAAACACCATTGTGGGGTAGGCGTTCCCGTCAAGAGCGTTCTCGATCCGCTCGTAACGCCGTTGCCGCCGGTCCGCAGCCGCAAGCTCCTGCTGGCGCCGGGCGGCGAGGTCCTTGGCGTCGCCGGACAGCAGGCGGGTGAGCCGTCCTCCTGCGATGCCGGAACTGGTCAGGACGAGCAAGGAGCCCAAGGCCACGACGCAGATCAGGACGTCGAACGCATCCGGGAGAGGATCGGAGGAGGTAATGCTCTGAACCAGGACGAACACCGTCTCGACGGACATCAGCACGGTGGCCGTGCGTTGCAACCACGCCAGCAGCCTCAGCCGGCGCACCGTGGAGGTCATGGTGCTTGATCGACATCGGCTTCCGTCGCCTTGAGCCCAGCTCAGTCCGACGCCGAGGGCAGTGCCTCCCCGTAATGGCGAGCGCTCGGGTGGCTCTTGGAGGTGAGCGAGCCGACCGCGACGCCATTGACCAGTAGGCCACCGCGGGCCGGTTGCACCACCCCCACGTTGCGCTTGGCCCCGATGTCCTCACCCGGGACGCCGATCAGCAACCGGTCGGCGTAGTCCTCTTCCAGGTCGATCCGGCCTCGGGTCAGCCCGAGGACCTTCCCGACCTGGTCCCAGGTCTCGGCCGTACCGGACAGCTCTGACCCCTGGCGCAGGATCTTCGCCGGGCAGCTGCCCGCACCGCTCACCTGGATCAGGACGACGCTGCCGGCGTTCTTCCGGGTGCCGACGTCCGCATTGGGGACGCCGACCGCCACATCGGTCGACTCCGGGCAGAGCAGCGCTGCACCGACCGCGATCGCGGAGCCGAACCCGTCGCTGGTCTCCATCGGGCCGGGGATACCACGGGTGTTCGCATTGATCGCCTTGCCTGGCTGGTATCCGCCGGTCGCCGAGGTCCGGTTGAAGACCTGGATCATCCCGGCGTCACCGTGCGACCCGATGTCCTCGCCGGGGACGCCGACCACCGCCTGCAACCCCCGAGCTCCGAGCGCCGCACCGAAGTTGTCGTTGCTCCTCGCGGAGCCTGGCACTCCGGGACTGTTCTGCGACCACATCTGGGATTTGATCGCGGCACCCGCCCCGTTGACCCGCAGGAACCAGACCGACCCGGCATTCGAGATCGACCCCACGTCCGCATACGGGGCACCGACCAGGACCCCGCCCCGGTCGGTCGCGGCCAGTACGAGCCCGAATTGCTCCCCGCCCTGCACGGCGCCCGGCACCCCGGCAGAGTCCTCGGTGCGCACCTCGCGCAGGGTGGCCGTGATCCGACCGGTCGCGCTCGGGGCAATGGTGTAGCGGAACACCTCACCGGCCAGTTCATGTCCGTTCACCACCGCGTGCGGGGCACCCACGTACAGGTCATGCACGGTCTTGCCGGTGGCCGTGTCGTAGCGAGCCTGCAGGGCCAGCGAGGTCCCGAAGTGGTCGCGCACGGCGGAGTCGTGCGGCAGCACGATCGAAGTGCTGGTGTCGACCCCACCGGCCTTGCCGAAGACCAGGTGCACCTGGCCCTCGTCGTTGCCGAAGCCGTCGGAGGTCTTGGACTGATCCTCGTACGGGGCACCGATCACCAGGTCCGCGCAGCCGTCCTGATCGAGATCACCGACCGCCGTCGACTCGCCGAAATAGTCTCCCTCGCCGGTGCCCGACCCGAGGTCGCTGGCTTGCAGCAGCACTGCTGCGGACCCGGTGCTGCGGACGTCGACCGCTCCGGAAGCGCGCTTGTACCGCGGCATTCCGACCGCGATGTCGGCTACGCCGTCCCCGTCGATGTCTGACCGGGCGCTGGGGTTCCCCGGGTCGCAGCTGGCCGCCGAGGCCGGTCCGGCGGTCACGACGATGGCACCGCCGAGCACCAGTACTGTGCACAGTCCACCGATCATCGCTCGGTTGAACGTCCGTGTTCGCATCGGAGCAATATGGCACAGTGATCCAGATTGCCGGGCATTCCCCCGAAAACCTCGATCACCGTCATACCCGGACGGACTCCCCGCAGCGCAGTGTGATCCTCCAACCGGAGCGCATCGAGGGCGGATGCTTCGCCACGCTGAATCAGGCTGGTATCCGGTTGATGGCGTGCTCGCCGGTGGCCCAGAGATGCTGGACGGCGTAAGCCCGCCAGGGCCGCCAAGCGGCCGACCGCTCGTTCAGGTCCTTGGCCTTGGCCGGCAACCCCAGCTTTTCAGCGGCGATCCGGATACCCAGATCGGTGGCGACGAAGGCATCCGGGTCACCCAGCGCTCGCATCGCGATGGATTCGATTGTCCAGGGCCCGATTCCCGGAATTCCGGACAGTTGAGAGCGGGCTTCTGTCCAATCTCCGCCGATGCCGAGTTTCACGTCGTCCTCGGCCAGTGCGCAGATCAACGCTTGCAGCGTGGCGCGCCGACTGCGTGGCATGGCGAGGTCGGCGGGATCCAGGGCGCACAGCGCCGAGGGCGTCGGGAAGAGGTGGGTGAGCCCTCCGGTGCGGTCTTCGATCCGGTCACCGTGCGCCAGCACCAGGCGAGCCGCGTGGGTACGAGCGGCAGCGGTGGACACCTGCTGGCCCAGTACCGCCCTGATGGCGAACTCGGCCGGGTCGGTGGTCCGGGGGACCCGCCGTCCGGGATGCTTCGCCACCAGCGGAGCAAGAAGCTCATCTTTGCTGAGCTGTTCGTCGATGGCGATCGGGTCGGCGTCGAGATCGAGTAGCCATCGGCAGCGGCTGATCGCCGCCGAAAGGTCGCTCACGTCGGTGAGGGAAAGCTCGCAGGCAATGTATTCCGGCATCGGCCGCAGGCTGACGATCGCATGGCCCCGAGGCAGACGCATCGCGCGCCGATAGGCGCCGTCCCGCCATTCCTCGACACCTGGCACGGCCGTGGCGGCTAGATGCCCGAAAAGGTTTGTCGGGCAGAGTGGTTGGCGGAATGGCAGGCGTAGCGAAATGCTGCCGGGAGTCTGGCTCCGGCCGGCCACTCTGCCGCGGGCTCGCAATTCGGTCGGAGTCATGGCGAAGACCTGCCGGACGGTCTCATTGAACGAGCGCAGGCTGGAAAAACCGGCCGCGGTGGCAAGTTGGGTCAGCGGCATGGCGGTGGTCTCGATCAGCAGCCGAGCCGTTTGCGCCCGCTGTGCCCGGGCCAACGCCAGCGGTCCGGCGCCCAGCTCGGCCAGGAGTTGACGCTCGACCTGGCGCACGCTGTACCCGAGGTGATCGGCCAGCCCGGACACCCCCTCGCGATCGACCACCCCGTCCGCGATCAACCGGACCGCCCGCGAAACCAGGTCGGCGCGCACATTCCACTGGGGGGAGCCCGGGACCGCATTCGGGCGGCAGCGTTTGCACGCCCGAAAGCCGGCTTCCTGAGCGGCGGCCGCGGACGGGTAGAAACGCATGTTCTCGGGCTTGGGTGGAGCGGCCGGGCACCCCGGCCGGCAGTAGATCCGGGTGGTCAGGACGGCGGTGAAGAACCAGCCGTCGAAACGGTCGTCCTTCGCCTGGACAGCGCGGATGCACTGCTCCGTCTCCCGATACATGCCCTCAGTCTGCCTGAGCCCCGACGGCGAGGCTCGCGAGAATCCGACATCACGGTCGGCGCTGACGAGCCGGCCACCAAGGCCAGCACACCCAGGCACACCACGGTGCACACGATGACGTAGCCCAGGCTGCCGGTGGGTGTTCCGGAAGGAGTGCGGCCGCCAGCGGCATCAAAGTAGGCGGGGAGAGCGGCAAGCCAGAGAACGCCGAAGACCAGGAGGAACGTCGCGCCGCCCACGAGCGGGTAGTGGCCCAGGAATCCGCCGTCCGGGCCGTGGACCCTCGCTGAGTCGCGCCGGTGTTCCTGATAGATCCGCTGGAAGGCGGCCAGGGCAACGATGGCGATCACCGCGATCTCCACCCAGAGCACCACCGACTGCGCGGTGACGTCGGGGTCGTCCGGCAACGAAACGATGCCGTAGGGCACGGAGAAGACCATCATGCTCAGCGGAGTCAGCGCGCCGACGCCGAAGATCCGCAACGCCATCGACCACGCCGGGATCGGTCCGCGGGCGGCACGGCGGGCGATCAATATCCGGGTCAGCACTGCGATTCCGAAGGGTGCGGCTCCGGCAAAGGTCACGGCGCTGGTCAACGGGACCGATGCCAGCCAGGGCGTGTTCGAGGGAGCGGCTGGATTCCAGGCCCACCACTGAAATTGCGGGCCGAGGTTGTCGAAGATTTCGTAGAAGCAGTGAAAGACGAAGGCCACGCAGGCGGCGCCGATCAGTGCGTTTCGCCGCTCCAGCACTCCGGTGCGCTGGACCAGTGCGTAAACCAGGTACGTGAGCGCGGGGTAAATCGCGATGATGTATAACGGCAATCGGTCATAGAGGAACTGCACCGAGAAGAGATTGTGGACGAAGACCAGGCCCACCTGGTCTTGCAGCCCGAATCGATCCGGGAAGTACAGCGGAGGTTCCAGCACCAGGACGTAGACCACCGAGGCCAGCCACAGCCCAAGATTGGTCGGATCACGACGTTGCCGCCACCAGAGCACCGCGTGCACCAGGCTCACAACCGCACCGAGAATCATCAGAGACTCGACGACCGGCATGGACCAATGCGTCAATTCAAATGGATTCCGCACCGAGACAATGGCGTTCGCTCCTGCGCAGTCGATTCCACCAAGGGTGTTCGCGACCTCGGTAAAGCCCGGAGTGCAGTGGCCCATGATGGCTCAACTCACGGTCGAGGACGACGTATAGAACCTGGTCACGTCGTGACCGCTGTCGTACGACCTGAACCAGATATCGGCGAAGGAAGGCAGCGGTTCTCTGGCCGGTTTGTGGTTCGGCACCTGGGACAGCAGCAACCGATAGACGAGCGTCAGCATTTCCAGGTTGGACGCTGGTGCGAACGGTGACGGCGGAAACATCTCGAGCCGATCCCGCCAGGCGGTCGGGATCGGCAGTCGAGCCAGAATTTCTTCGCGCCGCACACCGTCCGGGGAGACGTTGCGGTATTCGGCCTGCCGGATGTTGGCCGGCACGTGCTCGTCAAAGCCGGCCAGGATCTCGCGGTACACCTGGTTCACATGGCGGAACACCTTGCGGGTGGCTTTGGTGCGATACCAAGGGTTTCCAACCACGGCGTCATAAATGATCAGTGCCGAGCTCCGGTGTTCAACCTCCTCCACGAAGTGCCAGAGGAAGAGCGAGGCGACCCGCTCGTCACCGGGATGAAAAAGCTTGTCCTCGTGGTCGAGCATGACCTTGAAGATCGGGGTGAAGGTGGCTTCCAGGTCGGCCGTGTAGGCCAGCTGGAATTCCAAGGGCTCGGTTTCGATGATTTTGTCGAAGCTGGCCACCGCGGCATCCACCGTCTGTTGTAGCCCGGGATGCTGACCGACCAGCGCGGCGACGTGCTTGCGGTGGTTCTTGGCATGTTGCGCCTCCTGACGCAGGAAGGCCTCGGCCTCCTCGGCCACGGCCGGATCCTTGATCAGCGGGATCGCCCGGCGGGTGGACGTCACGATGAACTTCTCGAAAGCGATGGCGATGATGCTGATCGCGTTCGCCATCAGCCCGAACTTCGGGTGGCTCGGCAGCCACTGAAACGGGATGGTCTCGTCAAAACGGAAGTCGATCTTGCGGATATGGAGATCGGTCATCGGAGCACTCCGTCGCCTCATCGCCGTCGATGGGTTCGAACGCTGCCTCGATCAGCCGCATTCGACTGTTGTCACAAATTGTTGACGCGTGTCAAATAGGTAACCTAAGGTTCGGTCGCCGGGTTGTCTAGCCCCCCACAGCATCACCGCGGCGACATCTGCATGATCGGCTGGAGGTTCTGTGACCAAGCGCGCTGACAGCTTCGACCGTCGCGCGCCCTACCACGGTGACCAGCGCCGCGCCGCTCTCTTGCGGGCCCTCGATGAGTTCCTTCGGGAGGGCGAGTTCGACCGAATCACGATCGCGGACATCTCGGCCCGGGCCGGCGTCACGCGGTCGGCGTTCTACTTCTACTTCGAGAACAAAGCGGCCTGCGTGGCTGCCCTGGCCTCTCAGATGTACCAACAGGCGATCGCGGCAGCAGGCCATCTCTTCACCGAGGAGGTGCCACCACGACAGCGGATCGAAGAGATGATCAGTGGCCTGTTCGCTGCCTGGGAAGGTCACCAGTACCTGTACCAGGCGATGCTGGAGGCCAGCCGGACGAGCAGTTCGCTGCGAGAGCTCTGGGACGGCTATCGGGAGTCGTTCACCGAACCTGTCGCGGCGATGATCGATCGCGAGCGAGCCAGCGGCCGGGCTCCGGCCGGGCCCGACAGCCACACCCTGGCCACCGTCCTCCTGGAGCTCGGTGACCGAGCGCTGGAGCGGCTCTCTCTGGACGATCCGCTGAACACCAGCCGCCGGGCCGATGTTCTGGTCGCGATCTGGTTTCGGACCATTTACGGCACGCCGTGAACGCTCTGCGCACCACGTGAAACATCTGCGCCCTCGGCGCGAGCCGATCTGCGCCCTCGCAGAGCCGATCAGTGCGGGGCGAACTCGAGAATTGCGATGCCGATGACGACCACGGCACTCGCTGCTATCCGAGGCAGGCCGAAACGTTCGTGGAAGAACGCCGCGCCGATCAGCGCCGCGATCACGATGCTGGTCTCTCGCAGGGCTGCGATGGTCGCCAGGTTGCCGCGGCTCTGGGCCCAGATCACCACGCCGTAACCGATCAGCGCGAGGACCCCGCCGCCGAGACCCTGTACCCAGATCCGGGTTTCCAACTCGGCCAGCGCCGTCCGCCCTCGAACCGCGAACGCGTAGATCACTGGGATCGGCGCCTGTAGCAAGAAGATCCAGGCGATGTAGCCGACCACCGTGCCCGACTGCCGCACACCGAGGCCGTCCGTGACGGTGTACGAGGCGATCATCACCCCGGTGCCGACGGCAGCCACCAGAGCAGGCAACTGTTTTCGGCCGGGCAGTCCGCCGCCGAGGGCAAGGCCGATCAGGCCCGCGGAGATCACCAGCACACCAGCCAGTTCCGAACCGGAGATCGGTTGGGCGAGCACGGTGATGGACCAGACGGCGACCAGTAACGGCGAGGTGCCACGCGCAATCGGGTACATCTGGGCGAAATCCCCGAGCCCATAAGACCTCAACAGCAGAAACATGTAAACCACGTGCAGCGCGCCGGACCCGAGGATGAACGGCCAGGCGGCTGCGTCCGGAAGCGGGGAGAGCAGGACCATCACGAAAGCGCAGGCCCCGCTTGCGAGATTGAGGAGAACGAATCCGACAAGCTGATCCTTCATGCCGTGTGCCACGGCATTCCAGGTCGCATGCAGAACCGCGGCCCCCAGTACCGCAACCGGGACCAACACTGACTCTCCGGCCGCTCCGCCCGGATTCATGCAACCCGAGCGGACGGTCGGTGACTCGCCCTCAGTCGGCCATCGGGCGCTGGGTCGGAAGCGCCGCAATCCGCGCGAAGAAGTAATCGATCTTGTGTACGACCTCCGTCAGGTCGTCCAGATTCATCGGCTTGGTGACATAGGCGTTGGCATGCAGTGAATAACTGCTCACGATGTCTGCCGGGGACTGCGACGTCGTCAGCACCACGATCGGGATGCTCCGCAACTTGGCGTCGGCCTTGACCTCGGCGAGGACCTGTCGGCCGTCCATCCGAGGCATGTTCAGATCCAGGAGGACGACGTCCGGGCGGGGAGCTTGGCTGAATTGGCCGGTCTGACGAAGGAAGGCCAGGGCTTCCTCGCCGTCGTTGACGACGTACACCGTCCTCGGGGCTCCGGTGGACCCGAGCGCTTCCTCGATCATGAGGACGTCCCCAGGGTCGTCATCAACCAGGAGAACAGAGATTGGGCGTGCGGTATTGGCCAAGGTCGTACCTCATAAAATGCTCTGAGCGCCGAGGGGTTGCTTCGATGGCTGTAAAGCACCCCTCGGAGGCTGGCCGTCCGTACCCTGATCTTAGGGCTCCGCAACCGCCGTCGAACAGGGTTAAGCCCGCCTCACCGAACTGTACTTATCCCCCCAAGTCGGAACCAGTCTTGCAGCGCTCGCCAGCGAGCTCGACACCGGTCCGGCGCTGGGCGTCGGATCTGGACCTAGCGCTACGGTGATACGCTCGACACCGCTCAATGGGCGGCACTGTAGCCGTCGACGACGCTCCTGGAGGCCTGATGAAGAAGTTGTTGCTCACGCTCATCGTGTCCGCAGTCGGGTTCGCGGTGTGGCGCAAGGTCGAAGCCGGCAAGACGGCTACGCAGCCTTGGGCAGCGGCGACCGACAAGGTGTGACACCCGCCTAGTCGGGGTCAACGGGGGCCGATTCAGGGCCCGGGGACGTGGCGCAATTGGTAGCGCACTTGCTTTGCAAGCAAGGGGTTACGGGTTCGAGTCCCGTCGTCTCCACCACAGGTCAGAGGCCGGTTTCCCCGCTGGGGAGACCGGCCTCTGCCGCGTGCTGATGAGTAACCGCAAGACCATCCCATAACCGGGACGACACGCCCGGCACGTGCCGGGCATGTGGCGAACCACCATGCCGGCTCCACCGTGCTGCGACATTTTGTGGCTGCGGTGAAAGGAACGGGCCGGTAGCGGACAGGTGGGGGTGTGGAATCCATGCTGAGGGGCAAGTTCGCCGGGCCTCGAGAGGCCCGCTTTGAGGCGTTGGCCGGAGTGGTGGCGCGGCCGCTACTCCGATATCTGTCACGCCGGGCGGATACCGACGCGGTCGATGACATCCTCGCCGAGACGATGCTCGTGCTTTGGCGGCGCCTCGATGATGTGCCAGGCCTGTCCGACGATGCCCCGATCGATCCCGACGAAGTGCTGCCCTGGTGTTACGGCGTGGCCCGTGGCTGCCTGGCCAACGCTCAACGGGCACATACCCGCCGGTTGCGCCTGGTCGATCGACTCACCCGCTCGGTGCCGCCGGCAGGCCCCGGGGAAGCCGAGCATCCCGAACTGCACGCCGCCCTGGGCGCACTGCCGATCGCGGACCGTGAGGTGCTGTTGTTGTGGGCCTGGGAGGGCCTGGCTCCCCGCGAAATCGCGCAGGTGACTGGTCTTACCTCGAATGCGGTCAGCATTCGACTGCACCGAGCAAAGCGAAAAACCGCCGCACTACTCGAGCGAAAGAACGACGGGCAGCCCGGACATGAGACAGGCAACGGAAGGAGCAACCGGTGAACGACGACGAACTATTGGCCCGGCTCAGGATCGCTGATCCGGCACGGAACCACGCCGCTGCTCCACTCGACCTGGACCATCTCCTGGAGGAAACCATGACCGCCGACACCGCATCCCGGACCACGATCAGTGCGCCCGGTAGGCAGCGCCACCGTCCGCTGCTCATGGCGGCTGCTGCCGCCGTGATCGTGGCCGGCATCGGCCTCCCGTGGGCAATCACCCAGACCGGCGATGGGAACCGGCCGCCGGTGGCCGCCGTCCCGCTGGCGCTGACCGTTCAGCAGCAGACCGGTGCCGGCGGGGTCCAAACTGCTTGCGCCGAAGTCGACGTCAACACGTTGCGTCAGTACTCCACCGCGTTTCAAGGGACCGTGACCTCTGTCAACGGTGACCAGGTCAACCTTCGCGTCGATCACTGGTACCGCGGCGGCAACGCCGCCACTGTCCAGCTCAGCGACAATCACGACGGACAGCCCGAATTCGCCGGACAGACATACGAAACCGGCCACAGCTACCTCATCTACGCCAAGGACGGCCAGATCCCTTCGTGCCTCTTCGATGCCGAAGCCACGCCACAACTGCGTAGCCTCTACGACCAGGCCTACACCGGGTAACACTCTGAACCGAAAGGCCACCTCCGACGTGCGGAGGTGGCCTTTCTGTCTTCCGGCCGGCGCCAGACCGGTGAGATGGTCAGCCGGCCAGCGCTTGGCTGGAGGACGCTGTTCGGGTTCGCCGAGTGGTGAGGCCCGAACGCGACCGACCCCCGAACGCGACCGATCCGAGCGCGAAGAGAGGTGGAGCCGATGACCGGTCTGCTGGAGCGGCTGCAGCAACGGCGACTGTTGGCGATCGTCCGTGGCAGCGACCCGGACGCCGCGCTGGCCAGCTTGCACGTGCTGGCCGACGAGGGCATCGACCTGGTTGAGGTGTCGCTCACCACGGTCGACGCGCTGTCGGTGATCCGGCGAGCGGACACCGAAATGGGCGGTCTGATCGGACTGGGTGCGGGCACCGTGCTGACGGCGGCGGACGCCCAGGCCGCGGTCGAGGCCGGCGCCGCATATCTGGTCACCCCGGGCATCAGCGCGGGAGCCCGGGAAGGCATCCGGCTCGGGGTGCCCGTACTGGTGGGCGCTTTGACGCCGTCGGAGGTGGTGGCCGCGGTCGAGCTCGGCGCGACCGCGGTGAAGCTCTTCCCCGTCGCCCAGCTCGGTGGCCCGCCGTACCTTCGCGCGCTGCGGGCGCCCTTCCCCGATGTGCCGTTCGTGCCGGTCGGTGGAGTGGCCACCGAGGCTGTCCCCGCCTATCTCGCCGCCGGGGCGGTCGCGGTCGGGGTGGGCTCACCGTTGATCGGTGACGCGGCCGACGGCGGTGATCTGCGTGCCTTGGCCGAGCGTGCCCGAGCGATCCGGGCCGCCGCGCATCGGAGCCCTCCGGCCGACCAGAACCAGCCGGCCACCCGCGACGACCGGGCGGCCCAGAGAGCAGCCGACCGATGACGGTGGACCTGCTCACCTTGGGCGAGACGATGGCCGCGCTGCGCAGTGGTGGCCCGCTCCGGCTCGGCGGCCAGCTGCACCTGTCCGTGGCCGGTTCCGAGTCCAACGTGGCGATCGGCCTGGCCCGGCTCGGGCACCGCGCCCGCTGGGTCGGCCGGGTCGGGGACGACGAATTCGGTGCCCTGGTACTGCGGACCCTGCGGGCCGAAGGCGTGGACGTGACGGCCGCCGTGGTTGCTCCCGGCGAACTCACCGGAATGCTGCTGTTCGAGCCGGCGCCGGGCGGCGCGACCAGGGTGCATTACCGGCGCGCGGGCTGCGCCGGTGCCGGGCTCACCGCAGCCGACGTCGTCTCGGCTGTGACGCAGGGCGCCCGGATTCTGCACGTCACCGGCATCACCCCGGCTCTTGGCGACGGTCCGGCGGACGCCGTCCGGTACGCGGTCGAGGCCGCCCGGGCGGCCGGCGCGATCGTCTGCCTCGACGTCAACCATCGACCGAAGCTGTGGGGACGGGCGCAGGCCGCCGCCACGCTGCGACCCCTGACAGCTGTTGCCCATGTCCTCGTCGCATCGGAGGACGAACTGCCTGTGGTCGCCGACGGTAAGGACGAGGCCGCCCAGGCGCGGGCACTTCTCGACCTCGGAGTGCGCGAGGTCGTCGTCAAACGCGGCGCCCGCGGCGCCTCGACGTACACCGACGTCGGGCGGTACGACGAGCCTGCCCGAGTGGTCCCGGTGGTGGACACCGTAGGTGCCGGAGACGCTTTCACCGCCGGCTACCTCTCGGCCATCCTCGACGGGTTGCCGGTCGAGGACCGGCTGCGGCGTGGCGTCACGCTCGGCGCGGCTGTGGTCGCCGGGCACGGCGATTGGGAATGGTTGCCCACCAGAGCGGAACTCGACCAGATCGGACACGCACCGCAGGAGGCCCAGCGATGAGCGAGAAGCGGCGTGACGGTGGCACGCTCAGCGCGGTCCGGCTGTGCAGGTCCTGTGCGCGAGCGGATGCAGATCCCGAGATCGGGCGGTACACCTGACAGATGACGAATTCGACTCCGGGTATCCCGCCGAGTGAGCTGGAGGACGCCGATCTGCGCCGCGAACTGGAGCATTTGCACCAGACTCGGCACGAAACCCTGCTTGGAGGCTCACAATCGGCGTTCGAGCACCACACCGAGCGGATGCTGGCACTCGAGCAGGAGTTCCTTCGGCGCTTCCCCGAAGAGGGCGCACCCGATCCCCGGCGAACCCGCGCCGGCAGCCGTGAAAAGGCCGGTCAGAGTAGGTCCGGCGGGGACGGCAGTGGGATAGACACTCAGTAAACCCTCAGAGTTCTCCGGCCCAGGGCACAGGTCTGCGGTCAATCCTCGAGTCATCTACCCGAGGAGGAGCCATGCAGATGGTTGACAGATCATTGAGGGCCACCACCGAGCGCCGGGGTCGGTGATCGAGGTGTCCATCGCCGAGATGATCGTTCCCGATCTGCACCGCCGCGGTGCCAGAGTCCTGACTCGCGACCGCCGAACCAATTCCGATTCGATCGGGTGGACGTCGACCTGGAGCGCGTGGGGAACCACCGCCACGGTCACGGTCACCGACCCGGCCGCGCTGCCGGCCGCCACCCGGATGGTCGCTCGACACTTCGCCGCAGCGGAGAAGGCCGCCGCCCGGTTCCGTAGAGACGCCGAATTGCACCGGCTCTACCGGGCCGGCGGGCGACCGATCACGGTCAGCCCGTTGCTGGCCGAACTGATCGCGGCGGCGTTGTCGGCTGCCGAACGGACCGACGGCGACGTGGACCCCACGGTTTCGGCCGCGATGACCGCCGTCCATGGTCGGCTCCGCCGTGATCGCGGCGCCACCGCGATGCCAGTCTGCGGCACGCGATCCACCGGGCCTTCCCAGGTGCCCGGCTGGCAGCGGGTGGACCTGCAGGGACGCCGGCTGCAGGTACCGGCCGGCACCACCCTCGACCTCAGCGCCACCGCGACATCCCTGACCTGTGACCGGGCGGCAGCCGCCGTCCGGGCGCGGTTGGACGTCGGGGTCCTGGTCACCCTCGGCGGGGACGCCGCGAGCGCTGGACCGGGTCCCGAAGCGGGCTGGCACGTCAGTGTTGACGACCGCAGTTCCGGCAGCCGGATCGAGGTTGTGCTGCCCGCCGGGGCTGCGCTGGCGACCTCCCATTTCGCCGCTCGCCGCAGCCCGGTTGCCGACGCCGGCGCCGCGCCGTCCGGGCACCTGATCGACCCGCGGACCGGACAGGCGCCGACCGCTGTCTGGCGGATGGCCACCGCGATCGGATTCACCAGTCTGGAGGCGTCCACCTACACGGCCGCCACCCTGATCCGCGGCGTCCCGGCGCGAGCCTGGCTCACCCAGCTCTGGGTGCCGGCCCGCTTGGTCACCATCCACGACGACGTAATCACCGTCGGCCCCTGGGACTCGCATCAGGCCGGCAACGCAGACGGATCGGGCCGCTTTCCCACACCGCGACTGGCTAATCCCCGAAGGACTACCCACTGATGACGACGACCATTGACAGTCCACCTGGTTACGCGCCGAGCTCGCTGCCGGACGCCCGGCCGGCCGCAACGTCACCACCGCTCAACCGAAGGCAACGACTGATCCGTGGCCGTCCGGAGGACCCGACCTGGGTGCGGCCCGCATTCTTCGGGCTCCTGGTCGCGACCGCAGTGCTTTACCTGTGGGACCTGAGCGCCTCGGGCTACGCCAACTCCTTCTACTCGGCCGCGGCGCAAGCCGGGTCGGCGAGCTGGAAGGCCTTCTTCTACGGGTCTTCGGACGCCGCCAACTCGATCACGGTGGACAAGCCACCGGCGTCGCTGTGGTTCATGGCGATCTCGGTCCGGATCTTCGGGCTCAGCTCCTTCGCCATCCTGCTTCCGCAGGCCCTGATGGGAGTCGGCACCGTCGGCGTCCTCTATGCCGCCGTCCGCCGTCGCTTCTCGGCTCAGGCTGGGTTGCTGGCCGGTGCGGTGCTGGCGTTGACCCCGGTCGCCACCTTGATGTTCCGGTTCAACAACCCGGACGCCTTGCTGATGCTGGTGCTCACCGGTGCGGCCTACGCCGTGCTGCGGGGAATCGAGAACGGCCGGACGCGCTGGCTGCTCCTGGCCGGGGCGCTGGTCGGGCTGGGCTTCCTGACCAAGCAGTTGCAGGCCGTGCTGGTGCTGCCGACCTTCGGTGTGGCCTACCTGGTTGCGGCGCCGAAGTCGGTCGGTAAGCGGATCGGTGACCTGATCGCCGCTTTCGCCGCAATGATCGCCGCCGCCGGCTGGTGGATCGCGATCGTTGAACTGGTGCCCGCGCAGTACCGGCCCTACGTCGGCGGTTCGCAGAACAACAGCATTCTGGAACTCACCCTTGGCTACAACGGTTTCGGTCGGCTGAGCGGCGACGAGACCGGCAGTGTCGGTGGCGGAGGCGGCAGCGGCTGGGGCGAGACCGGCATCGGCCGGATGTTCAACTCCGAGATGGGCGGCCAGATCGCCTGGCTGATCCCGGCGGCACTGATCCTGCTGGTCGCCGGGCTGTGGATCACCCGACGGGCCCCGCGCACCGATCAGACCCGGGCGGCGTTCCTGATCTGGGGCGGTTGGCTACTCGTCACCGGCCTGATCTTCAGCTTCATGCAGGGCATCTTCCACGCCTACTACACCGTGGCCCTGGCCCCGGCGATTGCCGCGCTGATCGGGATCGGCGCTACCACGCTGTGGAAGCAGCGGCACACCGCCGCGATGCTGATCCTGGCCGGAACCGTGGTGGTGACCGCCCTCTGGTCGTACACCTTGCTGGCCCGCAGCGAGTCCTGGCACCCGTGGATCAAGTACACCGTGCTGATCACCGGGTTGATCGCCGCAGCAGGGCTCGCGCTCGGCAGCCGGTTGGACCGTCGATTGCTCGCCATCGTCGCCGCGACGGCCGTCTTCTCCGGTCTGGCCGGGCCGGCGGCGTACTCGATCAGCACCGCGGCGACGCCGCACACCGGCTCGATCGTTTCGGCCGGACCGACCGTCTCTGGCGGGTCGGGCGGCTTCGGTGGCGGACGTGGCGGTGGCGGTGGCGGACGCGGTTTCGGCGGCGGCCAGCCTCCGCAGGCTCAGAACGGCACTGGTCAGGCACTGGGTGGCACCACCGGCGGAACCGGTACCCGCGGTGGTGGCGGTGGCGGTATGGGTGGCTTGCTGAACGCCACCACCCCGAGCGCCGAACTCACCACTGCGCTGAAGGCGTCCAGTTCGTACACCTGGGCTGCGGCGGCGATCGGCTCGAACAACGCCTCCGGCTACCAGCTCGCAAGCGAGTTGCCGGTGATGGCGATCGGCGGATTCAACGGCAGTGACCCGTCGCCCACCCTGGCCCAGTTCCAGGCCTACGTTGCCGCTGGACAGATTCACTACTTCATCGGTGGCAGTGGTCTGGGCGGGAACAGCAGTACCGGGGGCAGCAACACGGCGTCGCAGATCAGCGAATGGGTGGCAGCCAACTACACCGCGACCACGATTGGTGGCACCACGGTGTACGACCTGACCGCCACGACCTGATCCACTTCGCTACCGGACAGCCGGGCGCAACCAGGCATGATCGCCGCGAGAAATTCTCGCGGCGATCATGCGCGGTTTGTCAGCGCTCGTCGACCGGAATCGAGGAAGCGTCCTCGGCGATCTCTTCGGCGTGCGGATCCGTCAGCGGGTCACCCTTCACGGTGGGCTCGGTGACCGGGAGGCCACCCACCGTCGGAGCCACGGTGGGCTCCGGGGTCACCGGCGTCGAGGTGTAGGCGGGGGTGCCGTTCCCCGAGCCGGTCGAGGAGCCCGTCGTCCAGGGGTCCTCCTGCTTGCTGCGTGCCTTGGCGGCGGCGACACCTGCCCCGATCGCCGCGAAGGCGATCGTCAGGAACAGGAAGCGACGGCGGCGAGCACGCCGCTTAGCCTTCTTCTTGTTCGCCGGCAGGTTGGCGATCGCGGAGTTCGACGACTCCACGGCATGGTCCCGGGCGGACGCCGCTGCCACTGAGGCCGCGGCGACACCGGCGGCCAACCGCGGTAGCACGTCGTCAACCACTCGGTCACGGACGTCGGCGACCACGGGGCCGGCCTTGTCCCGCGCCGTCTGCATGGCGGGCCCGACACGTTCGGCGACGAGCACACCGCGATCCCGCGCCCCGGATGCGGCGTTCTCCACGACTGGCAAGAACCGACCCTTCACAGTGTCGAGTTGTGCCCGCTTGGCTAGTGCTCGCTTGCTTCGCGTTCTCACGGCTTGTCCTCCTGTTCGTGCGGCTGGGGAAGCTGCTTGAGTTCTGCCGCGTTGCTTCCCATCGTTGCTTGATCCCTGAAGATTGCCACCCGAGGCACGCCAGAACGTCCGCTAGGTCGCTTCCGTCCTCTGCCCGTCCCTCTCCTCAAGCGTGACAGACTGAAAGCAAGACATCGCCGCGACGGTACTGACCGCCCGCGGCAAGACCATCGGACCGCCGGCTCGAGCGCCCGTCGTCGCAGGCCACAGGCTTGACGCGAGCATCGACCGCTTTTGAAAAGGACCATCCCGTTGACCGAGTCGCTTCCTTCGACGCTCTTCGCCACCCTGCACACGAACCACGGTGACATTCGCCTCCAGCTTTTTCCCGACCACGCGGTCAAGACGGTGCGTAACTTCGTCGAACTCGCGGAGGGCACGCAGGAGGCCAACTCCGGCAAGAAGTTCTACGACGGTGTGATTTTCCACCGGGTGATCAAGGGTTTCATGATCCAGGGTGGCGATCCCACCGGCACCGGTACCGGCGGCCCGGGCTACGCCTTCGATGACGAGATCCACCCGGAGCTCTCCTTCACCACGCCGTACGTGCTGGCGATGGCAAACGCCGGCATCCGTGGCGGGCGGGGGACCAACGGCTCGCAGTTCTTCATCACCCTGGGCACCCCCACTCACCTGCAGGGCAAGCACACGATCTTCGGTCAGGTGGCCGACGAGCCGAGTCGGGCCGTCGTTGACGCCATCGGTTCAGCCCCCGTCGATCGCCGGGACCGTCCGGAAAAGGACGTGGTGATCGAGCGGGTCACCATCGAACGCGGGTGACTGCACAGCCTTCCGGGGGTAGCGCGGCAGACGTTCCGGTCTGCCCGCGCCACCCCGATCGTGAGTCCTACGTTCGCTGCCAGCGGTGCGAGCGCCCGACCTGCCCGGAGTGTCAGCGCCCGGCGGCAGTCGGGATCCAGTGCGTGGATTGTGTGCGGGCGGGCGCGAAAAGCACCCGGACGGCGCGCACGCCGTTCGGTGCCGTCGCCTCCGCCGGCAATGCTGCGCCCCGGATCACCCAGGCGATCATCGGCCTGTGCGCGGCGGCCTACGTGCTGCAGATCCTGCCGGACTCGAACGTCACCAACGACTTCAGGTTCGCCCCGGCCTACGCCACCGCCGAACCGTGGCGCCTGGTGACCTCGGCGTTCCTGCACTCGCCGAGCTCGCCGCTGCACATCCTGTTCAACATGTACGCGCTGTGGATGACCGGGCCCTACCTGGAGGCGCTGCTCGGCCGGATCCGGTTCGCGGCGCTGTACCTGCTGAGCGCCGTCGGCGGATCCGTGGGCTACTTCCTGCTGGCGAACCCGTCGAATGTGAACCAGTGGTACGGCGGTGCGGTCGGTGCATCCGGCGCCGTCTTCGGCCTTTTCGGGGCGTTCTTCATCGTCCAGCGTCGACTCAACCGCGACACCGGCCCACTGATCGCCATCATTGCGATCAACTTCGTGTTTGGTTTTCTCCCGGGCATCGCCTGGCAAGCTCACCTCGGCGGGCTGATCACCGGCCTGCTCACGGCGGGCGTGCTGGTTTACGCGCCCAAGCCGAACCGGACCGTGATGCAGACCGCTGGCTTGGTGGCCATCGTCCTGCTGCTCGGATTGGCCTTTTTAGTCAAGATCGTGAGCCTGCCCGCTAATGCCCTCTACTGACCCGGTACGTACCTGTGTCCAGAGTTACCCACAACCTGTGGAGATCCCTGGGGACATCTTCCACGATTGTAATTCCACACCTGTGAGCAACTCTGTGGACAGGCATCGCCGCAGGTCAGAAGCGGTTATTTCCAGCGGGTCAACATTCCGAAGCCAACCAAGAGGACGCCAAAGCCAGCGACCAGGTTCCAGTCTTTGATATCCGGAATTGGGTACTTGGCCTGGGTCAAGTAGTAAATGACGACCCAAATTAGACCGGCGATGAGGAAACCAACCATTACTGGCGCGAACCATCGCGGATTTGGCTTGGGCGGGCTCGCCTTCGGTGGCGGCGGTGTGAACGCGCCCTTGCGACGCAGCCTGGACTCGGGCATCGGGAATCTCTCCTTGTTCGGCCGGGTGCTCGCTCGCAAAGCCGACCGCAGGCTCGCTCCAGAGGACCGGAGTCGGCTGCGACCGCTTTGCGGGCGGACGTCGTCCTCTAGCGTAGTGCCGTGACCAGTGAGCCGGACGACCCAGCGAAGTCTGCTGTGACCGTCCCGATCCGGGTGACCCCGAAGACGGCCGAACCGGCCGTCGACGAGCCCTCGGACGGGCGGCCGGCGGAACCGTCGAGTCCGCCCTCGGACGGGCCTACGACCCCGCCTCCGGAAGGGTCGGCGGGTCCGGTTCCGGCGGGGACGGCGAGTCCGGCTGCGTCAGAGCCCGAGGAACCGTCCCCGGCTCAGATCAGCGAACGGCCTCCGACGGAGCCCGTGACCTTGCCTTCGCCAGCCACGGAGTCGCCTGCGACGAAACCGGTGGGGTTGCCTTCGGCAGCGGCCACGGAGCCGCCTTCAGCTGCGGCCCAGAGGCCGCCTTCGCCGGAGCCTGGGGAACTGCCGTCCGAGGTCGGCTCCGAGAGCCCGACCAAGGCGCCCGCCGTCCCCCGTGACCGGCCCAAGCCGCGCTCGAGGCCCACCATCCCGGCGCCTGCACCGAGGCCGCGCCGGACCCGGGCGGGCGGGATCGGTGTCGCGATCGTTCTGGTTGCCGCCGGCCTGCTGTTCACCACCAGCGCGACCACCGCTCGCGGTACCCAGTTCCGCTCCGAACGCGCTGACCTGGCTGACCTGATCGCGGCCGAGGACCTCCGGGTGAAGACCCGGAACCAGCGCGTGGCGGCGCTGAACAAGCAGGTGCAGCGGGAAGCCGCGGCCAACACCGTGAACAACAAGGCGATCGACAGCCTGGAGAAGCGCTCCGCAAGCGTGATCACCGCGGCTGGGCTGTACGAGATGAAGGGTCCGGGGCTCACCGTCACCCTGGACGACGCACCGCGTGATGTCCCGGTTCCAGACCAGGCCGGTCCGGACGACCTGGTCGTACACCAGCAGGACGTGCAAGCCGTGGTGAACGCGTTGTGGGCGGGTGGCGCCGAGGCGATGATGCTGCAAGACCAGCGGGTGATCTCGACCAGTGCCGTGCGCTGCGTCGGCAACACCCTGATCCTGCAGGGGCGGGTGTACTCGCCGCCGTACAGGATCACGGTGATCGGCGACGTGGAGAAGATGAAGGCCTCGCTGGATTCCTCCCCGCAAATCGCCTACTACCTGCAGTACGTTGCCTCGCTCCGGTTGGGCTGGTCGGTCAAGCGGTCGGACCAGCTCACCCTGCCGGCTTACGTCGGCTCGCTCGCCCTGAGCCACGCTCGGGTCGCCGGCAGTACCACCCCGTCGTCCGCTGGTTCGGCATCGAGTACGCCATGACTCACCCTGGAGAGAACGTGCAACGAGCGAACGTGGAGACAGCGCTGTGAATCCGGTCCGGGTACTCGTCGTCGACAACTACGACAGCTTCGTCTACACGATCGCCGGATACCTCACCCAGCTCGGCGCCGAGTGCGACGTCCGGCGCAATGACGAGGTGGCGGTCACCGATGCCGACGGCTACGACGGGATCCTGCTCTCGCCCGGTCCGGGCGCGCCGAAGGACGCCGGGATCTGCCCGGAGATGGTGCTGCACTGTGCGGCGCAGGCGCAGCCGATGATCGGGGTCTGCCTCGGTCATCAGGCGCTCGGGGAAGCCTTCGGGGCCACTGTGACGCACGCCAGCGAGCTGATGCACGGCAAGACCAGCCAGGTGACGCACGACGGTTCCGGCGTCCTGGACGGGCTGCCGTCGCCGTTCACCGCCACCCGCTACCACTCGCTCGCGGTGATCGCCGAGACCGTGCCCGATGAACTGCGGATCACCGGGCACACCGACGGCGGGATCGTGATGGCGCTGCAGCACCGGGACCTGCCGTTGTACGGCGTCCAGTTCCATCCTGAATCGGTGCTGACGCAGGGCGGGCACCGGCTGCTGGCGAACTGGCTGGCGGTGTGTGGCGACCCGGGTGCGGTCGAGCGCTCCGCCGGGATGGCCCCGCTGGTCCGGCGCTGACCGGCCGGAACGTGCACTGACAATCGAGAGACCTTGCTAGCTAATTCGCTCGGCTTCCAAAACGGCGGTGATCATGCCCGGTTGCCCTTTGATGTGCCGTGATCATGCACGGTTGCCCACCTCAAAGCGGGTAACCGTGCATGATCACCACAGTCAATCTGGCCCTCGGGGCCGCCATGAGGCGTGACGATGCAGGTATCTTCCGGTCAGAAGTTTGGGGCTGGGCAGGCCGAACAAGCCAGTGGGATCTCGAGACCGAACAAACAGGTGAGGGTGGGTGCGTTTCGCACCCACCCTCAGCCGTCTCTCGCTGCCGGACCTAGGGAGCTTCCGTCGCCGTCGCGCTGGGCGATGGTGCCGGTGCTGACGTCGCCGGTGCCGTCGTCGGCGGTGCGGTGGTCTCCTCCGGCTGCTCCTCCGAGATGAAGATGGTCACCGTCGAGCCCTGCGCCACCCGCGAGCCCGCCTCCGGATCGGTACGCGAGACCCTGCCCGGATCGGCCTCTGACGGCTCGGTCTCCACGTTGACCCGGAAGCCGGCCTTCTTCAGTTCGGACCGGGCTTGAGCCTTGGTCTTACCGGTCACATCCGGCACCTCCATCTTCCCGGAGGAGATGACGAGGTTCACCGAGCTGTTGGGCTTGACGTCGTCACCAGCCGACGGGTCGGTGCTGATCACCGTGCCCTTGGTTGCCTCGGGATCATCCTTGAGAGTCACGTCGCCGAGCTCGAGCTTCTGCTCCGTCAACTCGGCGATTGCCTCCGCCCGCGTCTTGCCCTTGAGGTCCGGCATTTCGACGGTGTCAGGTCCGAGGCCGATCGTGATCACTACCTGCTGGGACGTCGGCGCATCGGCCTTGGCCTCCGGGTTCTGGAGGATGACCTTGTTCAGGTCTTTTTGATCGGAAACCTTCGTCTCATAGGCGACGTCCTTGAAGCCTGCGTCGTTCAGGGATTTCGTGGCGAGCTCTTTGGTCTTGCCGATGACGTCCGGAACCGAAACGGTGGTACCTGCGGCGTCACCGTTGTCGTTGTTGTTCTTGATGTTGTTCCAGAACAAGAAACTGATCAGGGCAACGACGACGATGAAGGCAATCCCGGCGAGGATGACGTTCCGGTTGGACGCCGGCTTCTCCTCCTCGCGCTGCTGGCGCCGGCCGTAGTCGCCCTGGTTGTACTGGTCGCCCTGGTTGTACGGATCGTTTGGGTTGTAC
>DATINJ010000178.1:0-7883 GCA_035474375.1 Kineosporiaceae bacterium | reverse complement strand
GAAGACATATCGCATGAGTGGTCCGGACAAGTAAAGACCACCTGTCCTGCAAATTCGCGATGTTGGTGGGACCACTGTCATGTGTGCGCAACCGTTACGCAACTCTATTGACACGAGAATCCCGAAAAACTAGCTTTCCTTACGGTCGTTGTCGAAACATTCTCGCCCGGGTCGGCAAGCCCCGGGAATTCGCACCTGCAAGCGGCGAAGGCCACCACCACCTCGGACGATCGAGCTGCCGCGACCGCGGCTGGAAAAACGGAGATCACTGTGGATCCCAAGACGTCACGCCGTACCTTCCTCAGCCTCGCGATGGGCGCCCCGATCGGCGCCGCGCTCGCTGCCTGCGGGAGCTCGGGCCCCAGCACCGGGACGAGCGCCAGCAGCACCGGCGCAACCGGTGCCGCCACCTACTGGTTCCTCTCCGGCAAGCCGCAGGAGGAGGTTCGCAAAGCCAGCGTCGACCGGTTCAACAAGGCGAACTCGGGCAGCAAGATCACGACGACGATGTTCGCCAATGACGACTACAAGACGAAGGTCAAGACCGCGCTCGGTGCCGGCCAGGCCCCGACCATCCTCTGGGGCTGGGGCGGTGGCGGCCTGAAGAGCTGGGTCGACGCCGACCAGGTCGAGGACCTGACCTCGTTCTTCAGCGACAACGCCGCGGTCAAGGACAAGATCTTCCCGTCCGCCTTCGGAGCGGCCACGATCGACGGCAAGATTTACGCCCTACCGACCGAGACCGTCACGCCGATCGTCTTCTACTACAACAAGCAGGCGTTCGAGAAGATCGGTGCCCAGCCCCCGCAGAGCTGGGGCGACATCATGGACTTGGTGCCCAAGTTCAACGCCAAGAACATCGCGCCGTTCTCGCTGGCCGGCCAGTCTCGCTGGACCAACATGATGTGGCTGGAGTTCCTCTTCGACCGGATCGGCGGCAGCGAGGTCTTCGACGCCATCTTCGCCGGTGAGAAGGATGCCTGGTCGAACCCGGCCGCTATCGACGCGCTGACCAAGACCCAGGACCTGGTCAAGGCCAAGGGTTTCAGCAAGGGCTTCTCCTCCATCGCGGCCGACAACAACGCCGACCAGGCGCTGCTCTACACCGGCAAGGCCGCGATGATGGTCCACGGCGCGTGGACCTACGGCAGCATGAAGGATCAGGGCGGAAAATTCGTCTCCGGCGGCAACCTCGGCTACATGAATTTCCCGCCGGTCGACGGTGGAAAGGGCGACCCGAGCGACACCGTCGGCAACCCCGGTCAGTACCTGTCGATCTCCTCCAAGGCGACCGACGCCGAGAAGGAGGTGGCGAAGAAGTACTTCGCCACCGAGGCCAACTCCGACGCCACCCAGCAGGGCTGGGTAGACAACGGCTCGGTGCCGGTGGTCAAGGGTGTCGACTCGAAGTTCGGCAACGCGAAAGACGCCGAGTGGCTGAAGTACATCTACGACACCTCGGCCAACGCCAAGGTCTTCGCGCAGTCGTGGGACCAGGCGCTCAGCCCGGCCGCCTCCGAGGTGCTGCTGGACAACATCGCCAAGCTGTTCCAGCTGCAGGTCTCCCCGCAGCAGTTCGCCGACAACCTGAACAAGGTCATCGGGCAATGACCAGCGCAGAAGCGAGGGACGTGAGAGCGGGGAAGCAGCCGTGACCGTCGCCGCTCCGCCCGGCATCGAGGCAGACCTCCCCCGCAAGGTCGCCTCGCAGGCCGGGGGGAGCGGCCGGGTCGCCTACCTCGCCGTCCCGGCCCTGCTGTTCTTCGTCGCCTTCGGCGTCGTTCCGCTGATTGGTGTCTTCTACCTGAGCTTCAGCAACTGGCCCGGGTTCGGCGACATCACCCCGGCCGGTCTGAGCAACTGGCGGTCGGTCCTGGCCGACCCCGGCCTGCGGCACTCGCTCTACGTGACCTTCCTGGTGATGATCCTTTCCTGGGCGGTGCAGACCCCGGCCAGCATCCTGATCGGCGCCTTCCTGGCCGGTCACCAGCGATACCGGGAATGGCTGGCGGTCTTCTACTTCATCCCACTGCTGTTCAGCTCCGCGGCGGTGGCGATCACCTACAAGGGCCTGCTCGACCCGAACTTCGGGCTCGGCGCCGGCCTGGGCATCCCGTTACTGCAGCAGGACTGGCTGGGTGAGGGACGGCTCGCGATGGGCGTGCTGATCTTCATTGTCTCCTGGCAGTTCGTGCCGTTCCACTCGCTGCTCTACCAAGGCGCGATCCGGCAGATCCCGCGCTCGCTGTACGAGGCGGCCCAACTGGACGGGGCCGGCCGGGTCCGCCAGTTCTGGAGCATCACGCTGCCGACCCTCAGGTACACGATCGTCACCTCCTCCACGTTGATGGTGGTCGGCTCGCTGACCTTCTTCGACCTGATCTGGATACTCACCGCGGGCGGTCCGGGCGACTCCACCCGGGTGCTCGCGCTGGACATGTACATTCGCGGCTTCCGCGGCAACCAGATGGGGCCGGCCAGCGTGATCGCGGTGATCCTGGTGCTGTTCGGGCTGGGGCTCTCGCTGTTGTTCCGCCGAATCGGTGGCGGCAGCGCCTCGGACAGCCAGCTGGAAGGGGCCTGAGATGGCGACCACGATGAACCCCGAAGCGCCCCTGGAACGCCTGTCAGGTTCCCCGAAGAGATCCAGGCGCAAGCTGTTCCGGTCGGGCAATGGAGAGCGGCCGAACTGGTGGGGCGGGCTGACCGCGTTCGTCTGGCTGGCGATTGTGATCATCCCGATCTACTGGATCGTGATCACCAGCTTCAAGGACCAGTCCACCTACTTCGTCACCAACACGATGAAGCCGCCGTCGGACCCGAGCCTGGACCCGTACCGGCGGGTGATGGAGTCGAGCTTCCCGCGCTACTTCCTGAACAGCGTGATCGTCACCGTGGCCACCATCGTCCCGGCGGTGACGATCTCCTTCATGGCCGCCTTCGCGATCGTCCGGGGCAGCGGCCGGTTCCTGCGCTGGACGACGGTGCTGTTCCTGGCCGGCCTGGCGCTGCCGCTGCAGGCGGTCGTCATCCCGGTTTACCTGATCATCATCCGGCTGCAGCTCTACGACACCCTGCTGGCGATCATCCTGCCCTCGATCGCCTTCGCCATCCCGCTGTCGGTGCTGATCCTGGCCAACTTCATCCGGGACGTGCCCAAGGAGCTGTTCGAGTCGATGCGGCTGGACGGCGCCAGCGAGTGGGGAACGCTGTGGTACCTGGCTTTCCCGCTGGTCCGGCCCGCGCTGGTCACGGTGTCGATCTACAACGGGCTGACCGTGTGGAACGGCTTCATCCTGCCGCTGATCCTGACCCAGAGCCCCAACCAACGGACCCTGCCGCTGGCCCTGCAGGCATTCCAGGGCCAATTCCAGGTCGACATCCCGGCCGTGCTGGCCTCGGTGGTGCTGGCCACGCTGCCGGTGGTCGTGCTCTACGTGCTCGGCCGGCGCCAACTGGTCAGCGGTCTGACGGCGGGCTTCAGCAAGTGAGCCGAGGTCGCCAGTTCACCAGGTAATTCGGACCCAGGCGTGGGAGGGGTCATCGCAGAAGGCCATCGACCACTCCCCCGCCTGGCCACTCACCGCTACCGCAGGATCGGATTACCACGCGGATGGCGGCAGCTGAGGACTTTCGGGGGGTAGTCATGACGAAGGCGTTCCCTCGCCGGCAGTGGTTCTGGTGTCCTCAGATTGCTTGGGAGGCAATCAATGTCGAGGAAGCAGCCACTCGATTTCAGAATTGAAGTTCAGCGGTCCTTCCAGTTCCTCGTCGCCGCCTACGGCATGTCCGACCCGGAGTACAGCGAGTTCCTCCTCCCATCAGTGCACTACCAGCGGCCGGACCTTCAGGTCCAGGTGGTACTCCAGACCCGCGACGGGGCAGGCACACAGATCACGGTCGGAGCCAGTCTGCCCAACCGCAACTGGCCGGCCCGGGCCGACCTGCCCGATCTGGTCGAGGCGGCAGTCTTCGCGCCCCGACACCTCGTGCCTGGGAAAGCTCACACCCGTGACGCCCCGCGCACGACGCTGGAAGCGAATGCCACCTGGCTCGACCGCTTGATGCCCCTGCTGCTCGGATCCACTGCAGACGCGCTGATGAGAAGGGCAAACGAACATCAGGTCGATCGCGCAGGCAATCCGAAAAGACGACACCCAGGAATGGACTGGAAGTACACCTGAAGCGCACAGGGTCCGGGCGCCATCAGTATCTGCTGCTGTCCGCCGAGTGAACCGGACAGCAGCATGCGCGTGAGCTTCTCGTAGCGCCGATGGTAGGTAGGGACGAACGAGCCCGAGTCAGAAGCCCCGGTGGCGACCGGTACTGTCTCAGGCGCTACTAACCGTGATGCCTTCGGAATCCCCGGGACCGTCCAATGCTATGCCTTTCCCCACCTGGTCAATGCCGTCGTCAACACTGGCGGAGGCCATGACCCAATGATCGCAAGTCCCGGAAAGCTGTTCGCCTGTGCTGTTCTCGCGCTGGTTTCGACCATCCCGCTCTGGGTGATGGGTGCGCTCGGCAGCGGCATGCTCACGCTGGCCAGTGCCACAGTGTTTTGTAACGAAGGGGGATACGAGAACTTTCGGGGACTTCAGCAGAAGCTCTTCCCGCTCGACTACACCTGCCTGTACCGGGACGGTCACACCGAACAACTGGTGTCCCCGCTCGTCAACCCGTTAATCTTCCTCCTGCTCGGTTCTTCACTGCTGCTCGTGGCTCTCGGGATCCGAGCGATGATCGCGCAACGGCGCGAGCGCTCTGCTGACCCGATCGAGTAACCGCGCGCATGAGCGGTCAGCCGCAGTTGTCGGCAGGTGGATCAGATTGGGCCGAGGATTCGCTGGGAGCCAGGCGGATTGGCGTATCCGAGGTCCCAGGGCAGACGCCCACCTACGTCCTCGCCAACGGCAGGGAAGTCACAGCCGAGGTCGGTGCCCTTGCAGAATGCTTTGGCGAGCACTGGTCGACGCTGGCACTTCAGTGCTTGAAGTCCCAGCGACGTCTATGGTGTTGCAGTGATTAGCTCGGATTGGTCGGACGTGCCCGGTCGCTTGGCCACGTTGTCAAAGCATCCGAAGGCCGGATCGATCTTCGGCGCCAACCGCCATCACTGGCTGGCAGAACCACCGCTCAGTGAGGATGAGCTGGCCGACCTGGAGTCGCAGCTGGATGTCGAACTACCTCACGAATACCGAGCCTTCCTGCTCCAGGTCAGCCGTGGGGGCGTGGGTCCGGCGTACGGCCTTTTCCCACTGCGCCGGGCCGAAGGCCAGTGGCGTTGGGAAGGAGACGGCGCGGAACTCACCCAGCTGGATGCGTTGAGTCAGCCGTTCCCGCGCACTGACGCGTTCAACCCGGCCGAAGGCCTACCCGACCCACCGAACGAGGATGACTTCGACTCCGAGGAGAAGTTCAACGAAGCCGAGGACGCCTATTGGCAGCATCACGACGCCGTCGCCTTCGCGCCCGAACACGCCATCGGGCTGCTCTATCTCTGCCACCTCGGATGTGCCTACCGCGAAGCACTCGTCGTCAGCGGACCCACCCGCGGCCAGATGTGGGCGGACGACACGGCCAGCGACGGCGGATTCCGACCGCTCCGGGAATCCGACGGAAGCCCCACGGGCTACGCCAGCTGGTACCGACAATGGCTCCAAAAGGCAGAGAATCAGATCCAGCCCCGCTCAAATCAGGACCCTCCGTAACGGAATCAACATGTAAGTATGTAGCCGTGCTGCGTGTGACCTGCCGTCGCTCTGGCGCATCGCTGTCGGCGCCTTACAACTTGAAATTGACGACGCAAGAGCGCTTGTTCGCATGCTAGGTGGTCGCGCTCGTAAGTTCGTCTGGGGTGGTTCAGGTCCAGGCGGTGGGATCGGCGCTCTTTCCGACCCGTCATCGACCAGGCGATCGGCCCTGATCCTCGAAGGCCCGCAACCCGGCTCGGTATAACTCCCGGGAGGAACGGTTTCTCCGGGCCGCTTCAGGGGTTAATCCGAGCCGGGTTGCGGCCCGGCGGGTGTCCACTCTTCGTACTGCGGGGCGGAACGGCGGTCAGCACCGATTTGGACTGTGATTCGGGCTCTTGTCGCCCCCATTTGCGGTCCAAACCGGTGCTGACCGGCAGCCAGGCACTCTCGGTTGGTCGATCTGGCTGGAGAACCGGGGCGACCCCCGATGAACTTACGAAAGGGACCACTCAGGAGCGCCAATGTGGTGGACATCGGCAATCATCATTTCCTGGAGACCGGTGGATTCAGGCCCGGCCTCAAAAGCCCCTCACAACACGATCAAGTGCCGCCCGGCCTGCAGGTCCCCAGTTCGGCTTGCCGCCGGGAAGGCCCCGATCTCCGTTCCGCCCCATGAGCATCAGGAAGAGGCTCTTCAGAGCGGCCAGCCCACGGGCGCGTCGGATCGCCGCCTCGTCTGCATGCGCGTACCTGTCAAAGAACCGTGACGCCGCACCGGCGGGAAGCAGTACCCATGCTGCGGCGAGGTCCCATGCCGGATCACCGGCGAACAGGTCACCGAAGTCAACGATGCCCGAGAGCGTTCCGTCCGAGACGACGACGTTCGCGGGATGGAGGTCGCCGTGCACCCACACCGGCGGGCCCTCCCACGCGTGGGCCGCCACTGCGTCGTCCCAGACGGCCCGGACATCGGCAGCGATGTCGTCGGGGGCAACGGCCTGGAAGAAGTTCTCGAAGCCGTCCGTGCAGTTCCTGGGGTGGGCACCGCGGTCCGTAGCGATCGGCGCCTCGGCGGGAGCCTGCACATGGAGCGCCTGGAGGAAGCCCGCCAACGTGTCAGCCGCGTGGGCGCCGCGACTGATCGAACCGTGGTCCAGCGGCTCGCCGGGAACCCACGTCATCACGGTCCAGTGCCTGGGGAAGAGCTCGGACGGTTCACCGAACCGCACCGGGATCGGCACCGGCAGCGGCAGGCGCGGGGCCAGCACAGGTAGCCACCGCCGCTCCTTGAACTGCAGCTCCGGAGTGGGGTCCATGCGCTGCATGCGCACGGCCAACTCGTCCCCGAGACGCCACATTTGGTTACCCCAGCCGCCCACCACCTCGCGGATGGCCAACTCGGCAAGGTCTGGATGTTGCTCTTGCAACAGGTCACGGACCAGGCCTGCGGTGATCTCGCCCTCGGTCATGCGAGCTCACAGTACTAAGACGGCAGGCGGAGCGGCTCGCTTCCGGCGGCTGATGGTCCGAGCCGAAGCGTCTACCGGACCCGGGAAGAGCGCATCGGCTCCTCCGGTGCCGACGGGTATCCGATCGTGATCAGGACGTCGCTAAGGTCTGTCACCGTCACGTCGGGGTTCAGGCGCCGGACCATCTCGTCGGTCAGTGGGCGCAGCGCGAAGATCTCCCGGACGGTGTCCTCGTCAAGGGTTCGCTCGTGCCAAGACTCCGCAAACTGTCGATAGAACGCGGGGTCTGCCTCCACAACCACCTGGAACAGCCAGTCCGCGCCGTCCGGATCGGCGCCCGGGGGAAACTCGATGTCTCCGCTCTGCCACCGCTCGTCGCCGTGCTGCCGCCAGAGACACACCGTCGCCTTGAGCAAGCCGTCGAAGCTGAACGCGGGCTCGTTCACCCAGGTTGAGAAGACCTGCCGCCAGCGCGAATCGAACGCGTACCGAACTGCCCCCGCGAGGTCAGGATCCTCTCCAGCATCGCCAACGCCCGGCACCGGTCCCGAAGCGTCGCGATGTCAGGCAGCGCGCGGGCCACATCATGAACGGTCACCGGCTCATCCAAGCGCACGCCGTGCGCGAAGGGCTTGCAGTCCCCCGACCCGCCGTCAGTGCAGAACGACAGAAATCGTGAACGACGGTGAAAAGCGAACCATCCAAGAAATGCGGCGGC
>DATINJ010000177.1:0-26576 GCA_035474375.1 Kineosporiaceae bacterium | reverse complement strand
TGCTATCCCAGTACCAAAGCGCCGTTGATCAAGACATTCACAGGGAACAGCCGAAGTGTTTCCATTTTCGGTCGATCACGGCAGCGCCGCCGGGGGGTGTCTCCCATCAGCGCTCGGCGTCCGCCAAGATCACCAGGTGTGCCCGCTGAGAGCCCGCTAAAGGGCACTTACGCGGGCATACCTGACGATCTTCGCGGACGCCCACAGCCACAGATACCGGCCAGCGACCCCGTCCTCTTGGGCGCGCGGTACGAGCAGGACGGCACTGTCGTCCGTCGGTGCGGTGCTACAGGCCGACGACGGTGGGGTCGCCCAGGTTCCAGCGAACCTGGAGGGTGACCGCAGTGATCTTCCACTCGCCGCCGATCCGGATCAAACGGTCGACGTAGCGACCGCCGATCAGGTACTGAGCCTTGATGCCGTCCCGGGTCAGAACGTGTTGGGCCTCGATGTACATCGTGCAAGTAGCGGTGTCACCGTCAACCGTGACGCGGGGGTTCGACATCGAGTGCTGGGTCGCGTCGAGCGGATCGATCCGCGCCCGGCCACGAGCCACCCAATCCTCGGCCCGCATCACGCTTCGCGCGCCCGGACGGTAGGAGGTGTAGTCAATCTCGACCTCGTCGGCGAAGACCGAACGGTAAAGCGCCCAGTCACGCAGGTCCAAGGCCTCCGCGAACCGGTAGAGCATGTCGCACACCGCTTCTCGATCCAGCAGCGCGGCGAGCGGGCCATCTGTCATCGTCAGCTCCTGATCAGGGATAGAGACCGCCGCCGACAGTGACGACCTCGCCATGCATGTAGGGGACCTCGTCGCTGAGCAACCAGGCTGCGGTGGCCGCGATCTCGTCTACCTGGGCATATCTGTGCATCGGCACGGCGGCGAGCAGCGCCGTCTTCACTGCCGAGGAGTCCATGCCGGCCAGCGCACCGATGCCGGTTTCCAGGGAGTCCATCATTCGTGACTCCACCACCCCGGGGCACAGGCAATTGACCCGGATGCCCAGTGGACCGATCTCCTTGGTCAGGCTGCGCATGATGCCGATCACCGCGTGCTTCGACGCCACGTACGGCGCGACCCCCGCATCGCCCTTCAGCCCGGCGATCGAGGACGTGAAAAGGATGTTTCCCCGAGTCGGCTGTTCACTCATCTGCCGCACGGCTGCCGCGGCACCGAGGAAGACACTTCGGACGTTCACCGCCAGCACCCGATCGACGTCGGCGATGTCGAGGTGGGCGACATCGCTGACCACACCCTCGATGCCGGCGTTCGCATGAAACAGGTCAACCGATCCGAAACGCTCGACTGCGGTGGCGAAGAACCTTTCGGTGTCGTCCGGGTCACTGACATCGGCCTGAACGGTCACCTGGTCACCACCGAATTCGGCGATGAGTTCGGCGGCGAGAGCATCCAACGCCAACTTGTTCGAATCGACGGCGACGACCTGTGCGCCTTCGATCCGCAGGCGACGGCAGACAGCCGCTCCGATCCGGCCACCAGCACCGGTAACAATGGCTGTTCGGCCGGCGATACCTTTGAGCATCGTTGCTCCTCGCGTCGGTGGTAGCGATAGCGGTGATCCGTCCTGCTGACGAAAGCGCTACGGCCGGCAAGCGAATGGGGCCTGGGCACAGCGCCCCGCTCCGATCGCTCGCCGGCCGCTCTAGCCTTGCGAAACTGGTCTTGCGAAACTGGTCTTGCGAAACTGCCGGTCTTGCAGCCTTACTGGGCGAGCCAGAGCTTCTTGAACTGATCCGCGTAGTCGGCGACACCGATGTAGAAGCCCGCGTCGTCGGTCAGGATGCTGCCGATGTTCTCCTTCGTGACCACCTGAGTGGGCAGCGGACTGGTGGTCGCCGAGCCCAGGTCATCGCCGTTCGCGAACCGAGCCATTGCGTCCACCGTGCGCCAGCCGAGCACCGGTGCGGCGAACCCGGTCCAGGCCAACTCGGTACCGTCCTTGACCGCCGCGAGGTTGGCCGCGGTGGCCGTTTCGCCGGCGATCTTCACCTTGTCGTTGAGCCCGGCGGCGCTGAGCGCCGCGTGCAGACCGATCGTCAGGTCACCGAAGCTGAATACGGCGTAGTTGAGCTTGGGGTTGCGCTGCAGGGCGCTGACGATGGCGGTCGGGGTCTTGGTGCCGACGTCCGTGGCCTGCTGGTCGAGGTCGGTGACCGAGCACTCTGTCGGGCACCATTCCTTGAGGGCGTCCTTGAACCCGGTCACGAACTCACCCAGGATCGGGTAGGCCGAAACGCTGACCATGGCGACCTGAGCCTTGCCGTTGCTGTCGACGACGACCTTCGCCGCGATGGCCTTGCCCCACAGCTGCACCTGGCTGGGGCCGTCCAGCAGGGCAACGATGCCGTCATCCGTGCCGGGCAGGTCGGTGGTGGACTCCGACACCACCGCGATGCCCCGCTTCTTGGCCTCCGCCAGCTGGGCAGCGAAAGTCACCTTGGGGTAACCGGAAACTTCGATGCCGAGCGGCGCGGGCTGAAGCTCCAGCGCCGCCTGGAAGGCCTTCTGGATGCCCTCCGCGGTGGCCGCAACCGGAATGGCCTTGTAGGTCCAGCCCAGCGCCTCGGCGGCGGCCTTGGTGCCGTCCGAGACCACCTGGGTGACGGGCTGCGGGGTGACCAGCTTGACGACGAGCTTCCCGGGATCGGGCTTCTTCGACAACGGATCGGCGATCTCGATCGTGGTCGGGTTCGCCTGCTGGGAATCGAGATAGGCCTTGGCGGCGACGACGCCGGGGTCCGAACTGTCGGCCGTGGCCGCTACGGCCGAATCACCCGCATCTGAGCTGCTGCAGCCGGCCAGGATCAGGCTTGCGGCTACGAATATCGTTGGCGCCCAAGCTTTGTTCATCTGAGTTCCCTCCATTGGGAATGCGCGGTGGTGGTGCCCTGCCGCAGCCCGTTCAGCAGCGTCATGACCGGGTAATTGCGTGAGCTTTACAGAGATGGCCAAGTGAAGTCTACGGCCTTTACATAGTCGTTATAAAGTAACTATGCAGAGCAGCGATCGATCGAGACTTTTCGGTACGGGTTAGACTTTTCGCTTGCTGCGCGCCGACAGGGCGACGGCCAGGATCAGCGCCAGCCCGTTGAACAAGTCGTTGAGGAAGACCGGCGCGCCGGCCAGCTGCAGCCCTTTGATTCCGGTCGCCAGTAGGTAGATCGCGATCAACGTGCCGAGCACGTTCATCCGGCCGGCCTTGATCTGGGTGGCACCGAGGAACACCGCTGAGAAGGCCGGCAGCAGGTAGGCCGGTCCGCTGGTGGGATTGCCGGTACCGAGCTTGGCCGCCAGCACCACTCCCGCGAAGCCGGCGATGGTCGCGGATGCGACCATCGATCCCCAGACGATTCGATCGACCCGAACCCCAGCGAGTCGAGCGGCCTGCGGGTTTCCACCGACCGCATACAAATAGCGACCGCCGGGCCGGAATTCCAGGAACAACCAGAGCAAACCACCGAGAACGACCATGTAATAGACCGGCACCGGAATGTCGAACCACTGCGCGGTACCGAATTTCACGAAGTCCGGGGAGATGCCCGTGACGATCTGCTGCCCGTTGGTCACCCAGTAGGCCCCCGCCGCCAGAACGCTGCTCATGCCGAGGGTGGCGATGAACGAATCCACCCGGAGCTTGACCACCACGAATCCGTTGATCACGCCCACCAGAGTGCCGGCCAGAATGGCGAGAACCACTCCGACAAAGGGGTTATGGCCGTGAGATTGATACCAGGTGACGAGAACGGCGGCGAAGCCCATGGTGGCGGCGATGGACAGGTCGAACACTCCGGCGGCGAGCGGGATCACCAGCCCGAGCGCCAGGATCGCCGTGATGGCTTCATCCCCGGCGATGATCCGAGCGTTGCTGCTGGTGAGGAACAACTCCGGCATCCAGATGCCGAAGAGCACGATCAGCCCGGCCCAGACGTACAGGCCACTGAACCGGTCGAGTCCGAGACCGCGCACCCGGAGCTTGCGGGTGCCTTTCTCGGCCGCCGCATCCTCTTCCAAGGAAAGGACTGGTTCCTGGGCGACGGCAGGCGTTGAGGCGTTCATGGGTGTCCCTTTCGGAGCGAATTCGGATTGCTCAGCTCGCCTGCAGGTTGCCGATCGTGCTTGCCGTCAGGTGTCCTGCGCTCAGCGCGGGCGAGCGGATCTCGTCGACCACGGCGCCGGAACGCAATACCAGCACCCGGTGGCACAGCCGAGCCAGTTCCTCGTGGTCGCTGGACAACACCAGCACCGCCGTCCCCTGGCTGGCAGCGGCGTCGATCAAAGCATGGATTTCGGTCTTCGCTCCGATGTCGACGCCCTGGGTGGGATCATCGAGCACGAGCACCCTGGGCTGCTGACGCAGCCAGCGCGCCAGAACGACCTTCTGTTGATTGCCTCCGCTCAGGGCCGACATCACCGCCTCTGGCTGAGTCGGCTTGACGCTGAGCCGATCGAGCCACAAGCGGGTGTCGGAACTTTCCCGCTTCCGTCGCAGGAGACCAGCGACGATGTTGCGCCGCAGGTCGACCATCGTCACGTTCTCCCGCAGGCTGGCTGACAGGAAGGCGGCGTTCGCATGCCGTTCCGCGGGGACCAGCCCCATACCTGCCGCGATCGAGCGGTCCGGCCGCTGCGGCGGAACGACCTCGGCACAGACGCGAACCGTCCCGGAGCGCGCCAGGCCGCCGAAGAGCATCCCGGCCAGTTCCTCGCGACCCGATCCGGTGATGCCGGCAACCCCGACCACCTCGCCGGCATGCAGGTCGATGTTGAGGTCGTGAACGATCGCACCGGACAGTTCGCGCACCTCCAGGGCAACCTCTGCGGTCGCGACGGCGGCCGGGTCCACCGAATGTGACTCCAGCGCCCGGCCAACCACGAGTTCTACCAAGTTCCGCTCGGAAAGCCCTTGCACCGGGCGGGTATCTACGAGTCGCCCATCCCGGAGCACGGTCACCGCGTCAGCGACCGCGAATACCTCGTCGAAGTGGTGCGAGACGAACAGGACGGCGACCCCACGCTCGCGCACGGTGCGCACCAGCGCGAACAGCCGGTCCGCCTCGGCCGCCGGGAGATTCGCGGTCGGCTCGTCCAGCACGAGCATGGTCGGCTCGGACCGGTGCGGTGACAACGCCCGGGCGATCGCCACCGCTGTCCGCTCGCTGATGCTCAACCCGCCGACTGGTTTACGGACGTCGAGGTGGTATCCGAGAGCGGACAGCGCGGCGCGAGCCGACCGGGCTTCGCGCTTCCAATGGATCCGACGATCCCGGCCGAGGGTGTAGCCATGGCCGAGGGCGAGGTTGTCGATCGTGTCCAGTGACGCAACCAGCCCGAGATCCTGGTGGACGAAGCGCAGCCCGGCGGCATCGGCCGCGCTCGCATCGCCCAGGACCATCGGCACCCCGGCGACCGCCACCTTGCCCCCGTCCGGCTGGTGGAAGCCGGCCAGGATTTTGATCAACGTGGATTTGCCGCAGCCGTTCTCTCCGACCAGCGCCCGGATCTCACCCGGTTCGACGTCCAAGTCCACGTCGATCAGTGCGCGCTGCCCCTGGAACGTCTTGGACAGCCCACGAATAGAGAGTGTTGGCGTCATCTCAGGCCCTCCTCATCGAGTGCTGTCCAACTTTCTACGTTCCACTTGGTTCCGAAAATGCCCTAGTACTGCGATGTTCCGCCATCGACGTTGAGCAATGCACCGGTGATCCCGCCACCGGCGTTGCTGGCCAGCAGCGTCGCCATCGCCGCGACCTCCTCGACCGTGTTCAGCCGCTTGATCGCCGCGTCTGCCGCGTAACTCTCGAGGAACTGCTGATAGGTGATCCCGGCCTGCTCGGCTACCTGAGCGCCGGCGGAACGCATGATGTCGGTCTCGATCGCACCGGGGCACACTGCATTACAGGTGACGCCCTGGGTTCCGTACTCGAACGCGGTGGCCTTGGTGAAGCCGTTGATCGCGTGCTTGTTGGTGATGTAGTGGCTGATCATGGCCTTGTTGGCCTGCTTGCCCTCGACCGAGGAGATGTTGATGATTCGGCCCCAGCCGTTGGCGGTCATGCCGGGCAGAACCTTGCGGGTCGCTCGAAATACCGCATTGAGGTTCCACAGCAGTGCGTTTTCCCAGGCTTCGTCGGACATCAGGTGGATCGGGGCGAACCCGTCGCTACCTCCGGCGTTGTTCACCAGGATGTCGACTCGGCCGAACTGCGCCACGGTCTCGTCGACCAGCGCATCCAATTCGGCCTGAACCCGGACGTCGCAGCTGGTGAAGGCGGCTCGCGGACCGACCCCGAGTTCAGCCAGTGCCTGCTTGCCCTTGTCCGCAGACTTGCCGCTGATCATCACGCTGGCGCCGGCGGCGAGGAATGCCTCGGCGATCCCCCGGCCGATACCACGGGTTCCCCCGGTGATCAGTGCAATCCGGCCGTCGAGCGCGCCGGGTGACATCGTGGAGCCCGTCATTGGACCATCTCCTTGAGTGAACGGTGAAATGCTTGGACGCCGGGCTCATTACGCCCGAAGATGAAGTCGGTTCCAGACAGCGCCTGCAATCCGCGCTGCACCCCGTAGCCGGTGGCGTAGTCCTCGTCGAGCACTACGTCGTGGAACCAGTCCCTGGTGTGCTCAGCGGCCTTGATTTCCTCGTCATCGCTGGGCTCCTGGCGAAGCACGATGAGCTGCTGCGTCTTCGAGGTATCCCAGGTTTCACCCGGTAGGACGAGCGAGATCGCGGTGTGGCTGCGCCAGCCACCGGCGATGGCCAGCCCCGGAAAGAGCCAGTAGATCGCGCCGACGCAACTGGCCGGGTCCCACTCGTCTCGGCTCTGCTTCGCCGCCTCCGCGATCGGGCGCAACGCGTGGGCACCGCGCTGATGCGGCCCCCACTGGTCATAAGCCGTCATGTTCGACAGATTGGTCTTGAAAACCGTTTCCCGGTGCAAGGAGGCGAAATGGTAGGCCTCCAGATACCCGTCGATCACGATTTTCCAGTTGGGCCCGTCGAGCTCCCGGGTGGAGTAGTGATGGCCGCTCGCCAGCCCAAGGCTCTCCAGGAACGGGGTGATCCCGCCGAGCCAGCCGTCGAGGTCGAGATCGGCCCCCGGTGTCAGCGACACGAAGACCAGCCCGGCCCGCTCCTCGGCAGGCAACGACACCAAGCTTCGCGAGGCGCGGTCCACCGGCCCGAAGGTCTTCTCGCCGTACACCCCGGTCAGGCAACCGGCCAGGTCGTAGGACCAGGCGTGGTACGGGCAGCTGAGGTGCTTGACCTTGCCGTAGCCGTCCGGAAGGAGGGCAGACCCGCGGTGCCGGCAGACGTTGAGCGAGGCGTGCACTGCGCCTTCCGCGTCTCGGGTGATGAGTACCGGGGTTCCGGCGACGGTGATCGCCTTGTAACTTCCGGGCTCCTTGATCTCGCAGGACAGGGCCAGCGGGAGCGGAACACGGCGATGGACCGTGTCGACCTCGTTGCGCCAAACCTGAGGATCCGCATAGTTGTCGACCGGTTCACGCCATTGCCCGTCGGCCTGGTCGGTGCTGCGATCACGATAGAGCTGGACGAGGCGGCCGACGAGGTCGAGCGCGTCTTCCTGCATCACCCGATCGAGGTCGATTCCGGATGCGTACTGGGGTGTCGTCGTCATACCTTGACTCCATGGACCGGTGATTGCTGAGGACGGATTGAGAGGTCGAACGCCGAGACTAGAAACTCTCGACGTCGGCGATCAGGAAGCGGTTCAGGCTGCGAGCCGTCCGCGGATACCCGACGATCGCGGCGCGAAACTCCTTGACGTGCGCGGTTTCTAAGTGATTTTCCAGCGCCTCGCGGGAGGCCCACCGCTCGAACACCTGGATGCGGCCGTCGTCACCGGAGTCGGCGGACATGGCATACGCCAGGCAACCCGCCTCGGCCCGGGTAGCCTCGCTCACCTGCTGTAGGTGCGAGAGCACCTGGTCGCGGTGGATGGAGTAGTCCATCCAGCCGGCGATGATCACCTCGGTCACACCAGCCTCCTGTGCGGTTGACTTCTAGACGCCGACGGAGTGCGCCCAAGGAAACGTCTAACTTGATACTGACTCAAGATACACGCGCACTCGCGAGTGTCAATGCTCACATCACCGGCAGCGCCATCGAATTCAGTACTGCGCCGTTCCGCCGTCCACGCTGTAGATCGCACCCGTGGTTCCGGCCGCCACGTCCGAGGCGAACAGCACCGCGACGGCGGCGACCTCTTCCACCGTATTGGCCCGTTTGATGGCAGATTCCGAGGCGAACAGTTCGATCAGACCATCCAGCGTCAGCCCCATTCCCTCGGCAGTCTTGGGTCCTTCGCGGGTGATCACGTCTGTGATCACCAAGCCGGGGCAGATCGAATTCACCGTGATGCCCATCGTGCCCACCTCCTTGGCCACGCTCTTCGTGAAGCCATTGATGGCGTGCTTGGCCGCGACGTAGGGCGCCAGGATCGCCTTGCCGTGCTTGCCCTCCACCGAGGAGATGTTGATGATTCGCCCGGACTTCTGCGGAACCATCCGCTGCAGCGCTGAGCGGGTCGCCCAAAAGGTCGAGTTGAGATTCCAGTTGATCGTGTCGTCCCAGACCTCGTCCGACATTTCCCAGATCGGGGAACCCAGCCCGGTGGCACCGCCGGCGTTGTTGACCAGAATGTCGATCCGACCGAAGTGCTCGACGGTAGTCGCGATCAGTCGCTCGACGTCTTCGCGTTTCTTGACATCTGCTGCACAGAACAGCCCGCGCTCCCCGGCCTCCAGCTCGGCCAGCGCCTTCTCCCCCGCCTCGACGTTCCGGCCATTGATCACCACCGAGGCACCCTCGTCCAGGAAGGCCCGGGCGATGCCCTTTCCGATACCGGCCGTGCCTCCGGTGATCAGTGCAATCTTGCCTGTCAGTCGCATGGAGAACCCCTTCTCGTCATCGAGCCCTGGGTACTTGCCGGTGTGTCTTGCATCGATCTGAAACTGGAGCCAGTGTGTAGAATGCAACCGCGCCCTGGTAGGAAGTGTGAGACTTACCGGAGACGATGTACAAGAGCTTGGGCCAACTCAATGCAAATGTGTTGCCCACTGAGCCCCCATCCGTCGAGTGGCCCGGAGCACCAGATGACCGCCGTCCAGCCAGAGCGCCAGCAGCCGACTCCGATCGCCCTGATCTCCGGGGCAGGCACCGGAATCGGCCGGGCCATCGCACAACGGCTTGCCCTGGACGGTTTCGACGTCATCCTGCTCGGGCGCCGTCCCGACCGACTCGAGGACGCCGCAGCGAAGATCAATGCCGATTCGGACACCGGGCGCAAACCGGCGACCTGGCACGCCCTCGATCTGACCGTGCCCGAGCAGGTACAGGGCCTGGCCGGCCGATTGAGCGTCGAGCACCCTCGACTGACCGCAGTGATCAACAACGCCGGCGGCTCGGCGTCCGCACCGCACACGTCGCTGGCGGACCTGGCCGCGCAATGGACGGCGGACTTTCTTACCAACGTCATGAGTACGGTGCTATTGACCGAGGCGGTCAGCCACCTGTTGCCGCGTCCCGGCGGGCGGGTGATCGCGATCGGTTCCCAGGCCGCCGTCACCGGAGTGGCGAGCGCCCCATATGTCGCATCGAAGGCGGCGCTCGCAGGTTGGCTCCGCCGCCTGGCCGTCACGCTGGGGCCGGCCGGAATCACGGCAAATTTGGTGGCCCCGGGCTACATCGAAGGTACCGAGCTGGTGACGGGCCGGGTGTCGGCCGAGCGAGCCGGCCGGATCGTGGCCGGGATCGCCGCCGGGCGGCCCGGGACGCCGGAAGAGATCGCCGCCGTGGTGGCCTTTCTCGTCTCCCCAGCCGCGTCGTTTGTCAATGGCCAGGTGATCGCCGCCGATGGCGGAATCGTTTACCAGGGCTGAGGTTCGGACCCAGGCGCCGACCGGGCCAGCCAGGAGATCGCGCTGTCCAGCACCTGCCGGGCGCGGCCGAGCGGATCCGGGTTCACCCAACCGTCCGGCACCTCCAGACTGAGCGCCGCCTGCGGCGGGACGGCGGCCAGCAGTTCGGTCAGCGGCAACTGGCCAGTGCCGGGCAGCAGTCGCGCCCGCCGCGCCTCTACCCCAGCGGCTTCCGCATCCTGCGCCGGTTCGGCCGAGGCCGCGTCACAGATCTGCAGGTAGGGCACCAGTTCGGCGGGCAGTTGGCGGACCTGTTCGACCGTCCCGCCGGAGCGGGCCAGGTGCAGCGGATCCAGCAGAATTCCCGCGTTGACGGCGCCCGCGTCAGCTAGCAGGGCCACCGCCTCGAGCAGCGTGCGAACCTCTTTGAACATCATGAACTCGACCATGGCGGTGATCTGCCGACCGGCGGCAAGGGCACAGAGCCCGGCCAGGGTGGCCGCAGCCCGGCTGGGCACCGGGTCCTCGACGACCACGACGACATGTCGGGCACCGAGTTCCGCAGCGGCGTCGAGGAACCCCTCATAGGCCGCTGGGTCGGTGGTCGGGCCGACCCGCACGACTTCGGCGTCGAGTACTTCCAGGCCGGTGTCCTGCAGAATCTGCACCACTTCGCGCAGCGCCTTGGAGCCGGCTCGCAGCGAGTAGTCCGGACCGTTCGTGACCGGCACGATGCGCAGCCCGACAGCGTCATAGCCGGCTGCGGCTGCTACCCGGACGAGCGCCGCCGGCGGAACGTCGATCAAGGTCAGGTGCGCGAGCGAAATCCGTCGCCCAACGCGTTCCAGCGACCTGCGTCGTCCGGCGCTTTCCGGAGAGCTCAGTCGCCCGGCACTTTCCGAAGCGCCCAGCCGTCCAACGTTTTCCAGAGAACTCATTGTCCCGCCAACCTTTCCACGATCGGGGCGAACGAGTCCGCCACCGCGTCCCCCACGGTGATGTACGAAATGCCGTACTCCTCGCGCCGCCGTTGCAGCGTCTCGCAGATCTCCTCGACCGAGCCGACCAGGGCATGCGGGAACTCGGCCAATTGCTCGGGGGTGAGTTGGAGCCGGTTACCCAGGTCCATCGCAGTGAGACCGGAACTCCCGTGAATCGCCACGAAGTACGCTCCGATCTCCAGTTCCAGCTGTTCGAACCGGTCACCGGCACCCGCCCGGATCCAGTCGATCTTCGCTGCGGTCTGCTCGGCAGTGGAACTGCGCGCACTGGCTGCACCGACGGTTCCGGAGGCGTTGTTGAAGTTGATGCTCACAATGTCCGCCTTCTGACCGGCCAGGGTCAGCACTCGCCGTCCGCCACCGCCGATCATGATCGGTGGACGGGGAGACTGCACCGGGGCGGGGACCGCCGTAAAGCCCGATGCTCGTACCTGTCGGCCGGCCAGTTCCACCGGCCCGCAGGCGAAGCACTGGCTGATCAGATCAACCGTCTCGCTGAGCAACTCGATTCTGTCCGGGGCCGAGGGGAAGGGGATGCCCATCGCGGCGTACTCCCGATCCAGCCACCCGGCGCCGAGACCGAGCTCCAGCCGGCCTTCCGAGAGCAGGTCCAGGGTGGCCGCCTCCTTGGCCAGCACCACCGGCTGGTGATACCCGACGCAGAACAACCTCGACCCCACTCGCAGCGTGGTGGTGACCTCGGCGGCCACCGCCATCGCCGGGATCGCGGCCAGGGTCTGCACCCCATGCCCGGTCGGTTCCAGCGCTGCCCCCGGACCGATGTAGTGGTCCGCCACGTGCAGCGCCGAGAACCCCTGGGCCTCCACCCGCCGGGCCAGCTCTACCCACTCTTTGCGCGAGGTCGCCTTGTAGGCCTGGCAGGCGAATCGGAACGGACGCTGGCTCAACGCTTCATCCTTTCGTTCGGCGTGACCACCACAGGCAACCCGAGCAGCCCGCGGAGCATGTAGCTCTCGTTGTAGGTCGCGGCGCTGGGGTCGACCACCCGGATGCTCTGCACTCGCTCGGCCAACGCCTGTACCGCGATTCGCAGTTCCATCCGGGCCAGGCCGGCGCCGACGCAGATGTGCACGCCGTGACCGAAGGCGAGGTGCTGGCGCAGTTGCGAGCCGCGCTCTGGATCGAACCGGTCCGGATCCGAGAAGACCTCTTCATCCCGATTGGCCGACATCAGCGAGAGCACCACGGTCGATCCTTCGGGCAGCTGCACTCCGCCCAGGACGGTGTCTCGGGTGACCCGGCGATGCGCGCTCAGGGACGGACTGGTGATCCGCAGCGCCTCCTCCACGACCACGTCCGCGTACTCCGGCGTGGCCCGGACCCGGTCCCAGATCTCGGTCTGCCCGTCGAGCAACAGAGCTAGCTGAGCGATCGTCTTGGCAGTCGTCTCGTTCCCGGCCACCAGCAGTTCACGCAGCATCGTCAGCAGCAGCCCGGTCGACATGTCCTCGGACTCGGCGGCGGCCGCCGCCAGCCGGCTGATCAGCCGGTCGGTGGGGTTGCGGCGTTGCTCCTCGAGGGTGTCCGCCAGCACGTGCTGCAGCTCCAGCAAGTCTTCTTCGTAAGGCACCCAATCCTCGTCGGCTGGGCGGGCGCCGATGCTGGCGGTGGCAGCCCGGGTCCAGCGAATTACGTCGTCGCGTCGCTCCGACGGCAGGCCGAGGATCTCCGAGATGGCCCACACCGGCAGCGGCTGAGCAAAGCTGGAGACGAAATCGATCTCGACTCCGTCCGGGAGCGCGGCGGCCAGATCGGCGGCGGCCGCCGAGACCAGCGGCTCCATCCAGGCCAGACCCCTGGGCGTGAAGGTCTGGTTCACCAGTTTCCGCTGCCGGGTATGCACCGGCGGGTCGCTGGTACCCAACCCCGGGGTGTACGGCCAGCCTTGCGCCCGGATCGCCGCCACCTGGTCGGCCACTCCGGCCGGTGGCGACGAATGCTTGTGCACCGCGGAGGAATAGGTCGCGGTGTCTCGCAGCACCTCACGAACCAGTCCGGCCTTCGCGATCAAGAACCAGCCAGGACGCCCTGCCGGGACCACACCGGCCCCGGTCCGAGCCTGGGCAAGTGCCGGAAAGGGGCATTTGAGAAAGGCGTCAGCGTCCAGGTCGACGGTCATTGGGCTTCCTTCAATCGCGCGCATTCACCAGTCATGACCGACCCCGAGCCAACCGGGCGAACTGCCCGCTCGCCACGGTGTACCCGCCGTCCACCCGCAGTACCTGCCCGGTGACCCAGCCGGCCTCGGGTGAGCAGAGGTAGGCGATGGCCGCGGTGATGTCGGCGGTGACCCCGAGTCGACCCAACGGCATCGTTGCTGCCCGCCGGGCCAGTTCGGCGTCGTCCCCGTAGTGCTGGCCGGACCCCTCGGTCGGCACCATGCCGGGCGCGACCGCATTGCAGCGCACTCCCAGCGGCCCCAGCTCCAGAGCCAGGGCCCGAGTCAGTGCCTCTACCGCCGCCTTTGAGATGCTGTACACGCCGGTTCCCGGCGGGTGCGCAACGGCGGTGATCGAGGACAGGTTGACGATCGACCCGCCACCGCATCCGACCATGACCGGAACCAGGGCCCGAGCGACCATCAGCCCGGCAACGACGTTGACGTCCAGCACGAACCGGGCTGCTTCGGCGCTCGTCTGCAGAAGCGTGTCGTAGCGTTGGACCGCCGCGTTGTTCACCAGCAGCGTGCATTCCGGCGCCAATTCCGGCAATTCGGCGACCGCTGCAGTGTCGGTGACGTCGAGTACGTGGGCTCTGGCCCCGATCTCGGCGGCCGCGGAGCGCAGCGGCTCCGCCTCTCGATCGAGCATCAGGACGTCGTAGCCGTCGGCGGCGAACCGTCGAGCGGTGGCGAGTCCGATCCCGCGACCGGCTCCAGTGATCACCGCGGTCGCCATCTCAGGCCGCTCCCTGACCCAGGAGGATCGGGGTCGCGGTGTTGCGGGCGGCCACCAGGTGCGAGGTTTCGTTGATTGACGTCGGCACCATCCGCCCGGAAGGCAGCACCTGCAGCCGGCACAGCGAGGTGTAGCCGGGGTTGAAGAAGAAGGGCTGAGCCAGGCCGATCACATGGGCGAGCAAGTTGTTGATCGCACCGCCGTGGCTGACCAGAACCACGGTTCGGCCCGGCCAGCGTTCCCCGGCCTTGGCCACCACGGCGGTCATTCTGCGGGTGAGGCCTTCGCGATCGTGCTCGGGAATGAACTCGGCGAACCGCCCCTCGGCGAAGGCTCGCCCTCGAGGGCTGTCGCCAAGCAGTTCGGGGGTGATGTAGGACGTTACCGGTTCACCCCATTCCCGAAGGTCCTCGTCAATCTCCACCGGAAGGCCGGCCGCCAACCCGATCGCCTGCGCCGTCTCCAGCGCCCGCAGATACGGGCTGGAGATCACCGCGACCGGAGACTCCCACCGCAGCCAATCCCCGGCCTGGCAGGCCTGCTGCTGCCCCAGTGGCGACAGCGGCGGGTCCGCCGCGACACCGGTCATCGGCAGACCGTGGCGGACCAGCACGATGTGCGTGGTACGCGACAGGTCTTCGGGGATCGACGGCAGCGCCTCTTCGCCCTGCTGAAGCACCTCTTCGCCCTGCTGAAGCGCCTCTTCACCCTGCTGAAGCACCTCTTCGCCCTGCTGAAGCACCTCTCTACCCTGCGGAAGCGCCTCTTGGCCCTGCTGAAGCACCTCTTCGCCCTGCTGAAGCGCCTCTTCGCCCTGCTGAAGCACCCCTTGGCCCGGGGACAGGATCTCGTGGGGTTGAGCCTGAGTCATGAGGGCCGCCCGGCCCGGTTCAACGCGGCGAGCGCGCCGGCCACGATGCCGTCGGCGTCCAGCCCAGCGGCCGCGGTCAGGCGGGCGACCGGTCCGGCTGACGGGATCGTCGTCACGGCGAGCATTTTCAGCTGTGCCAGGAACCCCGCTTCGGCCAGCACCTGGGCTACTGCGCTGCCGAGACCACCTTCGGGGTAGTGGTCTTCGACGGTGACCACGATCTCGGTCGCCCGAGCCGCCGCCAGCACGGCGGTGGTGTCCAGCGGCTTGAGGCTGTAACAATCCAGGACCCGAGCTCGAATACCGCGTTCGGCCAGGAGGTCGGCGGCCGCCAGCGCAGCGTGCACCGTGACTCCCGACCCGATCAAGGTCAGCGTATCCTCCGGGCTGGAACGCAGTTCGCGGCTGCCCCCGATCGGAAAGTCCTCCCCCGGCTGATAGATCACCGGGACGCCGCCGCGATGGGTACGCAGGTAGGTGAAGCCGGGTCGGTCGGCCATTGCCGCGACCAACGCGGCGGCCTGGTTGGCGTCACTGGGCTGGAGCACGGTCGACCCGGCTACCGCCCGGAAGCACGCGACGTCCTCCAGGCCCATCCCGGAGGGCCCGGACTCGCCGACCGAGAGCCCGGCGTGCGAGCCGCAGAGCCGGACTCCGGCACCGCCGATCGCCGACAGCCGGGCGAACTCGAACGCCCGGGTGCCGAAGGCAGCGAATGTCGAGGTGAATGGGGTCCAACCGCGGGACGACAGCCCGGTCGCCGCAGCGATCATCTGCTGTTCGGCGATGAACATCTCGAAGAACCGCTCCGGGTAGACGGCGGCGAACAGCTCGGACATCGTCGAGTTGCCGGTCTCCGCGTCCAGAACGACGACGTCGCTTCGGGCCGCGCCCAGCGCCACGAGCGCCTCGCCGTAGGCCAGCCGGGTGGCGACCACCGCGCCCAGTTCGTATCGAGGCAACTGCACGACCTCGCGGTGCTCTGCCCGCGCCGGCGCCTCGGCCGGGGCCAGCGGGGGGTAGCGCCGATCCGGCGCCGCCTCGAGCGACTCCAGCACCGCCGCCGGGTCGACCAGCGGCCGACCGTGCATACCCGGACGACCGGCTACCGCACCGAGCCCGTGGCCCTTCTCGGTCGACGCGATGATTGCCAAGGGGACGTTCGGATCGGCGTCGGCCAGCGCCAGCGCGCGGTCGATAGCGGTGAGATCGTGGCCGTCGATGGCAACCGCTCGCCAGCCGAACGCCTCGGCCCGACGGACGTAGGGGGCGGGGTCGCCGTCCGGCATCGTCTGGCCGCTCTGCCCCAGCCGGTTGACGTCGACCAGGACCACCAGGTTGCCCAGGCCGTAGTGAGCAGCGTGCTCGAACGCCTCCCAGACCGATCCCTCGGCCATCTCGCCGTCCCCGCACAGCACGAAGACCCGTGCCGGGCTGGCTTCCAGCCGGCGTAGCGACAGCGCCATCCCGACGGCGGCGGCGACTCCCTGGCCGAGCGAACCGGTGGCTACCTCGACCCAGGGCAGAATCGGCCGCGGATGGCCTTCCAGGCGGCTGCCGGGCTGAGCGTGGGTGAGTAGTTCGGCGTCGTCAATCGCGCCCATCGCCTTGAGCCAGGCGTACTGCAAGGTCGAAGCATGACCCTTGGAGAGGACGAAGCGGTCGTTGCCCGGGTTACCGGGATCGTTCACGTCGTAGCGAAAATGGGCGCTACCAAGGACGGCGATCAGGTCCGCGGCGGAGGCTCCCGACGTGGGGTGCCCGGCGCCAGCAGCTGCCGTGGCGCGAACGATGTCGCGGCGCAACTGCGCCGCCAGGTCAGTCGAATTAGTCTGCTCAGAAACCACGTTGGCTGCAGAAGTGCGAGCGTCGCCGCCCTCGGTCATCGTTGACATGGTCTACCTCCCGGGCAACACCCATTGGAGAGTGCGTCCGGCGAGAACGTGCCATCGCCGGACGCACCATTGGCGCACAGCCTGACTATGTCAGTTTCTTTAGTTGGGGTCAATAAACTACGTTGGGCCAGGCATCCCCGTAGGCGGCCCAGGCCAGAGTTCGGCTCAGCACCTGCCGAAACTCCGGCGTCTGCCAGGAACCGCGATCACGCTTGCCGAGATCCTCGATGCCGAGATCCCGCACGTCGTATCTGCCTCGACAATGTCCCAGCGTGAAGTAGCAGACTTCACCCTCGCCGGTCACCTTGCGATAGAGCACCGGTCGGGGCGCGTCGTCGTCCCATTGGCCTTCCTCGAAGCCTCGGCAGGATCCGCTGTAGTGGGTTTGCAGGAGCACTCGAAGCGGTGGGTGCAGTTCGCAGATGTAGAGCTCGTCCGTGGTGGTGAACGGCTCCAGGCCGGCCACCAGCGGATCATCGCCCACCACTTCGATGACATAGGGCGCAATTGGTGGATGGGCCAGGAACTGACTGCCGAGCACCTGTGCCACCGGGCCAAGCACTCGCGGAGCCCGAAATGTCAATCTCTGAACAGCTTTCACCGGGTCCAGCGCTCTCACCGGATCTAAAACCGAGTTGGTGGCATGCAGAGCGAGCCAGCGGCCACCACCGCTGACAAAGTCCACCAGAGCCTGCTGCTCCTCTGGCTCCGGTCGCACCTCACAGGTGTAGGTGATCAGCGCGTCGGCTCGCTCCAGCGCGCCGGCACTGGCGTAGTTCTCGAATACTCGAACCCGCACCCGGTCGTGCTTGTCCAGTTCCTGCAGCAGCTGCAGCCGGGCGAAGTCCATGTCGTGCCAGCGTCCACCGACGACCAGCACGATCTCGATCGGTCCGGTCGAGGGCTGGTCGTCGCTGGAGCGCGAGCCGACCTGAATGGGCCCGATGCCCGATCCGTGCTCGGCGTTCAGAACTGGACCCTGGAGAGCATCCCGCCGTCCACCACCAGATTGACGCCGGTGCAGAAGGAGGCGGCCGGGCTGGCCAGGTAGGTGATCGCCTTCGCGACCTCCTCCGGACGCCCGTACCGACCGAGCGCGATCTTGCTCTTGATCTGCTCGTAGAGCGCCGGACGACCCTCGCGCACCCGGTCCCAGTCGCCGCCGGGGAAGTCGATCGGGCCAGGTGACACGGTGTTGACCCGGATCCCCTGAGCTGCGAGAGCATGCGCGCGGGCGGAGGAGTGCTGAATCACCGCGGCCTTCATCGCGGCGTACGAGTTGGGCGCGCTCGGAGAGGCGGTGTCAATCCCGGAGATGGACGAGATGGCGACCACCGCACCGCCACCGGCCGTCACGAAATGCGGTACCGCGGCGTCGATCGCGCGCACCAGCGGGAGCAGGTCGGTGCCCAGGCTGGTGAGCCACTGGCCCTCCCCCTTGACCGAACCACCGGTGACGTTCGAGATCAGGATGTCGAGCCCGCCGAGTGCGGCCGCAGACCGGTCGACGAACGCACCGATCGCGCCTTCCTCCGAGACGTCGAATGCCTCGGCATGAACCGTGACGCCGCGACTGCGCAGCTCGTCGGCGAAGCCGAACAGGTCCTTCTCGCCGCGGGCACAGATCGCCAGCGAACATCCTTCCTGAGCAAGAAGATCGGCCGTGGCCTTGCCGATTCCACGGCTCGCCCCGGTGACGAGGGCGCGCTTGCCAGTGAGCTCCAAAAGCACGGTGGCGATCCTTTCAATGGTCATTCAGGACGACGACCGGTTGGCCATCGTCAGGTGCTATCGGTGTCTATCGGTGTGATCGGGGGACGTCGGTGCGACTCGAGACGCCGCTCCTACCGAAGACCTCAGTGCGACCGGCGCCAGAAACACGATCTCTGGACGAGTGTCCGACGCTCGCAAGGCTTCTCGGAATCGATCCATCGCCTCGCTGGTCCGATGCGCGAGCACGGCGTCCTGATCGCGATACCGCTCAAAGACCACAAAGTGGCCGACCTGCTCGGTGGACTCGTGTACCTCGAAGAGTTCGGTCCCAGCCTCTTGTGCGGCTTGCTCGGCCAAGGTGACCAGCGCGGCTCGAACGTCCTCCGCATGATCGCCGCTGACCCGTAGCGTGGCCAGCACACCGATGCTCACGAGCCGCCGCTGTCGGCGGGCAGTTGCAACGAGGTGAGTTCGAAGTACTCGGCCAGCCCGTGCGGGCCCAGTTCCCGACCCACACCGGAGCGCTTGAACCCGCCGAAGGGTGCCCGCACGTTGAACCGGCCCCCGTTGATCGACACCTGCCCGGTGCGCAGCCGGCGAGCCACGGCGATCGACGTGTCGAGGTCGGACGACCACACGGCCCCGGACAAGCCGTAATCGGAGTCGTTCGCGATCTGCACCGCTTGGTCGACGGTGTCGTAGGCGAGCACGGAAAGCACCGGACCGAAAATCTCTTCCCGCGCGAGCACCGAGCTCGGCTCCAGCCGACTGACCACGCTGGGCCGGACGTAATAGCCGCGATCGAGTCCCGGCACCGGGCCGGCTCCCCCGGTCAGGAAGACGCCGTCATCACCGGCCTTGTCCAGGTATCGCAGGATCGACTGCTGCTGGCTGACGGAGGCGACCGGGCCGATCTCGGTGGCCGGATCGAGCGGATCTCCGACCACCATGGCCGACACCAGCGCGGCCAGCCGTTCCTCGATCTCGGCCAGCTCCGAGCGGGGTACCAGTAGTCGGCTGGTCGCCGAGCAGGTCTGCCCGTTGTTGACGAACGCCGAGCGGACCGCCGCGAGCAAGGCGGCGTCCAGGTTCGAGTCCGGGCAGAGCAGGAACGCGGACTTGCCACCCAGCTCCAGGGTGGTCCGCTTGATGCTCGCTGCGGCCAGCGCTGCCACTCGGGCCCCGGCTCCGGTGGAGCCGGTCAGGCTGACCAGATCCACGCCTGGGTGCTGTACGAGTGCCTCGCCGACCGCGCGTCCCGCCCCGGTGACGATGTTGAGCACCCCAGCCGGGATGCCGATCGCGGTGGCCACCTCGGCCACCACGAAAGCGCTCAGCGGGGCCACGCTGCTGGGCTTGATCACGATCGTGCAGCCAGCCGCCAGCGCCGGGCCCAGCTTGGCCGCCAGCTGGTAGATCGGGTAGTTCCAGGGGGTGATCGCCCCGACCACCCCGGCCGCCTGGCGAAACACCAGCGACGTGCCGATCCGTTCTTCGGCAGGGAGTTCCTCGACCGCGTCGGCCATCGACTCCAACACCGCGACGCCCAGCCCGACCTGCACCCGCCGGGAGATGTTCAGCGGGGTCCCGACCTCACGACTGATCATCGGCGCCAGCTCGTCCTCGCGGGCGGCCAGCCCGGCAGCCAGCGCCCGCACCAGCCGAGCTCGCTCGCTGACCGGCGTCAGTGACCACGTCTCGAAGGCCGCCAGGGCGGCGGCCACCGCGTCGTCGACGTCCGCCGTGCTGCCGGCCGGAACCGTCCCCAGCGGATCGCCGGTGGCTGCCTCGAACACCTCGATCGTGCCGGTGCCTCGCGCGGGCCGCCAACCGCCATCGATGTAGAGCGCATCCGAAACGCGCATCAGGTCTCCTTCGACTGCCCGTGCAGGCAGGTTCTCGCCAGCAGGTTTCTCGCCAACGCGTTTCCCGCTAGCTGGTTCCGCTAGCGGCTTCGCGGTCCGACCAGATTGGTTACTGTACCCCGTCTTGTGAAAGACCTAGCCACCATAACCACCGGTCGGCCGAACACACCAGTGCTGCCCGGATCCTTTGTCCGGGGTGGAGCTTTGCCTATGTCCGACCGGCGATCGGCGTCCGATCGGATTTTCTCGCCACCGCCGGGGGTCGACGCGGCGTCCGCTCTGTTTCTATAGTGTCATTACAGTAAGCCGAATCCAAGGAGCCCTGATGGCAGTGAGCCAGGCGGTGAGTCGACGCACCGACGTCGCCACAACCCGGGCCGTCGTCCTTGCCCGTCGTCCAGAGGGGCGTCTGCTGGCCGAGGATCTCCGGATCGAGAGCCGGTCAGTGCCCGACCTCGAACCGGGGCAGGCGCTCGTGCGTAATGAGTTGATGAGCCTCGACCCGTCTACTCGCGGGCGGATGGACGCCGGCGACAAGGTCTACACGACGAACTTCTCCATCGGCCAGGCGCTGGACGGCTGGGCGATCGGACAGGTGGTGGAGAGCCGTTCAGCTGCCCTCCCGGTCGGCAGCACGGTGCGACACCGGCTTGGTTGGCGCGAGTTGGCTGTGCTCGATGCCGGCTCGGCCCGGGTTGTCGACCTCGATCTGGCGCCCGCCGCGTCCTGGCTGTCCGCCTTGGGGCAGACCGGTTTCACCGGCTATGTCGGGCTCACCCGGATCGGCGAGCTGGCGGTCGGTGACACGGTGTTCGTGTCAGCCGCCGCAGGTGGCGTCGGCTCGATCAGCGGTCAGCTGGCTCGCCTGCTCGGGGCCGGACGAGTGATCGGATCTGCCGGAGGGATTCAGAAGTGCCGCTGGTTGATCGAAGACGTCGGGTTCGATGCGGCTATCGACTACCGCTCCCAAGACCTGAGCGCTCGGCTCGCCGAGCTGGCAGCCGACGGCCTCGACCTCTACTTCGACAACGTCGGGGGTGATCACTTGGTGGCGGCGCTGCATCACCTGCGCATCGGTGGCCGAGTCACGCTCTGTGGGATGGTTTCGACCATGCAGGCCAGCCCGAACACTGCGGCTATCAGCGAACTGATCGAGGCCGTTCTCCGGCGAGTGACCCTGCGCGGCTTCATCGTCCGCGACCACGAAGACCTTCGGCCGGAATTCGAGACCAAGGTGGCCAATTGGCTTGAATCGGGCCAGCTGAGGGACCACTGCACCGAGGTGACCGGGCTGGAGTCGGCACCAGCGGCAATGGTGGGCCTACTCGAAGGTGGCAACGTCGGCAAAGCGCTCGTCCGCCTCGGCCGGGCGCCGTCGTGAGCGCCTCCGCTAGCACGCCCTCGAACACCGTCGGGAACACTCACTTAAACGCCTCCGCTAGCACGCCCTCGAACACCGTCGTGAACGCCTCCGCTAGCACGCCCTCGAACACCGTCGTGAACGCCTCCGCTAGCACGCCCTCGAACACCGTCGGGAGCGCCTCCGCTAGCACGCCCTCGAACGCCGTCGGGAACACTCGCTTAAACGCCTCCGCGAACGGGCGAGTGCTCGACTCCGCTCTGTTTCACGTCGAGCACTTGAACGCCTCCGCGAACGCCCGAGTTCTCGACCCCGCTCTGTTCCAGGTCGAGGCGCCGCAGACCGGCGGAGTCGAGCCGGGGCCCTCAGCCACAGATATCGGCCAGCCACCCGTCCTCTTAGGCGCGCGGTGCGAGCAGGACGGCACTGTCGTCTTTCCGTACCAGGAGTCCTGCCCACGCTGCTCGGGACGAGAGATGTCGGAGTTGGCACTGCCTGGCCACGGCACGCTGTGGTCGTGGACGGTGCAACATTTCGCGCCGAAGAGCCCTTACCGCGGCCCGACCGGTACCGATTTCGTGCCCTATCCGGTGGGTTACGTCGATCTCGGTGAGGTCATCGTGGAGTCCCGGTTGCAGATCGAGGACGTCGCGACGCTGCGGATCGGAATGCCGCTGACCGCCACCTGGCTGCGAATCTGGACGGACGCCGAAGGGCTCGACGTACTCACGTATGCGTTCACCCCAGGCGAAGCAGGTGAGTCATGACAAGACCAACGGACGTCGCCATCGTCGGTGCGGGTATTCATGCTTTCGGCCGTCATGACGGCCTTTCGGGTCTCGACCTGGCCGAGGTGGCCGTGCGCGCTGCCCTGGCGGACGCCGACCTGCACTGGAGCGACATTGATTACGCCGTGGGCGGCAGCAACGTTTCTGGCAAACCGGACACTCTGGTCGGTCGGCTCGGGCTCACCGGGCTTCCGTTCATCACCGTTCGCAATGGCTGTGCCACCGGCGGAGTGGCGCTGATGACCGCAGCCCAGGCGCTGCGGGCGGGCGAGGCAGAGCTGGCGCTCGTCGTCGGGTTCGACAACCATCAGCGGGGTGCCTTCGCCGCTTCTCCGGCTGGATATGGGCTCGGTGATTGGTACGGCGAGAGCGGCATGATGGTCACTACTCAGTATTTCGCGATGAAGGCCCGCCGCTACCTGCACGATCACCAGATCTCCGAGCGGTCGCTGGCCAGGGTGTCGGCGAAGGCTTTTCGAAATGGTGCGGCGAATCCCTATGCCTGGCGGCGCAAGCCGCTTGAGGAGGAGGAGATTCTCGCGGCCGCTCCGGTCAGCCCACCGCTGTCGCAGTACATGTTCTGCAGTCCAAATGCCGGCGCCGTCGCGCTCGTGCTGGCCCGGAGTTCCCGGGCTGCAGATTTGTGCCAGAAGCCTGTCACGCTGGCCTCGATCGCGCTGCGGTCCCGGCGGTTCGGCTCGTTCGAGGTGTTCTCGCCCTGGCTGGCCCCAGGGGTTCGGTCGAGTCCGACTATTGACGCCGCGGCTGCCGCCTTCGAGATCGCCGGCGTATCTCCGGCAGACGTTCAGGTAGCGCAGCTGCAAGACACCGACAGCGGCGCCGAGATCATCCACCTGGCCGAGACCGGCCTGTGTGCCGACGGTGAGCAGGAGGAACTGCTGGCGAGCGGTGCCACCGAACCCGGTGGGCGGTTGCCGATCAACACCGACGGCGGATGCCTGGCCAATGGCGAACCGATCGGAGCCTCGGGTCTGCGCCAAGTCCATGAGGTGGTGCGCCAGCTCCAGGGCCGAGCACCGGGGCATCAGGTGCCTGGCGGCCCCCGAGTGGGTTTCACTCACGTGTACGGAGCCCCGGGGATCAGTGCCTGCACGGTGCTGACCGTTCCATAGCAACACCTTTGCCGGCCCCTGACAGCACCACTTCCACCCTGAAGGAGAGCACCGTGCCCGAAGCTGATCAACAGCCTCTTCCGGTCGAAGAGTGGCGAGTGCAGCTGCGGCAGTGGCTGGCCCGAACGCTGCCTCCCAAGCAAGACACTGGCAGTGCCTGGGGCCAGGGCACGGCTGACTTCTCGGTCTTCCGTAACCTGACGGATGCCCAGGAAGCCAGCTTGCTCGAGGAGGTGCGGGCTTACCGCCGGGCTCGCTTCGATGCTGGCTACGGGGCTCTCACGCTGCCGGCCGAGGTGGGCGGGGCCGGCCTTCCCGCCATCTACAGCGTTGCTTTCGCACAGGAGGAAGCCGCCTTCGAGGTGCCCTCGTCCACCGAGTTGATCAGCGTGACGACCGGGCTGATCGGCCCGGCGGTTGCGCTCTTCGGCACCGTGGATCAACGCGACAACTTCGCCCAAGCCTTTCTCCGCACGGACTTGCTGGCGTGTCAACTGTTCAGCGAACCCGGCGCCGGGTCCGACTTGGCCGCGCTGAGTTGTGCGGCGGTGCGTGACGGCGACGCTTGGCGAGTAGACGGGCAGAAGGTGTGGACCTCGGGGGCCCGATTTGCACAGTACGGCCTGCTGCTGGCGCGCACCGATCCGGAGGTGCCCAAGCAAGCCGGGATCACGGCTTTCTTGTTGCCGCTGGACTCCCCCGGGGTGGAGGTTCGCCCGATCCGACAGATGAGCGGTGCAGCCTCGTTCAACGAGGTCTTCCTGACCGGGGTGCGAATTCCCGATGCGCTTCGTCTGGGCGAACCCGGCGATGGGTGGCGAATCACTACAACGACGCTGGGACTGGAGCGGACGTCGTCCGGTTCCGGTGGTCGACGCAAGGGTGGCACCTTCGCCGAGGTTCTCGATCTCGCACGTTCCCTCGACCGCACCAAGGACCCAGTGATGCGTCAGCGCTTGGCAGACCTCTACATCCGCACCACGTTGCATGCCGCGACGAACGCTCGGGTGGCGCGCGCGGCAGCGGCTGGGCAGAAAGCCGGCTCCGCCGGGTCACTGAGCAAGCTGATCGCGTCAACCAACCTGACGCTGGTAGCGGATGTCGCCGCCGACCTGCTCGGCGCACGGGTCGGCGCGGACACTGGCGAATGGGGCACCTTCGCCTGGACCGAGCACCTGCTCGGCGCCCCCGGCTATCACCTGGCCGGCGGGACGGACGAGATCCAGCGCACCATCATCGGCGAGCGCGTCCTCGGCCTCCCCGCAGAGCCGCGCGTGGACCGAAACACCCCTTTCTCCCAGCTGGGCAAAGCCTGAGCGCCCTATCAACCGAGCCGACTTCTGGGGACTGTCCTGAGCCAATCAGAACGGCACGCCCAGAGCCGGCCAGATTGCGCCCGAACAGGCTCTCACAGAGCAGATTCGAATAGAGCAAGCTAGGCAGAACAGGCTCAGACCAGGCGAGCTCAGGCCAGGGCTCAGGCCAGATGAGCTCAGGCCAGGGCTCAGGCCAGACGAGCTCAGGCCAGGCAGAACGGATCAAGCGAGCCGACTCAGGCGGAGGGGGTTGCTGAGAGCGGGGGCCAAAAAGCGATTCGGTTAGAAGGGTGGTGGCTCGCCGTCTTTGGGTAGGGGCAAGGTATGGCTGAAGGAGGGTCGTAGCCGACTGCCGGTGAATCCGTGGTCTTCACCGGATTCGTCGCTGGGTTTGTCGTATTCGAAGGCGTTGTTGTTGGGGTCGTCGGCGTGGGGGTGACGTCGCGGGGTCGTGGTGGGGTTAGACGTCCTGGTGGGGTTGGGCGGAGTATCGGGTTGGTCTTCGGCGGCGATGGTGGCGAGGGCTTCGGCGCACGAGTGGCATTCACCGCGGTCACCGCCAGTACTGGTGCCTGTGAGGGCTTGTGCGGTGGAGCGCTCAGCGTGTTCCGAGCTGGGCTCACCCGTCCGGTTGGGTGTACCGCTCAGGTCGGGCCCACAGCTCGGGTCGGGCTCACCCGTCCCGTTCGGTCTACCGCTCGAGTCGGGGCCACCGCCTGGGTCGAGCCCACAGCTCGGGTCGGGCTCACCGGTCCCGTTCGGTCCACCGCTCGAGTCGGGGCCACCGCCTGGGACGAGCCCACCGCTCGGGTCACGCTCACCCGTCCGGCTGAGCCCGCCGCTTGGATCGCGGTCACTGCTCGCTCCGGGCGCACAGTTCGGCTCGGGGCCACGACTCGAGTCAGGCTCACCCGTCCCGTTGGAGCTGCCGCTCGGGTCGGGTCTATTGCTCGGGTCAGGGCTTCTGAGTGGCTGGGAGTTATTGAGTGGGTGTGATGCTGGGTCTTGGAGAGTGGTGGGGTAGCTGGGGTATTGGTGTCCGGCGGGGGTGGTCCAGATGAGAGTGCCGGGTGGATCGTGGGGGTTGGTGCTGGGGGTGAGGGTGAAGCCCGTTTCGTGTTTCATGCGATGGTGGTTTCCGCAGAGGCATTCCGTGCAGCATTCGCAGGTGGCGCCGTTGGGCCAGGGGGTGCAGTGATCGATGTCGCAGAGTTCGGCGGGAGTGTTGCAGCCGGGGACGCGGCAGACCCGGTCGCGGGCGTACAGGTGGCGGCGTAGGCGTTGGGTGGGTTTGTAGTTCGGGGTGTAGGTGCTGGTGCCCAAGCCGAGGAGAGTGCCGTGAGTGGTATCGGTGACCGCACACCGCCAGGTTCCGGTGGCGGCGACCTGGCGGGCCATGCTCGCGATGATCGGCCCGTACCCGTTCAGATACCCAGGTTGATCATCTTCACCGGTCAGTGTGCTAGCTGCAACAGTGACCAGGACCCGCGCGTCACCACCGCTCGCGGTGCTCCGACCCCTGCCACTTTCGCTGTTGCTGTCACACGGTGGCTTTAGGGGCGAAGAGCCCGAGGGATTCGTGCTCGTGGCGGGATGCGCCGAGCTGGTGCGGGACACCGTCGCGGTGGGAAGAGAATCGTCTCCGCCGCGTGAGGTTCCGGCGTGCGAGGTTCCGCAACTCTCCGAACGGTCCGAGGCTCCTGCGCCGTTCGGGGACTCTGCGCCGTTCGGGGACTCTGCGTCCTTCGGGGACTCCGCGCCGTTCGGCGGTTCCGCGCCGTTCGGCGGTTCCGCGCTGTTCGGGGATTCGAT
>DATINJ010000176.1:0-2875 GCA_035474375.1 Kineosporiaceae bacterium | reverse complement strand
CACGGATCAATGGGTCGAGCCGAGTCCGATCGAGACCAACGCCGGGACAGGTTAGCGGTGACGAGCGGCGAGCCAGGTGAACGGCTGGACGGCACCGGACGGCGTGCGATGCAGCTCCCGCCGCGAATAGACCGGCTCGATACTTGTGCCGAGCACCGCGCTCAGCTGCTCAGGGCTGTAGCGGGAGGTCGGCAGGCCCGAGCAACGGTCGGGGCCGTCGTTCGCGAACGTCCCGACCACGACCGCGGCGCCGGGCTCGAGCGCAGCGTCGAGGACTTCGCGGTACCGCGCCTGATCCACCGGGTCGGTGAGGAAGTGGAAAACCGCCCGGTCATGCCAGACCCGGTACCGCCGCGCCGCCTGCCAGGACAGCAGATCCGCAATCAGCCACCGAACCCGATCGGCGCGGTCGCCCAGCCGCCGCCGTGCCTTCGCGAGACCGACATCGGACACGTCGAGCACCGTCAGGTCCGAGAACCCCCGGCCCAACAGCTCATCCACCAACCGTGAGGCGCCGGCGCCAACATCGATGACGGGATCAGTCGACATTGCTCCGATGAGGCCGAGCAGCTCCAGCGACAACGTCGGCTCGGACTCGAACCAACTGACCGCGTCCTCCGCGGACCTGTCGTACACCGCGTCCCAATGACCAGCACGTTCGCCGTCCTGGCGACCGCTCAGATCTTCGGCGCTCACTCCGCTGTCCGTCACCTTGCCCTCACCGCTCCCGCAGTCCGTCCGCCCGGTACAGCGCCAAGCACCTCGCACGCGCGACAGGCCGAGGTACCTCCTCCCGTGCCAGACCTCGTGTGCGCTTGTGGGTGCCGCGCTTGTGGGTGCCGCGCCCCTCGGCCGCTCCATCGTCCACGCCGCGGCGCCGGGCTCAAGGGCGCCTTCGGCGTCGCTGACGCGATGGCGCAAGCGCCACCCTTGCCCCCGACACCCCGACGAGCAACCCGGCCAATACGAGGGACGGGGCAGGTGTGAGCAACTGCGACTGCGGAACGGGCCCACCTCGCAGCGACAGCGACCAGAGCGGCAGATGCCAGCCCCGCGCCGCGCGGATATCACCGCTGGCCCAAAGCACAGGCAGGGCAAGAACCGCCGACGGAGCCCCAAGATCACCGTGCAACATTCGTGCATCAAGGGACGGCGAACACGGGGTTTCAGCGGTCAACAAGGGGCACTCAACGTGCCGACGCTTGATCGCATAAGGCAACCTGACCTGTAGAAATGCAGTCAAGCGATGGTGGCCAGGGGCGGGGTCGAACCGCCGACCTTCCGCTTTTCAGGCGGAGGACCCGACAGCAGACGGCGTGCTTGATCACGAGAAGCACCGTGCCCACGGCGTGCCCTGACGGGCAGCCCATAGGGGTCATCAACGGTCACATCCGGTCCAGCGCCTCCCCAGGTCGGAACGTGCGCGCTGGGATGTCGCCCTGGTTCCCAAGCTGATGACGCGTTGACGCGAAGGAGCAGCACAGCTCCCTCGGCCGGTCATCGTGCACGCCGCGCCGGCCGGGTCAAGGGCGGCGCGAAGCGGAGAACCCCCGCACCGAACGCCGCCACCCGCGGCGGTCACCCTGATCGCGGCGCTCAATCCTCCGGGGACGCGTACGCGCAGACCTCGAGTTCCATGCCGTCGGGGTCACGGAAGAACAGCGACCAGATGTTGCCGAGGCGCTGGATCTCCCCGATCTCCGCACCGGCTGCGACCATCCGCTCGCGCAGGCCCTCCAGGGTGGCGCGGGAGTCGACGGCGATCCCGAAGTGGTCGATCGGGCCACGCCCACCCAGCGTCCGGCGCTCGCCGATGATCGACTCGTTGGGCACCTCGAAGACGTTCAGCCCCGCGCCCCCGCCGAGCTCGATGTTGGCCATCCGGGGGTGGTCGTCCGTTTTCGTGATCTCGAAGGTGACCTCACCACCGAACGCGTCGGCGTAGAACTTGATCAGTCGGTCGAGGTCGGCGGTCATCGTCGCGATGTGATTGAACCCCTGGGTCACAGGCATGGCCCGGTCGTGGCACCGGGCGCGCTCAGGCGTCGAGCACAATCCAGGCGCCGTGGTGCTCAGACACGGCCAGATCGCCCTGATCGGGCTGGACAGATCCTGGTGTGCGGCCGACAGCAGGGCTGGGTGATCGGCTCGGACGGGCTGCGGCGTTCCCCGGTGCAGCCGCGGTGGACATGCGCCGGCCCGGTGGTACAGCTGTGTGCGGCATCTGCTGAGGATCGAATGAATCCGGACCCAGAGGACGACATCACGAGCTGGCCTCACGCGGCAGGGTGTCCACACGCACCAGGCAATCACGCTCAAGCCACCCACACGATCATGTGGGCACCGAGGCAGCAAGGAGGCATCAGGACGGTTGGCCTCTATGGCTACGGGATGACACGCAGCAGCACGACGGTCAGGCACGACAGTCCTCACCGGTCGTTGCTTGCACTGACGGCAACCCGGGCCGACGAGCGAGACCGCAGCCGAACGGCAACGTACGGCTTATCAGCGCGACGGTGATCATGACACGGGACCCGCTACAACTTGAAAGCAAGTGCGTGCCCTCGCCGGGCAGGTCTCGGGGATGATCGAGTTCGGCACATCGGTGGCCGGCAGACAGGTACGGCCGGAAGCGTGGCATCCCCTCGACCTCCCGTCGGGCTACCACCCGCCGCGCTGGACGCCGAGCTGCACGAGGTCAACCGACGGTGTCGTCAAGGGCGGCGCCCAGGACGACGCGCGGTCAGGCGGTGCGAGGCCGAGGCGATGCCACACGGCTCTCGGCGTAGTGGAGATCAACCCCGGGCCGGTACAGATCGGGTACAGAGTGGCCCGCACGACTCCCTGCGCCCCGGCTCCCGGCGCAGGGTTGAAG
>DATINJ010000175.1:0-55532 GCA_035474375.1 Kineosporiaceae bacterium | reverse complement strand
GGGCACCAGGCGGTTCGCTAGGAACCAACCGGGTAAGAGCCAACCGGGCTTGGGTCAACCCTGCGCAGGGCTGACCCAAGCCCGTGTTGATCAAGCCCGGGTTGGCCTCCGCGTGCAAGATCGGCGCGAATGTGGCCATTGGGGAGTATCCGGCTCATGCGATGGGTCGGATGCTCCCCAAACCTGTTGTGGCGCTGGTCTTAGCGTCGGTGATCATGCGTGCTTGGTCTGTTGTCCCGGCCTGGTCAGGTTGATGGCCTGTGTGATGGCGGGACCAGCCTCGGATTCCTGGCCGTGATGATCTTCGGCCCCTGGATGATCGGCAACTGCGCCCGCTTTCGTGCCGCGAACGGCGCTGCTTGCGGGCGTAACTGGCGATCTTCGCGGGAGGGCTGCGGCTATTTCGACCGAGCACCTTGCGGATTCGGGGATGGGACGGGCTCGGTCGATGGGATGCCGTGGCACGGACACCGGCCGGCGGCCGGCGGCCAGCGGCCGGTCGCCCGAGCGGTCGCCCGAGCGGTCGCCCGAGCGGTCAGCGTCACGGTCAACGGTCTGGGCCGTGGAGTCAGCGGTAACGGCGGCTCTCCGGCGGCCCCAGGTAGGTCGTGGCTGGGTTAGTTGTGGCCGGGGTGGCGGTCCCGGTGGTGATCAGCAGTTTCTGCACGACGACGGTCGGGTCCACCATCCAGAACTTCAGGACGTGCGTTCCGGCGCGGGTGATCTGGTGCCGGGTGGTGGTCCGGTTGACGTTGTCGGAGGTGTTCCGTTCCCACTGCTTGTTCATCGTCGTGTCGTTGGATCCGGTGGCCGTCGTGAGGTTGACGATCTGCGGGACGTCGCCGTCAATGGACACCGCATACCGCAACCCGCCGGGATCGAACACGCTGTTGCGCGGGGACAGGTAGGCCGTGACGTCGACCGGGCCGGTCGTCGTCAGGGTGGTGGTGTACTCCAGGCGCGGGCTGTTCTGGCCCGGCGTCCGGGCTGACGACGTGACCGGCCACGGTTCCATCCCGGCGCCGGTCCGGCCGATCCCGGGCAGTCGCTGCCACGACGCTCCGTCCGTCCCGACGGCCTTGGAGTAGTGCTCCGCCTCGACCGACACGTAGCCGCCGGCCTCGACGAAGCCGTCCAACTCGGCCGGCTTCAACCCCGGGTTGTGCACCACGGCCTGCACGACCACGTCAGCGCCGGGGCCGGTAATCGTGACCGGAACAGTGGTCGTGCCGACCGGTACCCGCGCCCAATCGACGCTGAAGGTGGCCCGTACCTGCTGGCGCACGCGGCCGACCGGCCGGTCGACGACCAACCACGGCACGGTCGTCGTGATCCGGTAGTCGAACGGCTGGGTGCCCCGGTTGAACACCTCGACATACTGCGCGGGGGCACTCTGGTACGGGCTGAACGTCGGCAGAACCGGTTCGGTGTCGGCGCCCGGCCACCACTGATCGGAGCCGTCCAGGCCGACGCCCAGGTCGGCCGTGGCCGGCAGATCGATCCGGTGGACGGCGGGAAAGATGACGTCGGGCAGGGCCTCGTTGTTGACCTCCGGCTGCTGCCAGGGCGCGTTCGGGCCGTACCTGGCGACGTCGCCGTAGTCGATGTGCGGCTGGGTCTGGAAGTCCTTCCACTTCCCACCGGCCAGCGTGGTGTTGTAGTACGCCGAGAGCGCCTGGTCATCGGCGAAGCGGGCCTCGGTGATCGCTGCCTGGTCGTTGGTCAGGGCTCTGCCCTGTGCGGCGTACCGGATGTTGGTGAATTCAGCCCGCCGGAGCGCGTAGAGGTTGGCCGTGGCCTTGGTGGCATAGAGCACCAGTTCGAAGTACGCGTCCTGCTGCACCGCGGGCAAGGTTCGGCCGATCCGCTCGGCTTTGGCTGCCAGCGCCTGCCATTGGGCCGTCACGACGTCCATTTCCCGGTAGTCGGAGAGACTGAACGGGTTGCCCTGGTCGTCGTAGATCACCGCAGTCGAATCGGTGGCAAGATCCTTGGTCGGGTCCAGGCTGATCTTGCGGTTGAGCAGTTCGGGTTTGCGTCGGGACTGAAGATGCCCGTAGCTGTTCAGCACGTCAGCGATCTCCGAGGCCTTGGCGGCACCGAAATTCTCTGCAGCGAAGACTGTTTCCCACTCGCCGAGCTTCTCGATCGGCCACCGATCCGGGTTCCACGCGTAGTCCAGGAAGAACTGGGTGGGCAGTTCGGCGCCCTTGAGATCGCCGACATTCGCCACCCAGAGATCATGATCACCGTAGGCCTGGGTCTGGTGCAGTTGGTCCCAGAGGTTCGCCAGGTTGGTGGTGTCGACCCACTTGTAGTTGCGCCCGCCGCCCACGTAGTCGAAGTGGTAGTACAACCCGTACCCGCCGGAGCGCTTCTCCTCGAGCGAGGGCAGCCGGCGCAGGTTGCCCCAGTTGTCGTCGGTGAAATTCACGATGACGTCGTCCGGTACCCGCAGGCCCTTGTCCCAGTAGCGTTGAACTTCCTTGTAGAGCGACCAGACCTGCGGAATGGTCGTCACGTCCTTGCCGGTGACCTCGGCCAGGATCCGGCGTTGGGTCGCGATGATCTCCTGCATCAGTTCGATGCCGTCGCCGTCCGGGAGCCCGACGTCACCGTTGCCGCGCATGCCGAGCGTGACGACGCCCTCATAACCTTGATCAACCATCCGCTGAATGCCCGCGCGCCAGTAGGCCTCGATGGCCGCGCGGTTGCGCCGGAAGCTCCACTCACCGGTGCCGCCGTATGGGTCGTGGCCGGGCGTGGTGATGGCTCCGCTGCTGTCCCGGACGGCCGCGACCGCATGCCGGTTCCATTCCTCGATGCCGCGCATCATCGGTGCCTCGTGCGAGGTACCCATCACGACGCCGTACCTGGTCGCCGTCGCATGATTGGCCGGGTCGTCCTCCGCGAAGGCCCGGCCCCAGACCGCCGGCCACAGATAATTCGCCTTCAGCCGCAGCATGGTCTCGAAGACCTTGGCGTAGAAGTCGGCGTTGAAGCCGTTGGGAAACCCGGGAGCCTTGCCCGAGCCGAAGAACTGCGGTGCCCAGCGCCCGAGCGACGGGTTCTCGTCGTTGATGAAGAAACCGCGGTACTTCACCGCCGGGGTGCCCTGGGTATGGCTGCCCGGCAGGACGTAGAGGGCCGCGCGGTGAGCGGGTTTGACGTCGTCCCAGAAATACCAGGGGGAGACGCCGATCCCGCGGGAGACGTCGTACGCCCCGTAGATCGTTCCGCGCTGGTCGCTTCCGGCGATCACCAGCGCTTGCGCGACCCCTTGCATCGGGTTGGCGACGACCTGCTGAAGCGAGGTCTCCCACTTTCCCTTGATCGCGGAGACATCGAGCTTGCCGGCGGCGATCAGCCCGTCGATCAACGGGCTTCGACCGATCGTCCCGACCATGACGACGGCGCTCCGCTGCGGGACAGCATCCCGGGACACCGCCGGCCGGACGCCGCTGACCGTTTCCAGATCGCCGCGCAGGTCGTCGACGACGCGCACAACGCCGGGAAAGTCCGCGGAACTGACCACGATCGAGGCCGCCCGGCCCCGCTCGACGAGCGGAAACCGGCCCGGCCCAGGCCGGGTCGTGACGTACGAACCTGGATCGGTCGCGCTCGCCGACACGGCTTGCCCGGGGGCGGAGCCGGCCTTTTCGGTCGCGACACCAACCCGCTCGGCCGCCGCGAAGGCAGGCGTCATCGGTGCCGTGGCTGCGGAAAGAGCCGCTGTCGAGGCCACGACCAGGCGGAGAATTCGGGATATATCCGTCATCTGCCGACGCTAAGAGATGTTGATACGTTCCGTCAATGAGTACGAAACGTTTCGAAGCCAGATTGGGCTGGGTCGACGTGAGATAGCCGTCGGCACGGCAGCACCACGTACCTTTGCTGATTGTGAGCAACCTCGAACAAGCGCCGCAGGAGACCGAGCTGGACGGCGAGGTCGGTCCGCCGTCCGCCGTCGCCGGACCGGTCCGAGAACTGCTGTTCGGGCACGAGGTGGCGCTCGGCGGCGCCCGAGCGATGACCGTCACCAGAACCCTGCCCAACCGTGGTCGGCGGATGGTCGGGGCCTGGTGTTTCGCGGACGCCTACGGGCCGACCGATCTGGCCGAGGACCCCGGCATGCGGGTCCCTCCGCATCCGCATACCGCACTGCAGACGGTCAGCTGGTTACTGGCCGGCGAGGTGCTGCACCGCGACAGCCTCGGTAACCAGCAGCTGATCCGCCCCGGCCAGCTCAACCTGATGACGGCCGGGCGGGGCATCTCGCACTCCGAGGAAACCCCGCCGGAGCACTCACGCTGGTTGCACGGCGTCCAACTGTGGGTGGCTTTGCCGGACGACGAGCGGCGGACCGAGCCGCAGTTCGAGCACCACGGCGAACTGCCGGTGGTCAGCGACGGCGGAGTCGACGTCACCGTGGTGATGGGAGAACTGGCCGGCGCGACCTCTCCAGCCCGCACCTACACCCCGCTGGTTTGCGCCGACGCCACGTTCGCGGCCAACTCCGCGACCTGCGTGCCGCTGCGCCCAGAATTCGAGTACGCGGTGCTGGTCCTGTCCGGCGTGGTGCAGGTGGACGGCGGAAGCGCCAGGCCGGGCGCCGACGGCGATGCTCCGGTCGAGCTCGCGCCAGGGCCGCTGCTGTACCTCGGCGCGGGCCGCAGCGAGCTGGCGATGGCGGCGCTGGGCCCGGCCCGGCTGTTGCTGCTCGGCGGTGAACCGTTCGAGGAGCAGCTGGTGATGTGGTGGAACTTCGTCGGCCGCAGCCACGACGACATCGTTCAGGCTCGGGAAGATTGGCAGGCGGGGGTGGGATTCGGCGCCGTCCAGGGCTTCGACGGTGACCGGTTGCCGGCCCCCACGATGCCCGGGACCAAGCTGCGCCCGCGTGGCCGCGAACGCTGATCGCCGAGGGCCGGGTGAGACGGTCAGCCGAGTGGCGGTCGGGCCGGGCCGAGGTCAGCGGTCGAGACGGCCCCTGGCCCGGCCGCGATGACCGTGACCGCCGTGCGGTCCTCGAACGAGCACCCCGGCGATCGGGATGAGCAGGAACCACTGCCAGTGATGGCCGGTGGCGAAGAAGAGCAACAGCGCGGCGAACGGGATCAGCGACATCACCCACGCGCCGACCGGACCGGGCAACAGCCCGCCGGGTGATTCGGAAACTGGCCCGGCATGCGACCCGCTACTTGGGGTGGTGTTCTGGGTTGCGGCGGGCTCGGTGGAGGTCACCGATACCGGAGTGGACGCCGGGCCCTTCGTTTCGTCGTCCGGATGTGGGCGTGGCAGGTCGGCGAAGAGCGGCTCGAAATCCGCCCTGGTCCGCGCCTGGCGGGCCTGGATGGAGCGGTCCTCGTACTCGCTGGAGCTGAGGCGCCCGGCGTTCAGGTGCACCTGCAAGGCCACCACCGCAGCCTCGCGCTCGCTGTTCCCAATCCGTCGCTCCGCGTCGCTCATGCTTCTATCCTCGCGCTATCCGCGCGTTGCTGCCGATGAAATTTCGCCTTCTTGACTGGATCCAGATCTCGGGATTGATGGAATCAATGGCCACTTCGAGCATGATGACGCCTTGGCGGGAATATCCCGGGACGAGGGCTAGGACGTCGATTCTGCTGCTCCCCGGCGGTGAGCGGCCACTGGATTCCCTGACTGACGAACCTGCCCAGCCGGATCTGCTCGGTCGACTGGACGACGAACTGCGCTCTCACCGCGCCGTCCCGATGGACTTGCGGACGCCGGTAGCCGCGATCGGTTCGAACGCCGCCCCGGAGGTGGTCCGCACCAAGCTGCTGGCCGCCGGTCTCACCCCGATCGTCCCGATGGTCTGCGGCCGGCTGCACAACCTGCGGATCTCATTGTCTGCGCATGTCAGCCTGCCGGGCTTCGTGCCGGCTGCCCCGGCGTGGGTGGCCGGCGACGTGGCGCAGGTGGTGGTCGGTTGGTTCGACGCCGAACAACTCGCCAGGATCGACATTACCGAGCCGAATTACGACCGGATCTGGCTGCCCGCCCGGGACCACCGGCTCGACCTGCCCGGCTGGCCAGATCTGGGCGGTGTTGACGGCGCTGGCGCGGGTGTTGACGTCTACCGCTCCAAACGCGGCGTGCTCGCTGGCCCCGACGGGCCGTGGCATCTGCGACCGCAACCGGAGCTGTCCGCGACGTTCGCCAAACTCGGGATCGAGCCGTGGGTTACGAAGTCGCCGCTGGACGCCGCCCGGGCACTGGCGGGGTCGGGCGAGTTGCGCGCGCAGGCCAGGCGCGAGTTCCGTCGACTGAACCTGGTCCGGCTGGCCTGGGGGTGACCCTGATGGCCCAATTCGCTCGATCTTCCAAAACCGTGGCGATCATGCACTTGGGAGGCGCGTCAGCGCCGGCGTGCCCGTCTATGGCCCGTGATCATGCACGGTTGCCCACGTCTAAGCGGGTAGCCGTGCATGATCACGGCAATGCCGGTGAGTTAAGCCGCCACGGGACCTCTGACCAACAGCCGTGATCATGCACGCTTGCCCACCGCAAAGCGGGTAGCCGTGCATGATCGCGGCAATGCCGGTGAGTTAAGCCGCCACGGAAACTCTGACCAACAGCCGTGATCATGCACGGTTGCCCACCGCAAAAGCGGGTAGCCGTGCATGATCGCGGCAGAAGTTTGGGCAAGGCCGAATAGGCCAGCAGGTCAGGGGGCGGGCCGGCTCAGGGCTGAGACGAACCTGGTCAGCAGGGTGGCGAAGGTGGCACGCTCGTCGTCCGTCCAACTGTCCATCGCCGCAGCGAACACCGATCGCCGAAACTCGTGGATCTGTTCCAGGTGGGCCAGCCCGGCAGCGGTCAACTGGAGCAGCGAACGGCGGGCGTCGGCCGGATCGGCGACTCGCTGCAAGAGCCCGGCGTCGACGGCCAGGTTCACCAGTTTGCTGGCCCTGGGCTGATCGACGCCCAGGATCCGGCCCAGCTCGGTGACCGACGTCCGCCGTCCCTCGGCGGCGTCCTCCTCGACGACGTCGAGCACTTCGGTGATCGCCACGGTGGCCCGGGCGCCGTCCTGGCCAAGGGCCTGCCCGGCCAGGGTTCGACGTTGCTGCCGTCGCCGAATCGCCACCATGGCGAGTTCAACCGCAGCATCCGGGGAGCTGTTGCTATCCATGCCGAAAGAATACATAATTTTTGACATGCATATTGGCGGCGATGCTCGCGATCCGCGCCCGACCCAGCCGATCGGGTACTGGCTGAAACACCTCGATCGGCTGATCGACGGCCATTTCGATCGGACTCTGGGCGAGCTGGCACTGACTCGGCGGCATTGGCAGGTGCTCAACCTGCTGCAACGGCAACCGGCCAGTGGCGCCGAACTGCAGGCCGCGCTGGCGCCGTTCCTCCTCGACGATCCCGAGGCCGGGAGCGCGGTGAGCAACGAGTTGATCGGGCGCGGTTGGGTATCGGCAGAGGACGGGCGGCTGCACCTGACCGAGTCCGGTCGCAGCGCTCACAGCTCGATCTTCGAGAAGGTTGCCGCGGCCCGGCGCAAGGCCGTCCAGGGCATCGACGATGACGAGTACCTGGCCACCGTCGACGTCCTGCGGCGGATGGCCGCCAACCTCGAGGTGTGAACGACGATCGCCTGGCTGGCTGGCAAGATCGCGAGTTGCGAATGATCAGAACGGTTTTGGCGATCATCTGAGGTGGGCACTGGACTGGCGGGAGAGCCAGCGGCAAGCAGAATGCGTCTGTCGAAGGAGGTCTCGATGGGCGCACGGGTGTGGTTGCAGAGTTGGCCGGTCTACCGGCAATTGACCGGCGATGACCCCTGGGGGCGCGGCGCGGCGGTGAAGTCCGGCGCGAGCGCGCATCTGCACCCCCGGATCGCCGAGGCCGACCGGGTGGTGGAGTCGGTGTGCCCGTACTGCGCTGTCGGTTGCGGGCAGAAGGTTTACGTGAAGGACGACAAAGTCGTCCAGATCGAGGGTGACCCGGGCTCGCCGGTCAGTCGCGGCCGGCTGTGTCCCAAGGGATCGGCCACCCTGCAGTTGACCACCGGCGAGGCCCGCGAACACCAGGTGCTCTATCGGCGTCCGGGCGGTACCGATTGGGAGCCGCTCGACCTGGAGACCGCCATGCGGATGGTCGCCGAGCGAGTGATCAAAACCCGCCGCGAGGGCTGGGAATGGGAGCACGACGGCAAGCGGGTCCGGCGCACGATGGGCGTGGCCAGCCTCGGTGGCGCGACGCTGGACAACGAAGAGAACTACCTGATCAAGAAGCTCGCCACCGCACTGGGCATCGTTCAGGTAGAGAACCAGGCGCGGGTCTGCCACAGCTCGACGGTGGTCGGGCTGGGCACGTCGTTCGGCCGCGGCGGCTCAACCACCTGCCTGCAGGATCTCCAGCATGCCGACTGCATCGTGATCCAGGGATCGAACTTCGCCGAGGCGCATCCCGTGGGCTTCCAATGGGTGATGGAGGCAAAAGCGCGCGGTGCCAAGATCATTCACGTGGATCCGCGGTTCACCCGGACCAGCGCCGTCGCCGACCTGCACGTTCCGATCCGGGCGGGTAGCGACATCGCCTTCCTCGGCGGCATCATCCGGCATGTCCTGGAGAACGAGCTGTTCTTCCGCGAGTACGTGCTGGCCTACACCAACGCCGCCACCATCGTCCGCGAGGATTTTCAGGACACCGAGGATCTGGGCGGCCTGTTCTCCGGATTCGATGCCGAGGGCCGGCACTACGACGTGTCGTCCTGGCAGTACGAGGGTATGCAGGCGGCGGCCGCGTCCGGGCAGCGCGAACACCGGATGGACGACGACGAGCAGCAGAGCTCGCATCATGAGGCGGCGCACTCCGGCCACCCGGAATCTCACGGTTCCGGCGGTCCGGCGCTGGTCGGGACGCCGCGGGAGGACAAGACGCTGCAGGATCCGCGCTGCGTGTTCCAGATCCTGCGGCGGCACTACGCCCGGTACACCCCCGAATTGGTGGCCGAGATCTGCGGCGTCCCGCAGGACCAGTTCGCCGCCGTCTGCGACGCGCTGACCTCGAACTCCGGCCCGGAACGAACCAGCGCGTTCGCCTACGCGGTCGGTTGGACCCAGCACACCGTGGGCTCGCAGTACATCCGTACCGCCTGCATCCTGCAGTTGCTGCTGGGCAACGTCGGGCGCCCCGGCGGTGGCATCATGGCGCTGCGCGGGCACGCCAGTATCCAGGGGTCCAGCGACATTCCCACCCTGTTCGACCTGCTGCCGGGCTACATCCCGATGCCGCAGGCGCGCTCGCATCAGGATCTGGCGTCGTTCGTCCGTGATGATTCCGCACAGCGCGGGTTCTGGGCCGAGCTGGACACGTACCTGGTCAGCCTGCTCAAGGCGTACTGGGGTGATGCCGCCACCGCGGAGAACGATTTCTGCTTCGATTACCTGCCGAGAATCACCGGCACTCACAGCACCTACGAGACCGTGCAGGCCCAGCAGGACGGGACCTGCAAGGGCTATTTCCTGATGGGGGAGAACCCGGCAGTCGGGTCGGCGAACGCGAAGATGCAGCGGCTCGGCCTGGCCAACCTGGAATGGCTTGTGGTCCGGGATTTCTCGCTGATCGAGAGCGCGACCTGGTGGAAGGACGGGCCGGAGATCGCGTCCGGTGAAATGCGCACCGAAGACATCGATACCGAGGTCTTCTTCTTCCCGGCGGCGGCGCACACCGAGAAGGACGGCACCTTCACCAACACCAACCGGATGCTGCAGTGGCACGCCCAGGCCGTCGAACCGGAGGGCGACGCCCGCAGCGACCTGTGGTTCACCTATCACCTGGGGCGGCTGATCCGGCAGCAGTTGGCCGGTTCCAGCGACCCGATGGACGCCCCGATCCTGGATCTGGCCTGGGATTACCCGACGCACGGCCCGCTGGACGAGCCGAGTGCCGAGGCGGTGCTGCAGGAAATCAACGGTCGGGATGCCACGGGCCGGCTGCTGTCCGCGTACACCGAGCTGAAGGCCGACGGGTCCACCAGCTGTGGCTGCTGGATCTACTGCGGGGTCTTCGCGGACGGCGACAACCAGTCAGCCCATCGCACCCCGGTGACCAAGGACAACTGGCTCGGCCTGGACTGGGGCTGGGCCTGGCCGGCGAACCGGCGCATCCTCTACAACCGGGCTTCGGCAGCGCCGGACGGCACACCGTGGAGCGAGCGCAAGGCGCTGGTCTGGTGGGACGCCGCTCAGCAGCGGTGGACCGGTCACGACGTCCCGGATTTCGTTCCGGACAAGGAACCCGGTTACGTCGCGCCGGTGGACGCGCGCGGTGGTGACGGGCTGAACGGCACCGATCCGTTCATCATGCAGTCCGACGGCAAGGGCTGGCTGTATGCCCCGGCCGGTCTGGTCGACGGGCCGCTGCCGACGCACTACGAGCCGCAGGACTCGCCGGTTACCAACCCGCTCTACTCTTGGGGACGAAACCCGGTGCGGGAGATCAAATCTCGGCCGAACAACCGGTTCCATCCGAGTGGTGACGAGCCGGGCGCCGAGGTTTACCCGTTCGTCGTCACCACGTACCGGCTGACCGAGCACTTCACTGCGGGTGGCATGTCGCGATGGTCGCCCTATCTGGCCGAACTGCAACCAGAGCTCTTCTGTGAGGTGTCGCCCGAGCTGGCCCGGGAACGGGGTCTGGAGCACGCCGGATGGGCGACGATTGTCACCGCCCGCGGCGTGATCGAGGCCCGGGTGCTGGTCACCGAGCGGATGAATCCGCTGACCATCCAGGGCCGGACGGTGCATCAGATCGGCCTGCCGTACCACTGGGGCCCCAACGGGTACTCGACCGGTGATGCGGTGAACGAGCTGACCTCGATCGCGCTCGACCCGAACGCGCACATCGAGGAGGTCAAAGCCCTCACCGCCGATATCCGGCCCGGTCGCCGTCCGCAAGGAGCGGATCGGCCCGAGTACGTGCTGGCGCACCAGGTGCGCGCCGGGATCACCGAGAAGACCGGGATGGAGAACTGATGACCAGCGACGTCGCCGCAGCGGTCGGCTACCAGGATCCACCACCGCGCAAGGGGTTCTTCACCGACACCAGCGTCTGCATCGGTTGCAAGGCTTGCGAGGTGGCGTGCAAGGAATGGAACGCGGTGCCGGAGGACGGGCTGAATTTCACCGGGATGTCCTACGACAACACCCAGAGCCTGGGAGCGGACACCTGGCGGCATGTGGCGTTCATCGAGAAGCCCGCGGCGTCTCGGTCCAGTGTCTCGCTCGGGATGCCGACGATCGGGCCGCCCACTGGTGGCACGCCAACCGACCGCACGCCGATCAGCAGTGACGTGCAGAACCAGGCCGTGCCGGACGTGGTGGCTGGGCAGACCCAGAACGCAGGGACGCCGGACTTCCAGTGGCTGATGGCTTCCGACGTCTGCAAGCACTGCACGCATGCGGCCTGCCTCGACGTCTGCCCGACCGGGGCGCTGTTCCGCACCGAGTTCGGCACCGTCGTCGTCCAGCAGGACGTCTGCAACGGCTGTGGCTATTGCGTTTCGGCCTGCCCGTACGGCGTGATCGACCAGCGCAAGGACGACGGTCGGGTGTTCAAGTGCACCATGTGTTACGACCGGCTGTCGGTCGGGGAGCAACCGGCCTGCGCGAAGGCGTGCCCCACCGAGTCCATCCAGTACGGCGATCTGGACGAGTTGCGGGAGCGGGCCCAGCAGCGGGTCGACACCCTGCACGCCGCCGGAATGGCGGACGCCCGGCTGTACGGCGAGAGCCCGGACGACGGGGTCGGCGGAAACGGTGCGTTCTTCCTGTTGCTCGATCAACCGGAGGTGTACGGCCTGCCGCCGGCGCCGGTCGTCACCACCGCAGACCTGGCGTCGATGTGGAAACATGCCGCAGTCGCCGCCGCGGGCTTGGTGGTCGCCGCCGGGGTGGCGTTCTTCGGAGGCCGAGAATGAGCTACCAGCCAACCACCGACAGTCCGCAGCAGGCTCGAAAGTCACTGCAGGGATGGCGAAAACGTCGCGGTGAGCGACTCATGGTGCCGCCGGCGGAGTTTACCTCCTACTACGGTCGGGCCGTGCTCAAGGAACCGACCTGGGAGGCCACCGACATCGCGGGCTACCTGTTCCTGGGTGGTCTGGCGGGTGCATCGTCGGTGCTGGCGGCAGGGGCGCAGGCGAGCAAGCGGACCGAATTGGAGCGAGCCAGCAAAGTCACCGCGATCGGGGCGATCTCGTTGTCAATGGTCGCGCTGGTGCATGACCTCGGCCGACCGGAGCGGTTCATCAACATGCTGCGGGTCTTCAAGCCGACGTCACCGATGAGCGTCGGATCGTGGGTGCTGTCCGGCTACGCGCCGCTGGCCGGGCTCGCGGCGGCGTCCCGGATCACCGGTCGAGCACCGAGACTCGGCGCGGCGGCTACCGCAGGGGCCGCGCTCCTCGGCCCTGCGGTGGCTTCCTATACCGCGGTGCTGGTCGCCGACACCGCCGTCCCGGCGTGGCATGAGGGTTTCCGCGAGTTGCCGTTCGTGTTCGTCGGCTCCGGCGCTGCGGCCGCAGCCGGTCTCGGCCTGCTGGCCGCGCCGGTAGCCGAGACCGGCCCGGCCCGGCGACTGGCGGTGCTGGGTGCCGCCGCCGAGCTCGCGGCCACGGCGCGGATGGAGCAGCGGGTCGGCCTCATCGCCGAGACCTACCATCAGGGCAGGGCCGGGACATTGCTGCGGGCCGCAAAGCTGTTGACCACGGCCGGCGCCGTTGGCGGGGCGATGCTCGGCCGGCGCAGCAGGGTGGCGGCGGCTGCCAGCGGCGCTGCGCTGTTGGCCGGATCCGCCTGCACCCGGTTCGGGATCTTCGAAGCCGGTCGTGCCTCGGTGAAGGATCCCAAGTACACGGTTGTGCCACAGCGCGAGCGGATTTCGGCCGCCGACGGGTTCGCCGACGCTGAGCCCGCCGATACCTGAACTGCCGATACCTGAACTGCCGACACCGAACCGTAGTCGACACGGGAGCGTGACATGCCGAAAGCGATATCCGAGCAAGTGGTGGTGATGATCGGGGCGTCCAGCGGGATCGGCCGGGCTGCAGCGCTGGCGTTCGGGACAGCGGGCGCCAGCGTGGTCTGCGCCGCCCGCAGCGTGGAAGCCCTGGAAAGCCTGGTCACCGAGATCACCGCTGCCGGTGGAACGGCGGTCTCGGTACCTACCGATGTGGCGGACCCGGCCGCAGTGAAGCATCTCGTCGCGACCGCTGTGCAGCGGTACGGGCGGATCGACACCTGGGTCAACGCGGCGGCGATCGGGGTCTGGGGGCGGATCGAGGAGATCACCGACGAGGAGTTCGAGCGCGTGATGCGGGTCAACTTCCTCGGCCACGTGCACGGCGTCCATGCCGCCCTGCCGGTGCTGCGGCGCGGAGACGGCGGCGTGATCATTGGGATCGCCTCGGTCGAGGGCATCCGCTCGGTGCCACTGCACGCGCCGTACACGGCGAGCAAGTGGGCGCTTCGGGCCTTCTACGACAGCCTCCGGATGGAGTTGGCGCAGGAGGGAGCCCCGATCGCGGTCAGCACCATCCTGCCGGCCTCGATCGATACGCCGTTCTTCGAGCATTCCCGCAGCAAGCTGGGTGCGATGCCGAAGCCGCCGCCACCGGTTTACGCACCGGAGCTGGTCGCGGAGGCAATCCTGCAAGCGGCGGAGCACCCGCGCCGGGAGATACCGGTGGGCGGCGCGGCGGTCGGGGTCTATTTCGGCCAGCGGTTCGCGCCGGCCCTGACCGATGCGTTGATGTCGATCCCGCGACTGGGTGCCGGTTCGCTGAAGTCCGACCGACCCGACAACGGGCGGGACAACCTGGAGGGGCCGATGGCCGGTACCGGCCGGGTGCACGGCGCCTACCCCGGGCGGGTGTTGACCAGCAGCACGTTCAGCCGAGTCAGCAGCAGGCTGCCCCGGCCCGGCGAATTGGCGTCGGTAGCGGTCTCTCGGGTGCGACAACTCCGCTCGCGGAGTGAGACTCACGAGCAGGGAAAAAGTCACACGCCCTAAACCCCTGATCGTCGAGTCGATGTAAGGTCGTCGCGTCGATGTTGGGGGACGGAGAATAGTCGTGCTGATCGCACACCTGAGTGACCCGCACCTGAGCACCGGGGTGCTGTCGGGGGAGCCGGCCGCAGGGCTGTACCGAGCGCTCGGCCGGGTGCTGGCCCTCGATCCGCAGCCGGAGTGCACCGTGATCACCGGTGATCTGGCCGATCACGGGCGGCCCGAGGAATACGAGATGCTGGCCGAGGTGATCGACCGGTTCCCGTTGCCGTTGCTCCTGGTGATGGGCAACCACGACGACCCGGAGGCGTTCCTGGACGCGTTCGCCGGTAGCCCGTACCTCGGCGATGCCGCGCAGACGTACTACAGCGTCGACTATGCGGCGGCCACGATCGTGGTGCTGGACTCCAGGAAAGAAGGGACGGACGCCGGAAACCTGGGGGCCGATCAGCTCGGCTGGCTGGACGACGTCCTGTCCCGGCGTCCCGACGTCCCGGCGTTTGTCTGCCTGCATCACCCGCCGATCCCGGTCGGGCTGCCGAACCTCGACCAGATCCGGCTGCTGGACGGCGAGGCGCTGGCGGCGGTGATCGCCCGGCACCCGAACGTCGAGCGCGTGCTGGCCGGGCACCTGCACCGCAACGTCAGCGCGCCGTTCGCCGGCACCCAGCTCTCGGTCGCCCCCAGCACCTACCGGCAAGCGGCCCTGACCGTGCTTCCCGATCGGCCGTTCTCCTTCGTCGGCGACCCGGCTGGTTTTCTGCTGCACCTGCCCACCGATGGTGGCTGGATCACGCACGGTGTTCCGGTTGTCCAGACCGGCCTCCCGATCGGGGCCATGTAGCACCTCGGCACCGTCCGCCGCCGGATGATGCCCGGACGCCGACGGATGAACCATTGAGCGGGATGCTCCGTATCCGAGGGTGAGGGTTCGGCGGCCGTGAGCTGGCCCGGAGCCCTGCTCGTGGTCATTCCGTCGATGAAGGACGTCGCATGCTGGTCCGTCCCCGCCTCGCGCACCTGGTCGCCGCTGGGATCACTGCGCCGCTGCTCACCATCGCCGTAGCCACCGCGGCGGCCGCCCACGGCGCGCCGACCGATCCGGTGAGCCGTTCCGCGGCCTGTGGCTCGCAGGGGCGCTTCACCCAGAACGCCGCCTGCCGGGCGGCCCGCGCAGGCGCCGGGGGCGCCTGGTTCGAGCAGTGGGACAACGTGCGGGTTGCCAACGTGAACGGCCGCGACCGGGAGACCATCCCGGACGGCAAGCTATGCAGCGGCGGCATCGCCAACTTCGGCGGTCTGGATCTGGGACGATCCGACTGGCCCACCACCCAGGTGCAGGCCGGAAAGACGGTCACGGTCAGCTATCGGGCGACGATCCCGCATCAGGGCTCATTCCGGATGTACGTCACCAAGTCCGGTTACGACCCGAAGCAGCCGCTGCGCTGGGCTGACCTGGAGGCGAAGCCGTTCCTGACGGTCAAGGACCCGGCGTTCGTCAGCGGTTCCTACACGTTCAAGGCCACCCTGCCCAGCGACACGGTGGGGCGGCAGGTGCTGTACACGATCTGGCAGAACTCCAGTACCGCTGACACGTACTACTCCTGCTCCGACGTCATTTTCACCGCATCGGCCAAGGTCAGCGCGACCAGCAAGCCGGCTGCCGTGGTGAAGGCGAAGCCGGCCAAGTCGGCGAAACCGGCCGGAAAGAGCTCGACGAGCAAGCCCAAGCCCAGCGTGACGGCCAAGGCCTCGCCGAGTGGCACCCCCAGTGCCACCGCCGCGGTCAGCCTCGGGGCGGCCGAGAAGCTCAGCAACCAGACGGTCGCGTCGTCGACCAACTCGTACCTGCTGCCGGCGATCGCCGGTGCGGGTTTGCTCGCCCTGGCCGGTGGCGGCGGGATGGTGGCGGCCCGCCGAGGGCGCCGGACCGGTCGACGTCGGCACTGACCCGGTCGGCGCGCCACTGACTCGGTCGGTGCGCCTACTTTGCCCCCGGTAAACACGTGTCTTGCCCCGCCACAAGGTCCGACCGCGTGTTCAACAGTGGCAAAGTTCGAGCGGCCCTAGGCGCTCGGGAGTCCGGCCAGCCGCCGGACGGCTTGCAGGCCCGCGGCGCTACCGCTCCAATGCCGCGTCACCGCCTCGGTTCCGGCTTTGCGCACCAGGTAGCGCAGAACCAGGGCTACCACGATCGCGTCGTCCGCATAGCCGAGGACCGGGATGAAGTCCGGCACCAGATCGATGGGTAGCAGCAGGTAGCCCACCAGAGCCACGAGTACCCAGCGAACCCTTCGGGGCAGGGAGCGATCCGCCGCGAGGCGACGGAGCAACCGGATGAGATCGGGAAGGACTTGGAGGGCTTCCTTCAGGCTCCCGGCATCCGGAAGCCGGCGCTGTGCCAGCCACAGGGCCAACACCAGCGTCACCCAAAATACCGCCACGCCCAGCAGCAGCCAGATCAGCGCCGACCACAAGTGATTCACCAGACGATTCTGCCGGTTCCGAGGGCGCGGGGTAGTCGGTGGAGTTCCTGAGCGCCGCTTGGCCGGCCGCCCCAGCGTCTAGACTTTTGGCGTGGCGACGGATTTGTACCTGAGTCGGAAGTGGATGTACGTCCTCGTTGTGGTTGCGATGCTGGCTGTCTTCGCGCCCGCCATTTGGCTGGTCCCGGATCGGTACGGCGCTTACGCTGCCGGTGTCCAGGCAGCCGGTGTGTTGCTGGCTTTGATTTTCGCCTACGTCACGCTGAGCTCGCAGAATCGCGCCGCTGCGGAATCCCTGAGATCTCAGGTTGAGCTGGATCGAGTGAGCCGGACGCTTGGATTCCATGAGGCGATGGTGTCGGGCGAGATCCAAGGGGCTCGAATTCGCCTCATCGATCATCTGCGGTCGCTCGGGGTGGCCCAGGCTCCGCTCGGAGTCTCGCTGGAAACCCTGCGCAGATCCGAATACTCCTCCCCTGAATCACATTCGCGGGAGTGGGGGGAGAGCTATCGGCATACTCCGTTTCATGACGTAAGCATCGTGCTTCGCTTCTTCGAGCGCGCTGAGCCGGCGCTCAAGTTGGGCCTGGTAGATGAGGCTCTGTTGCACAGATTGCTCGGCCGCCATATCGCCTGGTGGGATGAAACCATAGACCGGGACGAAGGCGAGGCCGTCAGGTACGCGCTCAGTGGGCTCGCAGACTGGGTCTGGGAATTCATTCAGCAGCACCCGGATCGAAGTGCCTACGTGGCAAACTGGGTCAAGAACTTGGCCAGAGATTTCCCGAATAGCAAATACGCTGGGCTGCATTAATTTTGAGCCTGTGGCAAGCAGCGCTGTGGGATCACCTCCTGCCGGTTTCGGGGTCCGGGGTCGGTGCCTGAAACTCTGCTGGGGCTGCGGCGCGCCGGCTGGTCGAGGCGACCAGCTTCGCCTCGGATGGCATGATCTGGCGCATGACTTCCCTGACCCAGGACGAGGCGTTCGCTCGGGCTGACCAGATCACGGTTGACAGTTACGAGATTGAACTGGACCTGACCGAGCTGGCGGCGGGCACGACTCTGCGCAGCCGCAGCAGCATCCGCTATCACGCCCGGGGAGCGGAGACGTTCCTCGACCTGGCGGCCGAATCGGTCGAGGCTTGGTTGGATGGCGAACGACTGCCGGTCGAGGCTTTCGCCGATGAGCGGCTTCGGCTCAGCGCTCCGGCCGGTGATCATCTCGTGGTGGTCGAATCGATGACGACGCGGACCACGCAGCGGGCCGGAATCCATCGGGTCGTCGACCCGGGAGACGGAGAGGCCTACGTCTGGACGTCCTTCGAGCCGGACGACGCCCACCGGGTGTTCGCCTGCTTCGACCAACCCGATCTCAAGGCGACGTTCGCGGTGACCGTGCGGGCGCCGTCCGAGTGGATCGTCTCCTCCAACTCGGCACCCGACGAGGTCGTCGACGGCGATGGCTACCGGGTCTGGAGATTCGCCGAAACTCCGCGCCTGCCCACCTATGTGGTGGTGGTGACGGCCGGCCCGTTCCATGAGATCCGGCGTACCGTCGAGGGTTACGATCTGGGTCTGCTCGCCCGTCGCAGCTTGGCCGGGTATCTCGACGAGCAGGCCGACGAACTCTTCGAGCTGACGTCCGCCGGGTTGCGATTCTTCGGAAAGCAATTCGCGATGCCTTTCCCGCAGGCTCGCTACACCCAGGTCTTCTGCCCGGATTTCCAAGGCGCCATGGAGAACTGGGGCTGCGTGACCTGGATGGACTCCTTCGTGTTCCGCACCGCCCCGACGGCCACCGAGCGGGAGCTGCGAGCGATCATCCTGCTGCACGAGATGGCCCACATGTGGTTCGGCGACATCGTGACCATGCGGTGGTGGGACGACCTGTGGCTGAACGAGTCGTTCGCCGATTGGGCCGCGATCTGGGCCACCGCCGAGGCGACCGAGTTCACAGCCGCTTGGGCCTCGTTCACCGGTCTGCGCAAGGAGGCCGGGTACGCGGCCGACCGTAGCCCGGCGACGCACCCCATCCGCCAGGAGGTGCTGAGCGTGGAGGCGGCCAAGGCGGCGTTCGACATGGTCACCTACGCCAAGGGGGCCAGCGTGCTGAGGCAGCTCGCCGCCTACGCCGGGCATGAGCAATTCGTGGCGGGGCTGCGAGCGCATTTCGTCCGGCACGCCTTCGCCAACGCCACCCTGGCAGACCTCCTCAGCGCCGTCGGCGAAGCCAGCGACCGGGACCTGTCGTCCTGGTCTGAAGAGTGGCTGCTCACGGCCGGCACCGACACGCTCGCGGTGCGGACGACGCTGGCGGGCGAGACCTATGCGAGCGTCGAGGTACTGATCGAGACCCCAGCGCACTATCCGGCCCAGCGTCCGCATCGGGTGTCGCTGGGGGTGTACGACGTGCAGGAAGATGCACCCGTGCTGCGCGAGCGCATTGATCTGGACGTCGCCGGCCCCAGTACTCCGGTACCGGCCCTGGTGGGCGCGCCTACCGCCGCGCTGCTGTTGCTCAACGACGCAGACCTCACGTTCGCCCGGGTGCGGCCCGACGAGGCCGGACTCGCGGCCCTGCAGCGTTACGGTCCCTGGCTGCCCGACCCGGTGTCGCGTGCGGTGGCCCGGCTTACCCTCTGGCATCTGGTGGACGACGGCTTGCTGCCGGCCACGGATGTCGTCCGGTACGTCGTCCGGGCGCTGCCGTTCGAAACCGAAGCCGCGGTGCGAGAAGCGCTGCTTCGCAACGGAGTCACCGCCGTCCAGGACTGGACCAGCGGGTCGGCAGCGGTGGCGGCGGGCAGAGAGTTGGCGCAGGCCTGCCTCGACCTGGTCGCTCGCGCCGAGCGCGAAGGCGATCCGGCGATGCGGCTTTCGGCTCTGCAGGCAGCGCTCGCCGTGGGCTATGACCGGGGGATCCTGGCCGAGCTGGACGAGGTGGTCGGATCGGATCCGGACCTGCGCTGGCGCTGGCTTGCCCGGTCGGCCTCGATCGGCGACTACGACGAGGCCGCCGTGGGCCAGGCGCTGGAGCTGGATCCCGACCCGGACGCTACGGCGCGGGCGATCGGAGTCCGGGCCGCCCGCCCAGAGGTGGCAGCCAAACGCGAAGCCTGGAATGCCGTGTTCGTCCAGCGCGCGGTGCCTTTGCAGGCCTACCCGGCGATCGGAGTGGCGTTCTGGGACCCCGCGCACGCGGATGTGCTCGGTGATTTCGCCGATGAGTTCCTGGCCGGCTTGCCCAGCCTGGACGACATGGGCATGACGGCGACCATGGTGACCGTCAACGCGTTCTTCCCTCGGCACGGGATCGCCGCGGACTTCCCGCAGCGAGCCCGGCAGGCCGCCGCCGATGACCGGGTCACGGCCGTGGTCAAGGCCCAGGTCGCGGAGCGGTCGGCGACGTTGGAGCGGATGCTGCGGGCCCGGGCGCTGTCAGCATCGAGCTCAGTCGGTAGCGAGCACCGATGAGCGAGAATCCGATTCATCCATGGCAAGCGCTGCCCGATCCGGGGATCACGTCACGGGTTGTCCTCCGGTGACGCCGAGCACCTGCGCGGTCACATAGCTGGCTTCCTGGGACGCGAAAAACACGTATGCCGGAGCCACTTCCACCGGTTGTCCGGCGCGTCCCATCGGGGCCGACTGGCCGTGCGACTCGACCTTCTCATCCGGCATGGTCGCCGGGATCAGCGGCGTCCAGATCGGCCCCGGAGCGACCGCGTTGACCCGGATCCCGCGCTCGGCCAGTTGGGCAGCCAGAGCCTTGGTGAAGTTCAGGATGCCGGCCTTGGTGGTGGCGTAGTCCAAGAGTTCCGGTGACGGCTGGGTGGCCTGGATCGAGGTGGTGTTGATAATGCTTGCGCCCGGTTGCAAATGCGGAATCGCCTTCTTGGTCAACCAGAACATTGCGTACAAGTTCGTCTTCATCACCTGGTCGAACTGTTCGGTGGTGATGTCTTCGATGCCTCCCTTCTGAGCCATTTGATAGGCGGCGTTGTTCACTAGGACGTCGATCCCGCCCAATTCGGTCAACGCCGTGTCGATCACTCGCTGGCACTGGTCCTCCTCGCGCAGGTCCACTGCCACCGCAACTCCTCGACGTCCGGCCGACTCGACCAGGCGGACCGTTTCGCGGGCATCCGGTTCCTCGCTGTCCAGGTAGGTGATCAGGACATCGGCGCCTTCGCGCGCGAACGCCAGGGCCACGGCCCGACCGATCCCGGAATCACCTCCGGTGATCACCGCTCGGCGGTCCTTGAGCCGGTCGCTGCCGCGATACGAATCCTCGCCGTGATCGGGCTGCTCACTCATGTCACCGGTACGACCGGGGGGTGCGAGGTCCTCGCCCTTCCCGTCCGGTTGTGGGTGTTGCTGGGTCGGATCCTGGGTCGTGTATTGGTCTTCAGCCATGAATCCTGTGTACCCAAAAACTGGCGGCGGACAACTCCACCCAGCAGCGGTCATCCGGTCGACCGTGGCCGCAACTCTTGCCATCTGCTGCTAGGGGGCAGATGATCAGTGGATGGCGGATGAACCCATGCAGCCGGACTACCGGGTCACGCTGGCCGAGCTGGAACGCGATGTGCACGTTCCGGTCCAGGATCAGGTCGCCGAACAGGCCCAGGAACCGAACGAGAGCCCACTGTCCGAGGCTCGGCTGAACATGCTGCGCGCGGTGAGCATCGCGCACAACGGCCGCTGGTAGCCGGCCCCAACTGGCGCCCTATCCGGGCAGCTGCGGCAGGAGCGCGCGAGCCACTCGCAAGGGACGACGTCCCACTGGGCCGCTGCCCTGCGAGTTCCATACTTCGGAGAGCACCGCTTGGACGAATCCCCAGGCGACCACGCGCTCGCGCGGCAGGTCCAGGCCGGCGGCGAGTTGCTCGATCCGCGCGAACAGCAGATCCATCACGATGTCGTCCTCGCTGGTGGGTCCGGGAGGGTTGTAGAGCATCGCGCCGAGCTCGTACCCGGGATCCCCGACGACACCATGCGGATCGATGGCCAACCATTGCTCGGGACCGCCGGCTGGCCCGTGGTCGGCCAGCACGTTGTCATGATGCAGGTCGCCGTGCAGGACTACCCGCTCAGTGGCGGTGGCGCACAACTCGACGAACAGCCGGCTGGCCCGTTCCACCAGATGCCGTGGCAGCGGTTCGTCGCCTTGGTGATCACGTAGGTACTGGGTGAAGGCATCACCGTGCGTCAATAGGTCCGGTAGGGCGATCTCCACCGGCGCCGGTCGGTGCAGTCGGCGGATGGCGTCGATCAGGACCTCGGTCGCCCGCTCATCTTGCCGGGGTACCAGCGAGCTCAACGGGGTGCCCGGTCGGGCCCGTTCCAGCAGGAGTGCGCCACGAGCGTCATCGCGGGCCAGCAGCCGGACGGCCGAGTCGCCGCCGAAGAACTCCAGGGCCGTTCCCTCCTGGGCGATGTGACCGGCGGTGGGCAGGCCGAGTTTGAGCACGGCCGAGGTTCCGTCGGCCCGCTGGACGGGGGCTACCCAGTTGATGCTCAGCGGGTAAGTCCCGTTCGCCCGTAACTGCCAGTCGCTCAGCACCTCGGCCGTGCGGGTGGGAAGCTCGGCGAGCCAGCGCCCTCCCTCCGCACCCCAGATACTCGTGACGTTGTCAATGAACGCAGGCGGTAGAGCGGCGCTGAGCATGCTGTCCAGTTTCATGGCCAGCGCCCCTGCTGGCCAATGGATTTGTGCTGGCCGGGGTGATTGGTGGTCAACTGTGCTTAGTGCTCTGAACGGTCATGCTGGACAATGGATTTCATGGCCAATCCGGCTGTCCGACGACACGCCTGTGCAGTTGGCAGGTGACTCAAGAGTCGGCTGATGGAATCGCTTCATGAACACCCTGCGACTGGACGACCTTCGAGCTTCACCCAGCGTCCACTCTGCGGTGAAACTCGGCGTGCCGGCGATTCCGCTTGAGCTGAGCGAAGTTTTCGCCTCCGAGACCTTCCGAACCATGGCACGCAGCACCGTCGACCTTCTCGCCGAGCACATCTCGGACGATCTGGTGCGAGGTCTGGACCTGGCCGACCCGGACCGGCTCACCGCCCTGGCCCGGGGTTTGATGACCACGGAGCGGGACGTGGTGGCACCGCTCGACGAGGACCGGCTGGCGGCCATCCTGGATCTTTATGTCCGGACCGGGATCCAGGTGCACTCTCCGGGCGCCATGGGACGGCAGTTCTCCGGAACGCTTCCGCTCGCCGGAGTCGTCGAACTGGTCGGAGCGGTGACCAATCAGCCGTCCTCGTTCTACGAGGCGGCGCAACTGCCCAGCGTGGCCGAACGGATCATGGCGGACGAGCTCAACCAGTTCATTGGTTGGCAGTCCGGAAGTTTCGCGATGGTGACGACGTCGGGAGGGTCGCTGGCCAACCTGACCGCCCTGGCGGCGGCGCGGAACAAGCGGTTTCCCCGATTCTGGACGGAGGGCGCCGCTGGGGGCTCGGCCGGCGGTCGGCGGCCGGCCGTCGCCGTCGGGGACGACGTGCACTACAGCGTCACCCGGGCGGTCGGGATCCTGGGCATCGGTGAGGATCAGCTGGTCCGGTTGCCGCTCAACCGGGCCCGGCAGATCTCGGTCGAACTGGCCGGGCCGGTGCTGGACGCCGCGGCCAGGCGCGGGCTGGACGTGTTCGCTCTGGTGGCCACGGCCGGCACCACCTCGGTCGGGGCGTTCGACCCCCTGGACGGGCTGGCTGACCTCGCCGCCGCGCGCGACCTGTGGCTGCACGTCGATGCCGCACACGGTGGCGGGCTGCTGGTTTCGGACGAGTATCGGCACTTGCTGCACGGTGTGCGCCGGGTGGATTCGATCGCGGTAGACGCCCACAAGATGATGTTCGTGCCGGCGCCGTGCACCCTGCTGTTCTACCGAGATGCCGAGGACAGCCGCCGGCCGTTCCGGCAGGACGCGAGCTACGTGTTCGACGAGGAACCCGACGTCTATACCCGATTGGACAGCGGCGATCGGAACTTCGAATGCACCAAACGCCCAATGATCATGGCGTTGTGGGTGCTCTGGGCGATGCATGGCCCGGCGGTGTTCGCCGGGAAGGTCGACCACCTGTGCCGGGTCACCTCAGCAGCGCATGACGTCCTGCTCGACGAGACCGACTTCGAGGCATGCCATCGGCCGGAGGCGAACATTCTGTGCTTTCGGTACCTGCCACCGAACCTGCCTGAGACCGCCGTGCACAGCCTCCAGCTGGCGATCCGCAATCGGATCAAGGAGCACGGGAAGTTCTTCCTGTCGAAGGTCGACCTGGACGGGACGGCGGCCCTGCGAGTGGTGATGATGAATCACCGGACCACCGTGGAGCACTTTCGGCTGCTGCTGGCGGAGATCCGGGCAGTGGCCGCGCACCTGCTCCCGCACCCGACCGGGTGAGGGAGCAGGTCGGCGGTCGTCAGCGGCGAGCCGGAGGCTACGGCGCGACCAGGAGAGCGGGGTACTCCGGGGCGTTCAACCGGACGACGTCCGAACCGTCCGGCTGATCCAGCTCCAGGATCAGCCGGTAGCGGTAGAGCCCGGGAGCCAGGTCGTTGACCACCGTCCCGGCCCAGTACTGGTAGACCGGCGTGAACGGGGAGCGGATCTTGTCCGGCATCCCGTAGATCGCGAAGTCCTCGCAGACCTTGCCGTCCGCGGCGTCCCCCTCGGCGTCGAGGAAGACGATGCTGCACATCCGGACCGCGGGCGGCCACGAGCCATCCGGTCGCCGGGCGGCGTCCACGGAGCGGACGATCCAGTTCACCGCCTGTCCGGGACGGCAGGCGGTCTGCAGGTGGCCGGTGCCGATCCCGGTACTGCCCACGCCGTTGTCGGTCAGCCACACGGCGTCCTGAACGCTGCCCTGTCGCAGCGCGCGGCCCACGTCGACCGTCGCGACGACGTTCAGCTGCACCGTGTTCGACCACGGCGGTCGGGGGCTCTCGGTCACTGCGCACCTCCACCGGCAAGCGCCGGGCTGGATGTCTCGGTGGTCATCGGCACGGTCCGGGTCCCGACGCCGAGACTGAGCTGGTAGGGAATGAGTCCGTCAATCGGGCGCAAGACGGTCGCTCGCCAGTACGGCACCCCGGTGTGCGGGAAGAGATGCTTCTCCGGCACGCACACCGACGGGTCAACGATGACGTCGTCGATTGCCACATGCGCCTCGCACTCCATCGACATCACCGTCCAGAGCAGCTCGTCGCCCTCGTCCACCCGGGTGTGCAGCTGCTCGGTGCCCAGACCGACCGAGCCCCGCCGGCCGTTGGTGTCGAACAGGTGCAGGTTGCCGTGCAGGCTGCCGGTGGCCAGGGCACCGACGCAGTCGACCACACAAGTGATCATTACCGGGGGTCGCGGTTCGTCCTGAGTTTGATCGTCGTCCACGATCGCCTCCTCTTCGATAGGTGTGGGCGGGGTGCAGTCACAGCACGGGGAGGGGCTCGACCAAGGGCTCGGCGAAGGGTTCGGCCACGATCTCGGGGAAGGGCTCGGGCGGGGACTCGACCACCGGTAGCGGCAGCACCCCGATTCCGGCGCCGGTGAAGCCGTTCAGACACGGCTTGGACGTGATCCGAATCGCCGCGTCGAACGTCATCCGATGGGGCATCCAGTGCCAGCCGCCGTCGATGTGCATCAGTTCCCGAAGCTCGACGGTCATGGTGTAGGCGTACGTCCCGGGCCGAGACGTGTCCACCGTCGCCGACCAGTACCAGCCTTCGGTGGATCGATCGGGCGAGCCATAGAGCGCCGGGTAAATGATCTTCAGATCGACGGCCTCGCCGGTGATGTCGACCAGCACCGGTGCCGGGCGGCTGTGGGCCAGGTGCGACCCGTCGGCTGTCTCCGGAAGCACCCGGCCGTGGACATCCAGCAGTGCCCGGCCGGGCACGCCACTACCGCGCCGGCGTACCCGAGCGCCCTGTCCGGCGCTCTCGTCGTGCCCGGGCTCGGGCTGAGTGGCGTCATTGTGGCCGACTCGCTCGTGCCGGCGGACCTGATCGGACCGGTAGTTCCGGGGCAGGGTGGGCGGCAGCGAGCCGAGCGCGTACAGCAACCAGTTCAGGATCTGTTCATCGGCCTGCGACCCATCTATCCAGTGGCTGCTCTGCATATCGGTCACCAGGGCCTCGGTACCCTCCTCCTGGCAGCCTGGCACGCCGGTGTTGTCCACCAGATAGGTGTTGCCCAGAAGGGTTTTCGACTCCACGGCGGCGTCCACATCGATCAGGACGACGATGCCGGCTTGCTGTGTCATGACGGCGCTCCTCAGCAGTCCCCGGCCCCGGCGACCGCCAGGGCAGGAGTGTCGACGTGCAGGACACTGAAGTCCCCTTCGGACATCCGCAGTTCGATCCGGTACGGGTACACCGTGCCCGGCGTCAGGCCGCGTGGCAGGATTCCCGACCAGACCGCCCTACCCGTGTCGCGGTCGACCGCGGGGGCCGCCGCCTCGACGTCCGTCGGTTGACCGTCCGGCCCGAGAAAGGTGATCGAACTGATCTCCACCGGGGTCTGGACGTCCAGGGCAACGGCTTCCCAGGTCACCAATTGCCCTGGCAGACAGGCAGTGCGCAGCTCTACCCCACCCAGGCCGGTGCTGCCGAGGTCCCCGTCGTCCATCATGCACATGTTTCCGTCACCCAGGGACTGGTCCGACAGCGCACCGATCACGTTCACCACGATGGCGATGTTCACCTGTGGTCTCATCATTTCGCTACCTCGTTCCTCTGCTGTGGCGGGTCACGGCCTAGCCCCGGTCCCGGACCAGCGGGACCTTCCCGACACTGGTCCGCTCGATCTCGGGGGAGCGGACGTCGACGAACTTGAGGGCGAACTCGTATCCGCTGCGCTCGATCGAGTCGGGGTTGGCCTCGCCGTGGTTGAACAGGGACAGCGACTTGGGCAGCGAGTCGACGAAGATCCGCCGGACGCCGCGGGGGCCCAGGGCGCCCTCCACGATCGAGGTCATCGTCGGGGGTGCGTCTACGGCCACCGTCAGTGTGATCAGCCGGGCTTCCCGGTTGTTGACGAACTGCATGTCGTGGGCGAGCGGCCGCAGATCCGGCAGTCCCCAGCCCCGCAGGCCGTCGCAGAGAGCGTCGTATGTGCGCACCGCCGAGTACTGAGTATCGTTCAGGTGCAACACTTCTCCGGTCCGGCCGGAGAACTCGAACTGCTCGGTGCACAGTTCTGGGAGGGTGGTGCGGGGCCGGCGAATCATCCGGTCGCCCAGCTTGAATCGCAGGAACGGTGCCTCGTGAGCGTGCAGTCGGGTGACGACGAGTTCGCCTTCCTCGCCCTCGGCGACCCAGCGCCCATGCTCGTCGACGATCTCGATCAGGTGCAGGCCGGGCACCGCGGACAGCACGGGGGAGGTGTGGTTCAGTTGCAGACCGATGGTCTCGGCCTGGGTGGCAGCGAAGTAGCTGAGCACCACCAGGTTCGGGTACACCGCGGCCAGTTGTTCGCGTTTGCGCTGCGACAGCACCCCACTGCCGTACATCGCGACCCGGAAACTCTCCCGAGCCTCCTGAGCCATCTCCAGGCCGAGGTCGGCCAGAATTGCGATCCCGGCGGTGATCCCCATCAGCGCCTTCGGGCCGGGATACGAGAACATGTGAGCCAGAACCGGAGCGGTGACCGGGCCGGCCCCGATGTAGTTCACCCCCGGCACGCTCTGCAGCACCCCGCCGACCATCGTTCCGCTGCTCCACATCTGGTAATCCGCCAGCGTGGTGGAGAGCCACTTGGGGCCCTCGCCGGTGAGGTAGCGCGGCAGCATGTGCGCTCCGATGAAGTCACCGGCCAGCCGGTAGGTGTCCTGCAACTCGCGCAGCGAGTACACGCTCTCGACCGGGAGCCCGCTGCTGGTCCCGCCACTCGCGACGATCTCGAAGCCGCCGCGATCGAGTGGGACGACCAGACCCGGACGCGAACCCATGAAGAACTCGGCCTGAACATGCTTGTCCGACAGCGGAATCTGCTGCCAGTCCGCAAACGATCTCGGCGCACTGGTCACTCCAGCGGCTCGCAGCCGGTCGGACCACGCGCCGTTCAGCATCACCGTGTGGAACATCTGCTGTAGCCGGCGCAGCACCAGGGCGTCCTGCACGTGGCCGGACAGCGTTCCGTAAGGTCTGCCACACGCCGACTCGCACTCGCGCAACACGCTGAGGAAGGACGGCAACTCGGCGACCATGTCCACGGAGGCGGGCGTCAGCTCCGCGTCCGGAATGAGCCGCTGCGCCAGCTGGTTGGCCTCCTCCTGCGACAGTTGCGCAGTTCCCAGAGTGATCTCAGGCATGCTAAAAGTCCCCATTCCCCGTTGTACGGAAGCGGTCCGCGCGCGGTGACGCAGCACAGGACCCCGATCGGCGTACCCCCCGAAGGGCAAGCAGAAGAAGCTTCGGCGAAAGGTGCCCGAAGCTTTAGGCATAGCGGTGCGGAGCGGGGAGTGGGAGTGACCGCCGCAGGACTCGGTCGGGCCACCGGGATCAAATGATCACCAGGACTTCGTCGGCGTCTCGATGGCAACTCTTGCGGACTTTCCCGGCATCGGGCAGGCTAAAAATTGTCAACAAAGTTGTCGACCAAGGCGCTCGTGGGTGACTGCGCCTCAGGAGAGCTGATGAGCGAGCATCCCACCCCGTCCGAACGAGCCAGAGAGTTGGTCGCCGGCGGCTACGACACGCACATTCACGTCGCTCCGGACGTGATGGAACGCCGGGTGGACGACCTCACGCTGGCTCGGCGGTTCCAGGACGTCGGACTGGCCGGCTTCGTTCTCAAGTCTCACTACGTGCCAACCGCTGAACGGGCCGAGGTGGTCCGCAACGCCGTCCCGGGCTTTGATGCCCTCGGGGCCCTCACCCTGAATGCCTCCGTCGGCGGGATGAACCCGGTCGCGGTCGAGATCGCCGGTCGGCAGGGCGCCAGGATCATCTGGTTCCCGACTGTCGACGGTGCCAACCAGCGCAGCAGCCAGGCGAAGGCTCCGGCCGGATCGACCCCGCCGATGTGGGCCCAACTGCAGCAGGATCTCGCGGCCCAGGGCATCCTGGCACCGGCGATCCGGGTGCTGGACTCGAGCGGCGCCGTCCTTCCGGAGACCCGAGACGTGCTCACCCTGATCGCCAAGCACGACCTGGTGCTGGCCACCGGGCACCTGTCCAGCGCGGAGATCGGCGCCGTCGTGACCGCCGCCGCTGAGCTGGGCGTGCGGCGGATCATCGTCACCCATCCGGAGTTCACTTCCCAGCGGCTCAGCGTCGAGGTGCAAGCCGAACTGGCCGAGCAGGGCGCTCTGATGGAACGCTGCTTCACCACCCCGCACAGCGGAAAGGTCAGCTGGGAATTGCTTTTCGAGCACATCCGGGCGGTCGGGCCGGAGCACTCGATTCTCTCCAGCGATCTAGGTCAGCCGTTCAATCCGCCGGTCGAAGACGGCCTGGCGCTGATGGCGGATCGACTCCTGGCGAACGGCTTCACCGAGGACGAGGTCAGGCTGATGGCAGTCGAGAACAGTCGCCGGATGGCGGCGCCGGTGAGTATCCGATGAAGAACGTCGTCGTGACCGACCCGCCGCGCGCCGATCCGGCCATTGCTGGTGCCCTCGGTGAGCACGGTGTCTCCACCGTGCACGAGGCGCAGGGCCGGACCGGCTACCTCGGCCCGCAGTTTCGGCCCGCCTGGTCCGGTGCCCGAGTCGGGGGGACGGCGGTCACGGTCCTCTGCTGGCCCGGTGACAACCTGATGATCCATGTTGCCGTGGAGCAGTGTCGGGACGGCGACATCCTCGTAGTAGCCACGAATTCGCCGTCCAGTGACGGGCTTTTCGGGGAGTTGTTCGCGACTTCTCTGCGACAGCGCGGAGTGCGAGGTGTGGTTCTCGGGTGCGGCGTCCGGGATGTGGCCGAGCTGCGTGACCTGGGTTTCCCGGCCTGGTCGACGGCGGTCAGTGCACAGGGCACGGTGAAGGCCACGGCCGGGGCGATCAACGTCCCGATCACCCTCGGCGGGCAGGTGATCCGTCCCGGTGACGTGATCGTCGCCGACGATGACGGCGTAGTCCGAGTCGCTCGCCGGGAAGCCGAGGGGGTCCTGGCTGCCGCAGCTCGCCGGACGCACAAGGAGGCGCTGAGTCGCGAGGCGTTTGCCGCGGGCGAGCTCGGCCTGGACCGCTATCAACTCCGAGACCGGTTGGCCGCCTTGGGCATCGAGTACGTCAGTTACCAGAAGTACGCCCAGGCTGAGCACGATGAGCCCTGAGGTGCGGGTCGCCTTCCTCGGGCTCGGCGAGGCCGGCTCGGCCATCGCGACGGACCTGGTCGCCGCGGGCGTCGACGTCCGCGGTTATGACCCACTCGTCGACCCGCCGCCTGGCTGCGCGCAGCGCCGGAACGAGGCGGACGCCGTCCGCGATGCGGAATTGGTGCTGAGCGTGAACAGCGGGTCCGACGCGGCGCCGGCCTTGGCCGCCGCGTCGGGGGCGTTACGCCCAGGCAGTATCTGGGCCGACGTGAACACGGCGTCCCCCGGACTCAAACGCCAGTTGGCGGCGATGGTCGCGGACCGGGACGTGCAACTGGTCGACGTCGCGCTGCTGGCACCGGTGCCGGGCCGCGGCCTGCGCACCCCGATGATGATGTCCGGGCCGGGTGCCCAGCGGTGCGCCGGCCTGCTGCGTGGCTGGGGCGCTTCGGTGGAGGTGGTGGATGGCCCGCCGGGAGCGGCCATTTCACGCAAGCTCTTGCGCAGCGTCTTCTACAAGGGTCTGGCGGCGGCGGTGGTGGAGGCCCTTGACGGAGCGGCGGCCGCCGGCGTCGAGGACTGGCTGCGCGACAACATCGCTCAGGAGCTGGCCAGTTTCGACCAGGAGACGATCGTCCGTCTGGTTGAGGGAACGCACACGCATGCCCGTCGGCGCACCGACGAGATGGCAGCGGCCGCGGAGCAACTGCGCGAGCTGGGCGTCCGACCGAGGATTGCGATAGCCGCGCACGACCTGCTCGCCGAACTGCGGGACCGGGCCGACGTCGGGGTCCAACCTCGTTCCGGGTCGTCGGAGTAGATCAACGGTGGTGTGCGGATGCCGCCGAACCGCTCGGCAGCGCGAGTTGACTTTGGCACCGCGAAGCAAGCTGCGACAATGTTGTCAACATTGTTGCTAAGAAGTTTTGTCAGAACGAAGGGACACGACAGTCGCGTGATCGGAGTGGGTGCCGAAGCTGGAGCCGGTTCGGGTGGGCGGCCTGGCCAGGAAGCCGGAACCGATCCGGGCTCGGAGGCGGTGCCGGCCCCCGCGACGGTCCTGGTGGGCCGGATTCGGGAGGCGATGCTCCGCGGGGACTACGCGCCTAATCAGCGGCTTATCGAGGCTGACTTGTGTGAGCAGCACGGGGTGAGCCGAGGAACGGTGCGGATCGCCCTGCAGGAGTTGGCAGCGGACGGTCTGGTCGAGATTCTGCGAAACAAAGGTGCTCGGGTGCGGGCGATTTCGTTGGCGGAAGCCATCGAGATCACCGAGGTACGGATGGCACTGGAGGGGTTGGCGGCAGGTCGGGCGGCGGAGCGGGTGAGCCCGGAAGAGGCTGAGGAACTGGTGGAGATCGGCGAGTCGATGCGGGCGGCCTTCGCGCGCTCGGAGTTGCTGCGGTACTCGGATCTGAATGCCCGGTTGCATCGCAGGGTGCGCGAGATTTCCGCGCACCGGACGACGGCGACGATTATCGAGCGGCTGGGTGCGCAGGTGATTCGTCATCAGTTCCGGTTGGCGTTGCAGCCGGGACGGCCGGCGGTGTCGTTGCCTCAGCATGAGCGGATCATCGAGGCCGTGGTGGCCCGCGATCCGGTAGCGGCGGAGGCGGCGATGCGAGCGCATTTGGCGAGCGTCGTCCAGGCGCTGCAAGCCACGGCTCAGGAGCAGGCCACGCCCAACGAACGGCCGCTTTGATCAAGACCAGCACCGGCCAGCGGCCACGGTGAGGCTATTTCGGTTGCTCACCGGCGCCTGACGATGCCATCCGGTATTGGAGTGATTTGTACGATCTTGTTCACCCCAAAGACTACCCGTGGGTAATTAACCGGTCTAATCTCCCAAGCAGGGCCACTCGGACCTCAATGATGAGATTCGTACGGGAAAGGACCTTCCATGTCTAGTCTTTCGGTTCGTATGCTGGCCTGCTTGGCGGCCGGCGCGGTCGCAACCGTCGGCGGTGCCACCTCGGCTTCAGCGGCTCCGGTCGCAGCGCGCCCAGCTGCTGTTCAGGTGGCAGCCGCGGCGTCCCTGCCGTCGTTCAGCACCTGGATCGCGGACGTCACCGCGGTCACGAATCAGGCCTCGGCGTATCTGGCCACCCGGCTGCCCGATTCGACCATCAAGGCGGCCATCGTGCTGGACATCGACAACACCTCGCTGGAGAGCGAGTACGTCGGCGGTCTCCCCACTCCGGCGACACCCCCGGTCCTGGCGCTAGCGAAACAGGCCAAGGCGGCCGGTGCGGCAGTGATCTTCGTGACCGCGCGTCCCGAGATCATCAAGCTACTGACCAGGGACAACCTGAAGCAGGTGGGGTACCCGAACGACGGCCTGTACATGCGGGGAACGTTCGACTTCTCCAGCGATCTGACGCTGAAGACGAATGCTCGGATCAAGATCGAGAAGGCCGGCTACACGATCGTCGCCAACATCGGCAACAACACGACAGACCTGGCTGGTGGGCACGCCGAGCGCACCTTCAAGCTTCCGGACTACAACGGTCAGCTCGACTGACCTGAGTCAGTTCCCGAAGGTTGGGTGACTTCCGTGCGCCCTGGCCGCGCGGAAGTCACCCAATGGGGGCAGTATTCGATGACCGGAACCCCTCCTCAATCACCACATTCCCACCCGGGCCCCGCCTGCGCGCCGTCGTTCGCCCTCGGGAGCGGGGAGGGTGGGGCTGCGGTCGGCTGAGAAAGGAAGATGATCAGGGGCAACGACTTTTCAATCCGGAGGACGAGCGCCCGTGAGCACCTGGTCTGACCATGCCATCTGGTGGCAGCTGCACCCGATCAGTTTCCTGGACGGCGAGCCGAGTGCCCTCGACGCTGCCGCCCCACCCGTCCACCGGCTGGGCGGGCTGGTGGCCTGGCTGGACTACGTCGTCGAGCTCGGCTGCAACGGCCTGGCACTCGGGCCGATCTTCGCGAGCGAGTCGCACGGATACGACACCGTGGACCACTACCGCATCGATTCGCGGCTGGGCACCGACCAGGACTTCGATGACCTGGTCGCCGCCTGCCACCAGCGTGGCGTAAAACTCCTGCTGGACGGCGTCTTCAACCATGTCGGCCGGGGGTTCGCGGCATTCCAGGACGTGCTGACCCAGCGAGGTTCCTCGGGTTACCTGCCGTGGTTCCGGATCGACCTCGAGGCTGACGGTCCCGATGGCTTCGGGTACGCGGACTTCGAGGGCCACCACAATCTGGTGGCGCTGAATCATGATGAACCGAAGGTCCAGGAATATGTCGCCGGTGTGATGAGCCATTGGTTGGCGCGGGGCGCGGACGGCTGGCGGTTGGACGCCGCCTACGCGATGCCGCTCGCGTTCTGGCGCCGGGTTACCGAGCTGGTCCGGCGCGATCACCCCGACGCCTGGCTTGTCGGCGAAGTGATCCACGGTGACTACTCCGGTTTCGTTCAGGACGGCGGGCTGGATTCGGTAACCCAGTACGAGCTTTGGAAGGCGATCTGGGGCGGACTCAACGACCGGAACTTCTTCGAGCTGGCCCACGCCTTGGGTCGACACGATGAGTTCGCCGCCGAGTTCCGGCCGCTCACGTTTCTCGGCAATCACGACGTCACTCGGCTGGCCAGCAAGCTCGATGATCCCCGGCATGTTGCTGCGGCCCTGGCCGTGTTGTTCACCGTGGCCGGCACGCCGAGCATCTACGCCGGCGACGAGCAGGGGTTTCAGGGGGTGAAGTACGACCGTGCGGACGGCGATGCGCAGGTGCGGCCCGCCTTCGGGGCCACCCCGGCCGAGCTCGCGCCCTACGGCTGGCCGACATACCGGCTGCATCAGGACCTGATCGGGCTGCGCCGACGTCATCCCTGGCTGATCCGGGCTCAAAGTCAGGTGCTGCATTTGGCGAACGAGACCCTTGCGTACCGGTGCGTCGATCCGGACGGCGGCCCCGGGCTCGCCGTCCTCCTGAACATCTCCGACCAAGAGTTCAGCTTCCCGCTCGAGGGTCTGCAGGTGAAGCGGCTGCTCGGCAGCCCGGAGACCGGCGCCGCCGAGTGGGTGGACGCCCACGGCTGGGCGATCCTCGAAATCCAGCACTGACGGATCCAGTACTGACAAATCCAGGACCGCCACTGGCGAACCAGCGCTGAGGCCGGCTATGACCGCTCTGCGACGACTCAGTGCATATATTACGAAATGGTAACGGATGTTGCTCATTGGCGTGATGTCGTGTCACCGTCCAGCGATGGTTACGTAACCATCGGTGGACGGTGTGGCAGTTTGACCAGATTTGGCCGACTGCCAAGGCCATTGACTCAGGTGACGGTTTCCGTACCCTGCCTCGCTCATTCGTCACTGGAGACGGTATGCAAAAGACTCTCGCGAGAACCCGCGCGCCCTTGGCTCGCGCCACCGTCGCTGCATTCGGCGCCGCAGTTCTACTGCTGACAACCTCAGCCGTGGCAGGAGCGGCGGTTCAAAGCGCGCCCAAGAGCAATACCCGTGACTTCCGTGGAGTCAACTGGGCAGACCCGCGTGACAACTACGCCAGCGATGCAGTGGTGCCCAGCGGGCTGTCGACGACCGACAGTTACCGGACGGTCTACCGCACCACCCAGCGGATGGTGAAGGGCTTCCATAAGAACCTGGGAGCCAACACCTTGCGGCTGCCGATCAACCCGGCGAGCGTGGGTACCGCCTGGTGGAAGTCCTACCGGGCCACCATCGATGCGGCCACGAAGGCCGGCGACAAGGTCATCGTCAGCTACTGGGAAGCCAACACCAGCAAGGACGGGCTGGTCGACGACGTCCCCGCCTGGAACAAGATGTGGGACACCGTGGTGAAGGAGTACCGGAACAACCCGCGGGTCTACTTCGAACCGATGAACGAGCCCCACGGTTACACCTTGGCTCAGTGGGTGTCCGTCACCACGGCCTGGTTGTCCCGGCACGACTGCGTCCCGCGCGGCCGCGTCGTGATCAGCGGAAGCGGCTACAACGACGACGTCACCGGCGTCGGCGCGGCGAAGGCCTTGCGGGGAACGCTGCTGTCCCTGCACTTCTACGGATTCTGGAAGAGCTACACCACGGAAGCGGAGTGGACCACCGATCTGGCGGCCCGGCTCGGTAGCTACGCCAACCGGACGATCATCGACGAAGCCGGCGCGCCGATGACGACCGGGCTGAACTACGGTGCGCACAACGGCAACATCTACACCGCGTACTTCGCCGCCCTGACGAACACCGCCCGGGCCCGGAAAATGGGCCTGGTGTACTGGCCGGGGCTGCGGTTCGACGATGCCTACTCGATCGAATCGCTCGACGCCAACGGGAAGATGGTGAACAACAGCGTTACCGGGGTGGCTCAGCTTCGCTGGGGCTGGGGCTTCGGTCACATCCCGCCGATCAATGACCTCCCGCCAGCACCTCCCGGCGAGCCGCTGCACGGCGTCGCCTCGGACAAGTGTGTCGACGTGCCCGGCTTCAGCACGAAAAACGGCACCCAACTGGACCTCTGGGACTGCAACGCGGGCGGCAACCAGTCCTGGAACTGGACGGCGAAAAAGGAACTGACCATCTACGGCAACAAGTGCATGGCAGTTGCCGGGACCGGCGGCGCGGCCGGCGATCCGGTGGTCATCTCGGACTGCACCGGTGTCACAGCTCAGCAGTGGAACCTCAACACCGACCAGACAATCACCAGTGTCGCGAACCCGAAGCTCTGCCTGAATGCGGTGGGCGGCGGCACCGGCAACGGCACGGCGGTCGACGTCGCGCTCTGTGATGGCACCACGAGCCAGGTCTGGACCAGAGTCTGATCCAGCCAACCTGATCCAGCAGACGCCCCTGCCGTCTGCTGACAGTCACCGGGCCTCGGCGAACCATTCGTCGGGGCCCGGTGGCGTGCCGATAGCTACAGCTGACTTACTGAAAACCGCGTCCATGAAACAAGTCTGGGACTCTAGCTCGGCGCGCCGAGGGTAAGTGACATCTGCCGGGCAGTGCCCTGCACAGCCGCGATCTTAGGGGGCACCTGGCCGGCGCGCTCGGCGAAGTGTGTCCGCCAGATGACCCGGGCAGTGGGTCAAACCACGGACATACTTCCCCGAGCGCGGCATCGTTCGACCGGGAGAATGACAAAGTTTTCCCGGAACCGGCCGAACTAATCCGCTGCGGTCCGCATCGGAACAGATAGCGGACTTCGAGTGGGGCCGCGCCGGGTGACAAGCTGAACCGGGTAACCGGCTGAACCGGTCACCCGGACTCCGGCCGAGATGCTGTAGCTGAACAAGGAGACCTGATGCACTTCACCGTCGCGCGGCGAACGGCGACCCTGGTCGCGGTCCCCATGCTGCTCGCGACCCTGAGCGCTGGTTGCTCCCGGACGCTGCCCGGGCCCGCCGCTCCGGCCGGAATCGCCGTCACCAGCACGGCCCTCACCGGCACAACCCAGCCATCCGCCTCCGCCACCACCGCGGCGGTCCCGTTGTCGGCGAGTTGGGCAAAGACCACGCAGTTCCTGCAGATCAAGGGTTCCGAGGAGACCGGCGGCGTCGAGTACCTCGAGGTTCGGCAAGCCAAGCAGGAGCCCGTGGGTGAGCGCTTCGAGACGGTTGCCCTCGATGGGCCCTGGATCAAGGTCCGGATCAGTGCGAAGGCGGAGAACGTCCCGCTGAACGGAAAGGGCGGCGATTCCGGCCAGCTGAGAGCCGCGCTGGCCGAGCGTTCGACCGGCGAGAGCGACAAGGGCTTCGACGTCGCCTTTGATCAGAGCGGGCAGGTCCGCAAGGTCACCTGGTTGTACGAGTCGGAGCGCGAGCGTACCCAGGCGGCGATCGAGGATTGGGCCGGGAGCACGCAGTTTCTGCAGATCAAGAGCGCCCGGGAAGAGGACGGCGTCACATATCTCAAGGTCCGGCCGGCCGAGAAAGAGATCCTCGGTGAAAGTTTCGAGACCGTCACGATCGGTGGGCCGTGGACCGAAGTGATGATGAGCGCTCTGGCGAGCAACGTGCCGCTGGGAGGCGACCCGGGTGACGCCGATGCGCTGCGGACCTCGCTGCGCAAGCGTCAGGCGAGGTCCGTCGACGAGGGCTTCGACATCAGCTTCTTCGGGAACGGAGAGGTCAACCAGGTTATTTGGCTCTATGTTTCGGAATGATGGCGAATCGCAGCCCGTCGTCTCAGCTCGCCCCGGCCAGGACCAGCACAAGGCCAAGACCGCCGAGCGCGAGGCCGATGGCCGGAAACGCTAACGCCGTCCAGAACGCAGTGACGACGTCGCGCTCAAGCCGGGCGATCCACTCCGCCGGCGCGTCGGCGGACACCGCGCCCCGCCGACGCAGGATCACCACGCCCGGGCCCAGCCGCCGAGTCCTGGCCACGACGCTCAGTTCGACGTCTGGAGCGATGGTCTCCTCGACCAGGTCGACCCTGCGGCTGCCGAACCGCGGGTAGATCCAGTCCGGCAACAGCCCTTTTCGCTCCAGGATCGCGAACCTCGAGTGGTCCGGTGGCGCGGATCCGCGCCGGAACGTGAGCGTCTCGGCTCGCGTTCGCTGAACTCGCTCGTGCGAGCTGACTTTCAAGATCAGTCCCAAGTCGACCTGAACCGAACCAGTGCCGTCAGTGACGATGATTGCCGGGCCGCCGCTGCTGCGGTCGAGGTAGCAGGAGTCGTCGCGGTCGGCGCTGGTCACGGAAGTCCGATACCAGACGCACCTGGTGTCGAACGCCGGCGAGGTCAGGATGCCGTCCGGACCGGCCGCAGTCCGGGCGGTGATCAAGACCCACCGGGGTAGGGAAGCGGCGTTTGACAGCTCACCCAGGGTCAATCGGGCCGACCGGCGCAACCGACGTAACAGGTACCGGTCACTCCACCGCAGGACCACCATGATCATGGCGACGGCGATGAAACTGAAACCGAAGAACATCAGGAAGGCACCGACGACGGCCACCAACACATTCTGGCCCTCGGAGCGACCGGTAAGAAGGGCTGTCTGCCCTATTGCCGGTCGCTTCGAAGCGCGTCCGATCGGACCCGCAGCTCAGCGGACGACGGTCACCGGGCACTGAGCGTAGGCGGCAACGTGCTGGCTGACCGAGCCGAGTACCAACCCGGCAAAGCCGCCGTGGCCACGAGTGCCGACCACCAGGAGGTCGGCGGACGCCGATTGCTCAATCAACACTTCCGCCGGGTTGCCCTGCTTCACTCGCGGCTGCGCCAGCACCGGCGGGTTGTCGCCGAGTTCCTCCTTGATGATCTTAACCAGGGAATCGGCGGCGAGTTTGCTGGTGTCGGGGACCTCGCCGGGCGGCACGGTTCCACTACCCAGCGGCGGCAGTAGGGCGCGTTCCCAGACGTTCAGGACGATCAAGTCAGCCCCATGCTCCGCGGCTTCTGCGGCAGCCCAGACCAACGCTTTGCGGCTGCCGCGTGATCCGTCGACGCCAACCAGGACGGTCTTCCATCTGCTCACCGTCATCACCTCTTCGAGTGTCGATGCACCGGCGCTGGTGGGACGCATCTTCCCGAACGCTATTACATGGCATCCAACCCGTCGAGCGGACCTTCACCTTTGAAAGCCGGTGACGCTCAGCGTGATTGCGATCTTGCTCGAGGCCAGCAGGTGCGGGAACCGATGTTGCGGGCCTCCCGCAGCGGGTTTAGCGTCGCAGAACAGGTCTGACGTGGATCGATCCGGCCGAAGGGGTCGCTATGACCACCACCACAGAGTTCGCCTCGACGAGTACCGGGCAGGTCGAGCGCAAACCGTTGATGACGGGCAACGCCCTCCTGATGATGAACCTCGGGTTCTTCGGGGTCCAATTCAGCTTCGGTCTGACCCAGTCGGCGGTGAATCCGCTATTCATGCTGATCGGCGCAGAGCCCGATCAGCTTCCCATCCTCAACCTGGCCGGCCCGATCACCGGGCTGCTCATTCAGCCGCTGATCGGGGCGATCAGTGACCGGACCTGGCACCCCCGGTGGGGTCGTCGTCGTCCGTTCATCACCGCTGGCGCGATCCTCTGCGCGATCATCCTGTTCTTGTTCCCGTTCGTCGGCGCCCTGTGGTTGGGGGTCATCTGTTTCTGGCTGCTCGATGCCGGCAACAACACCTCGATGGAGCCGTACCGGGCATTCATCTCCGACCGGCTGCCCAAATCGCAACTGGCGCGGGGGTTTCTGACCCAGAGCATGTTCACTGGGGCCGGTGCCGTGCTCGCGAACCTGTCGTTCTTCGCCTTGCAGAAGGTGTCGTCGCTGAACGAGACCACCGGCAATGGCGTGCCGTACTGGATGTACGCCTGCTTCTGGATCGGCACCATCTGCATCCTGCTGACGGTGTTGACCGCGATGGCGCGGACCAAGGAGCTGACCCCATCGGATCAGGATCTCGCGGAGATCCGTTCCCAGCCGAGGGGTCTCGGACACGCGCTCCGCGACATCCAGGACGCCGTCAAGACGATGCCGATCGCCATGCACAAGATCGGTGTGGTCTTCCTCTTCCAGTGGTACGCGATGTTCATCTACTGGCAGTTCCTGACGGTCAGTCTCGGTGAGACGGTCTTCAACGCCACGCCGGAGGAGGGCGGCCCGGCCTGGTTCGACGCGATCGCCTGGGGCGGCCTGATGAACGGCGCCTACAACTTCATCACGATGGTATCCGCGCTGTTCCTGGTGGGTTTCGCTCAGCGGATCGGGGCCAAGCGGGTGCACGCAGCTGCTCTCGGCCTGGCTGCGGTGGCACTGATCTGGCTGGCGAACATCGATAACGAGTACCTGGCGCTGGTCCCGATGATCGGTGTCGGTATTTTCTGGGCCAGCGCGGTCGGCATCCCGTACCTGATGGTCGCCAGCATGGTTCCGGCCAAGCGCACCGGGGTCTACATGGGGATCCTGAACATGATGATCGTGGTGCCGATGCTGATCCAGACGGTCACGTTCGGCTGGATCTTCAGCCACCTCCTGGACAGCAAGGGCTCCAACGCGATCATCCTGGCCGGTGCCCTGCTGGGGGTCGGTGCCGTGGCGATGTTGTGGGTGAACCCGCCCAACGAGGCGGACGAGTCGCCGATCGTGCCACTCGGCAGCAAGCGCAGCATCACCGTGTACGACCGGGTCGTGGTCGGTTCGGACGGCACCCCGACCAGCCTGTACGCCGTGGACCGGGCCGCCGAGGTGGCGCAAGCCGCGCAGGCCAAGCTGGTCGTCGTCACGGCATACCGGGACGGCGAACCGAGCACCGCTTCGGGCTCCGGTGAAGGACTGCACCGCGATCTGTTCGGCGTCGAGGTTGCTCGCCGCGCGCTGGAGGAGTCCGTCACCGGTCTCACCAAGGAACGGGCGAGATACATCGAGCAGCGGCTCGTCGCCGGTGACCCGGCGCAGGCTCTTCTCGACACCGTGGGTGCGAATCCGGCGAACCTCATCGTCGTCGGCAACCGCGGGCTGGGCGCCAGCGAGGGGCAGCTCTTGGGGTCAGTTCCAGCCGGGGTCGTGAAGAACGCCGTTTGCGACGTCCTCGTCGTGCAAACCTCGGCGCTGGATGAGGACCGCGTGTTCGCCGAGACGCCGGCCGAATCAGCGGTCAAGGGCACCGATCCGGTCGCCGGAGCGGACCCCGAAGGGAGCCCGCCAACTCGGTGACTGCCCGCGCACCGGCGTCCTTCAGAATCCGTCGGGATTGCTCTGCTCGCGTTGTACCTGGCGGACGTTGGCGATGTGGCGCGCCTGCCGACGGATCAGAATTTCGTCAATCGGTGCCAGGACCTCGTCCCACGCTTGGTCCCGGTCGTGAGCACCTGAAGCGGTGCGAGGGTATCGGCGTAGCGCCATCAGCGCCTGGTCGTACCAACCACGATCGATCTCGCCGGCCTGGTCACGTTCCCTCTGCAACCAGCGGGCCAGCCAGGCGGTGTCCCGGTCCCAGGCTGGATTTCCCAGCGAACGAACCCGCAGATATCCCAAGGAGTCCCAGCTCCTGCGCCCGCGCCAGTTGGCGGAGTTGGCTGACGGGAGTCCGGCAGGCGGCGGCTTCACCTGCGCATCGTGCCAGCCGGGCGCCGCCGCTGCCCACCGTGCGCTACCCGTTCGGCTCCCGCTGGAGCGTCGGCCACATCTTCGCGATACGGTCAATCCGTACATAACACCCAACTCGGGTTACCATCGGACGATTCACGAAACCGTCCTGAGGGGAAGAGTCGGGTATGCAGATCAGCAGGCGAGAGGCCTTGGGCGCGACCTTGGTTGGGACCGCCGCCGTTACCCTTGGTCAGGGTGAGGCCGGGAACGCCGCCGTCTCCAGCCACCCTGCCTCGGGTGGGCAGACGACACCTACCTGGCGGCGCGGCTTCGACAATCAGCGCGTTCCGGATCTCGGAAACGGGACCTTCCTCAACCCGCTGATCTCGGGTGACCATCCAGATCCGACAATCTTGAAGGATGGCAGCGACTATTACCTGACTTTCTCAACCTTCGATTCCTACCCGGGATTGGTCATTTGGCATTCGCTCGACCTGGTGAACTGGCGACCGGTGACGGCGGCGCTGAGCAAGAATGTCGGATCGGTGTGGGCTCCGGAGCTCACCAAACATGATGGCCGCTATTACCTTTACATCCCGGTCAAGGCGACGCCCAACACCATCTACGTGATTTGGGCAGACAATATCGAAGGGCCGTGGAGCGAACCCATCGACCTCGCTTTGCCGAACAACATTGACCCGGGCCATGCTGTCGGTGAAGACGGATCGCGCTGGCTGTTCCTCTCACGCGGCGATCGCATCCGGTTGACCGAGGATGGGCTCGCAACGGTGGGCGAGGTCGAGCATGTCTACGACCCTTGGCATTATCCCAGCGACTGGGTGGTAGAGAGCTTCTCGCCCGAAGGCCCGAAGATCACCCGGCACGGTGATTACTTCTACCTCATCACCGCGGTTGGAGGGACCGCCGGGACGCCAACCGGTCACATGGTGATCGCCGCCCGCTCCACCTCCATTAACGGGCCTTGGGAGCATCATCCGAACAATCCTTTGGTTCACACCGTAAGTAGCGCCGAGAGGTGGTGGTCGCGGGGCCATGCCACTCTCGTCGAAGGGCCGGGTGGAAGCTGGTGGAGCGTCTATCATGGCTATGAGAACGGATATTGGACGCTCGGCCGGCAGACCTTGTTGGACCGAGTCGAATGGACCGCCGACGGCTGGTTCCGGATGACCGGCGGTGATCTCTCCAAGCCGCTCCGCAAGCCCGTTGCCGGGCGCCCGGCGCCGCACGGGCAGCTACTGTCCGATGATTTCGAGACGCTCCAGCTGGGCAGCAAATGGAACTTCTTCAAGCCGGCGCCCGACGAAAAGAACCGTATCCGGGTGGAGAACAACAGCTTGCTCTTCACCGCACGGGGCACGGCACCGAGCGATTCCTCGCCACTGCTGCTGATCGCGGGCGACCAAGGCTATCGGTTCGAATGTGATATCGAGATCGCTCCGGGTGGGGTGGCCGGCCTGGTCCTCTTCTACGATGAAAAGCTCTATGCCGGGCTCGGATTCGATGAGCTGAAATTCGTTACCCATCAATACGGCATCGAGCGCGGTCGACCGGCCAACCCGCACGGTCGGGCGATGCGAATGCGGGTGACCAACGACCGGCACATCGTCACCTATGACACCAGTGCGGATGGTGGGCACACCTGGACCAGATTCGATCGCGGTATGGAGGTATCCGGCTACCACCACAACGTCCGTGGCGGATTCCTGATGCTGCGACCGGGCCTATATTCGGCGGGCGCTGGCGAAGCCCGCTTCCGCGACTTCACTTTCAAGGCACTCTGACCGCTGGCGCAAACGCCAAGATCGCCGGTCGTGCCCGCTGAGGTGCCCCGGCGAAGGCCGATGGCGGGCACAACTGGCGATCACGCCAAGCTGCGCTTGGCTGAATACTTTTCATAGCTAGTCGGGTTTTCCGGAAACCCGGCTTGAACCCGTTGACAGCTCCCGAGGCGGTGCCTACCGTCAGAACGGTAAGCGCTTTCCCGTCCGAGTGGGCCCCTGGACGGGCGAGAGCGATGTGGGCATTGCGGCGGGCGTCGACGGACGTCGCTGAAACTGAGGCCGGTAGACCATTGCCGGTGCGTTGAACTGGTTCTCCGCCGAAGATGGCCACCTTGTCGTGACTTCGGGCGGCGTTTCGGAAACGCCGTAAACCATAACTCGTAAAGCGATTACGCCTTCAATGACGAAAGCGAGTCAAGCATGAGAAGAACGGTTTCGTTGCCCCTGCGCGCGGCGCTGGCCACATCGCTCGCGGCTGCCCTGATCGGCACCTCCTTTCTGACACTACCGGCATCCGCCGCGGCTGGTGCCACCGGCTATGCCACCCAGAACGGCGGGACCATCGGCGGCCAAGGGGGGCAGACGGTGCGGGCCACCACGGGCACCCAGATCCATCAGGCGCTGTGTGCTCGGGCCAGCAGCAGCACGCCGATCATCATTCAGGTTGAAGGCACCATCAATCACGGCAACACCACCCAGGTGTCGGGCGACAGCTGCAACACCGCCGCCGACAAGATCGAGATCAAGGAGGTCAGCAACGTCACCATCATCGGGGTCGGTCAGGGAGCCACCTTCGACCAGCTCGGAATCCATCTCCGGAGCGCCTCGAACATCATCATCCAGAATGTCACGGTCCAGAACGTCAAGAAATCGGGATCGCCGACCTCCAACGGTGGTGACGCCATCGGGATGGAGAGCAGCGTCCACAATGTGTGGGTCGATCACGTCACCCTGCTCGCCTCCGGCGGGGAATCTCAGGGCTACGACGGCCTTTTCGACATGAAGAACAACACCCGGTACGTGACACTGTCCTACAGCATCCTGCGGAACTCGGAGCGCGGCGGCCTGGTGGGTTCCAGCGAGTCCGACCGCTCGAACGGCTTCGTCAGCTACCACCACAACCTCTACCAGAACATCCACTCCCGGTTGCCGCTGCTGCGCGGCGGGATCGCGCACATCTACAACAATTACTACGTCAACATCATCGAATCCGGCATCAACTCCCGGGCCGGAGCCCAGGCCAGGGTGGACAACAATTACTTCCAGAACGCCAGGGACGTGCTAGGAACCTTCTACACCACCGAAGCCGGCACCTGGCAGGTGAGCGGAAATGTCTTCAACGCGGTCACCTGGTCGAGTGCCTCCAGCGATTACCGGCCGGCCGGGCCCAACCCGCAGTCGACCACGTCGGTCAGCATCCCTTACTCATTCCAGCTGGACGCGGCCAACTGCGTGCCGCAGATCGTCAACAGCACGGCGGGTGCCAACACCGGGCTGCGGGTCTCGCCCGGCGGCTGCTGACTGAATGGATCATGGTGTCCCGAGCGGTCACCCAGGCGGAAGTTTCGTCTCGGTGGCCGCTCGGCGCAACGCCTCGATCCAACGGCGAACATCGTCAGAGCAAGGCACCTGCGCCGTAGATACCACGTCGGCGCGGGCCTGTGGAGCAGGTTTTTCTAGGTTACAACTCAATCAACGCGAATAATTCCCGACAAAATCATTGACTGGACGATCGTCCCAGACAACGCTGAGTTCTTTCCCGTTACCGAGGGGAACTCACGTGACGCGCGGGTTCTCCTCAGCGACCCCCCGTACAGGAGAATCAATGAGGCGCACCGCGACCTCGAGCTTCGCCGCGTTGGCGCTTGGCGCCGGACTGTTGATGGCCGCACCGGCCGCGACAGTGTCCGCGGCACCGAGTGGCTCAGACCGGATCGAGGCTTTCACCGGCCAGCTCACCCAAGGCCAGCTCCAGCAGCTGCGCGACTTGGGGCTCGACCACGAGGACATCTCGTTGGGCGCAGCCTCGGGTGACAAGGTGGCCACGGAAGTGGTCATGAGTAGCGCCCAGGCCGCAGCACTGCGTGCCAAGGGCGTGCCGCTGGCTCCCAAGGCGGTGAAGAAGCTCAAGGCGCAGGCCGTGACGGATCAGGTGTTCCGCCCCTATCTGGGGGCCGGGAACATCCGTGAGGAGATCGTCAAGGCGGCGGCCACTCATCCGGGCATCGCGAAGGCTGTTGATCTGGGCCGGTCGTTGAAGGGCACCCCGATCACCGCGATCCGGGTGACGAAGGGTGCTGCTACCCAGAAGACCCCGAGCAGCCGCCCTGCCGTGGTCTTTCAGGCGGCGCAGCATGCCCGGGAGTGGATCACGCCGGAGAACGTCCGTCGGCAGTTGCACTACTTCCTGGACAACTACGGCACCGACCCCGAGATCACCAAGATGGTCGACACCACCGATGTCTGGTTCATTCCGGTGGTCAACGTCGATGGTTACGATCTGACGTTCAACCCTGAATTCCGGTTGTGGCGCAAGAACGTGCACGACAACAACGGCGACGGTCAGATCACGGTCGGGGACGGCGTCGACCCCAACCGTAACTTCGATTACAAGTGGGGCTACGACAACGAGGGTTCGTCGCCGTCGCAGGACAGCGAGACCTACCGTGGCACCGCCGCGAACTCCGAGCCGGAGACGAAGGTGCAGGACGCCTTCATCAAGAAGCTCCGGCCCAAGTTCATGATCAACTACCACTCGGCGGCCGAGCTGCTGCTCTACGGCGTCGGCTGGCAGACGCAGACGCCGAGCCCGGACGACAACCTGTACAAGGCGCTCGTCGGCGATCCCGCCAATCCGGCGGTGCCCGGGTACGAGCCCGAGCTGGGCGCGCAGCTCTACACCACCAACGGTGAGACCGACGGCTACATGGCCAACAAGTACGACGTCATGACTGTCACGCCGGAGATGTCGACCTGCCAGACGGTCAGCGCCATCGACCCGGACGACCAGTGGAAGCCCGAGGACTGCGCGAGCGTCTTCAACTTCCCCAACGACGAGAAGCTGATCCAGGACGAGTTCGAGAAGAACCTGCCGTTCGCCCTGGCGACCGTCAAGTCCGCCCAGCACCCGGACACGCCCGCGTCGGTGACCGGTCACACCACTCCGGACCTGGTCGTCCACTCGTTCCCGGTGTCCTACGGCAAGAGCCAGCCGGTCGCCGTGGAGGCCCGTCGCTCGCTCAAGGGACTGCACCTGCAGTACAAGGTCAACAACGGCCGCGTTCATGGGGTCCAGGCCAAGGAGTGGAACGGCGGCGAGAAGTTCGGCGACGAGAACAAGACGTACTACGGCGAGTTCCGGGCCACGGTCAAGCCCACCACCAAGCCGGGTGACAAGGTCGAGGCCTGGTTCACCGCGCGCAAGGGCAAGACCGAGATCTCCAGCACGCACTTCACCTACCAGGTCGCCGATGACATCGGCGGCAAGGTGCTGGTGCTGTCGGCCGAGGACGTCACCGGAGCAAGCCCGGTGCAGGGCCTCACCGCGGCCAAGTACTCCGAAACCTACGCCAAGGCACTGGCCGCCGCGGGTTACAGTTCCGACGTCTACGACGTGGACAAGAACGGTCGTACGGCGCCGGACCCGCTCGGGGTCCTCAGCCACTACAAGGCGATCGTCTGGGAGACCGGTGACGACGTCGTCACCCGTGCCGTCGGCCAGCCCGGCGGAACGGCTGCCAAGCTCTCGCTGGACGTCGAACTCGCCGTCCGGAGCTACCTCAACGAGGGCGGCAAGCTGCTCTACACCGGCAAGTACGCCGGACTGGCCTCGAGCGCGGACGGCCAGTACTACTACGAGCCGGACGTTCCGACCCAGCCCGAGTGCACCGTCCGTACGCAGCCGCCGTGCCTGCCGCTGTTCAACGACTTCCTGCAGTACTACCTCGGCGCTTTCAGCTATGTCGACGGTGGCGGGAGTGACGCGGACGGCGCTCCGTACCCGGTGAAGGGTTCGGCCGGTGCGTTCACGGGTTTCACCAGCACCCTCAACGGTGGCGACTCGGCGGACAACCAGGACCACACCGGCTCGTTCCTGACCACGTCGAGCTTCCTGCCCAAGGCGCAGTTCCCGCAGTTCGCGAGTTCCGCGCCGATCAAGTGGGACCGGCCGGGCGGCGCGCCGTTCGACCCGAAAACCGGCTCCTGGTACGCCTACAGCAAACAGGCGGACGTCTCCTACAAGCGGTTGACCCAGACGGTCGACCTGACCGGTAAGACCGACGGCAACCTCACGTTCCAGACCTCCTACGACACCGAGGCAGACTGGGATCACCTGTTCGTCGAGGCGCACACCGTGGGCCAGGACGACTGGACGACGCTGCCGGACATCAACGGTCACACCACCCAGGTGACCGGTGAAAGCTGCGCCGCCGGTTGGCGGACGATCCACCCGTTCCTGGACCACTACCAGGGTGCGGACTGCTCGGCGACGGGCACGACCGGGAGCTGGAACGCGGCCTCCGGCAAGTCCAACGGCTGGCAGGAATGGTCGGTCGACCTGGCTGCCTACGCGGGCAAGAAGGTCGAGTTGTCGGTCTCCTACGTCAGTGACTGGGGCACCCAGGGCATCGGCGTGTTCGTCGACGACGCCAAGGTGACCTCGGGCGGTGCCACGCTCTCGGACACCTCGTTCGAGACCGACTTCGGCGCCTGGACCGTCGCCGGTCCGCCCGAGGGTTCCGCTACCGCCAGCACCGACTGGACCAGGTCGCAGACGGCATTCGAGGAAGGCGCGGGCGTCGTCACCAACGACACCGTGTACCTCGGACTCGGCGTCGAAGGCCTGACCACCGATGCGGCTCGCACCGACTTCATCAAGCGAGCGATGAAGCACCTGCTCCACTAGATCTACCCAGTTCGAAGGGCCCGTCCGGCATCTGCCGGGCGGGCCCTTCGAAGTTCAACCGGCCCTTCGAGTTTCGAACGTTCCGGGACGAATTCCACGCCTGCTCGGGTGGCTCGCGTTACCGTGTCCCCATGGTGAAGGCAGAGCTGGAGGAGCTGATCGTCGCGGATGCCGCCGGGCTCCGCGCGTGGTTGCTCGACCACCACACCTCGTCGCCGGGGGTGTGGCTGGCGCTCACCAGGAAGGGTGGCACGGTGACCACGCTGACCTGGCAACAGGCGGTGGACGAAGGGCTCTGCGTCGGCTGGATCGACGGGCAGGCCCGCAAGCGGGACGACCAGACCTCGTGGATCCGGTTCACCCCCCGCGGGCCCCGCAGTTCGTGGTCGCAGCGCAATGTAGGGCACGTGGCCCGGTTGGCGGAGCAAGGCAGGCTGCTGCCGGCCGGTCTCGCCGCGGTGGCGGCGGCGAAGGCCGACGGGCGCTGGGCGGCGGCCTACGCTCCGCCGTCAGAAGCCGTTGTTCCGGAGGCGCTTGCGACCGCGATCGCCGCCGAGCCGGCGGCTCAGGCGATGTTCGACGTGCTCACCAAGGCCAACCGGTTCGCCCTGATCCACCGCCTCGGTGCGGTCAAGCGGGTCGAGACCCAGGAACGCAAGATCCGCGAGTTCGTCGCGATGCTGGCTCGCCACGAGACGATCTACCCCCAGAAGGCGCGGCCCGCTGACCCGGCATAAAGCGCTGGCCCTGTCACTTCAGGCGCCAGCCCCAGTGCCGGCGGTGGGCGTCGATCGACCACGCGGTGATGGCATCGAGGTCGGGAGACTGCGGCAGTGGCGTGTTCCCGGCGTCGAGCGCCGACTGCACCTCGCCCGCCACCGAGTCGATCTCGGCCAGGACCACGTTCAGGTCGCGGACTTCGCCGCGCTTCACCTCTAGCACCCGTTCCCGCTCGGCTGGGGGCATCGGCAGGCTCAGCCGGCCGTGCAGCGTGATTTCCCGCCCCTGCATTGCCAGACGTAGCGCGTGGGAGGCGTACTTCACGTCGTAGCCGTACCGTTCCACCAGTTCCGGGCGGTTGGGCACGTCGCGGGCGCTCACCAACCGGTTGCGCTGCGAGCGCATGAATCCGAGGAACCGGTCAGCGGCCTCGCGGGAGAGGAACTTGGGCCCGAGTTCGCGTAGCTCGTCCCCCAGTTCGGACGTGGTCAGTAGCTCCGGTACCGGGGCGAACAAGGGCAGCAGCGCGGTCGGGTTGCCCTTGGTGGCCAACCGCAGGTACTTGCGCAGGGTGTAGGCGACGAGGTCGGTGTCGCCAGGCCCGGAGCGTGCGCCCTCGGGTTGGGTCCGGGCCACGTAGTGCTCAGCGCTGCGCTCGATTCCGAGGGCCCATGACGGGGGCTCGATGAAGATGGCCATCTCGTCGTGGTCATCGGTGCCGGGGATGGCGATGCCGTGCAGTCCTGACCCGACCGTGCAGCGCAGGATGAGCCCACCTTCGAAGGCGGCGCGGTCGCCGTACTCCAGAACGGGGTCTTTCAGCAGGTCGGGCATGGGCAACACGCTAGCGGGTGTGATCAACAGGATTCTCGACCTGGGCCGGCAGCGGTGTCGAGCGGAGAGCCTGCTGGCTCAGAGGCCGAAGGCCTGGCCTCCGACGAGGATCAGCACGCCGATCCCGATCAGGGCATCAACAGGTGTCCCTAGCGGCTGAAGGCTCAGGCGATGAAGGAACGGTGATTGGTGCACCGCGGTCCTTGACGGACCGGGTGCTCACTGACAGTACCTCGTGAGTGACTCGCTGGCTATAAGGTCTTTTAGTGATTTCCCGGGCCGAGTTCAAGGGGCAGAAGATCGTCCTCTTGCGCCGGCCCGCGCTCGCCGGTCAGCGAGAGTGCGGTGAGTGCGGCCAGGGTCAGGCAGAGCGGGGCGTACACCCGCCGATCCAGCCGTCGAAACCGGGAGCCGGTGGAAACCGGCGACACCCAGTTGGTCCGCCCGGCGAGGCCCAACGCGCCGCGTCCGCCCAGGATCGCGGCGATCCCGGCGACGGCGACCCGACGTGGCTGTTCCAACGTCCCCGGCCAACCGGCCACCAGGGCGGCAGCCGTCCCGAGGGCGCCGGCTACCGCGTAGCTGGCCGAGGCCCCGCCGAACTCGGATCCGGGAGCGCCGAGGACGGCGTCGGCGAGTTCGGCGCGGTCGGCCATCGGCCAGCTTGCGCCGGCGCCCCAGGCCGCATGCAGGACGCCGATCCCGATCAGAGTGACGACCGATGTGGTTCTGGCAGCTCGTCCCAGCGGGGTAGTTCCCGGGCGGCGGCCCGGCGAGCGGTAGGCGTTCACGTTTACTCCCGAAGGTGGTCGTTGATCAGCGCCAGCGGATGGCCGCTGGTTTTCCGATTTCTGTGCGAACCGGCCTCGGATGCAGGCCGGTCAGGGTGCGACCTGACAGCAGTACCACGCCGATCGCGGCCACAGCCCAGATCGCGACTTTCAGCCAGAGGTAGCGAGTGCTGTCGACCGCGGCGTAGTGAGGTTGGAGCACGCCATCGGTGGCGTGGAAAAGGTAGACCAGAAACAGGCTTCCGCTCGTGCTGTTGAAGAGCCAGCCGAACAGGATCGTGGCCGCCAGGGTGCCGATCAGCGCTACCAGCGGCAAGCTTCCGTTGGCGACCAGGCGAAGGTGCCAGGTCATGACAAAGGCGGCCAGGATGAGGTTGGCTGTCAGCGTCGAATACCGCTTCTGGAGTCGGGGCAGGGCGAAACCGCGCCAGCCGAGTTCTTCGCTGATGGGACCGTCCCACGGATTGACCAGTCGCAGCGCGAGCACGCCGAGCAGGGCCGTGGCGGATCCGCTCAGCGCGGTGCTGGGCGGCGGAGCGCCCCACAGCACGTTCAGGTAGGCCGGCAGGAGGGCCAGGGCCGGAGGCAGCGTCAGTGCCACGGCGTACCAACGCCATCCGACTCGCCAGTGCCGGAATCCGGCGAGCAATGCGAGAACTGCCTTCCGGCCGCCACCGAGGGCGGTCAGGATCAGCGCTGCCGCCAGCGGGCTGGCAACCAGGATCTCGAAGGGCAGCGCTAGGGCGATCCCGAGCAGGGTAGGCAGTCCTGAGTAGAAGATGGCGTCGGCGATGGGCGCGCAGATCCACGGCAACGCGATAGCCAGGGCGAAGAAGACGGTCAAAGGGCGCCGGGCAACCAGCGTTCGGATCCTGCCTGGTGCCGCGACGAGGCCGGGAGCGCCGTCCGGGTCGGGTGTCTCCGGCCGGTCGCCGATTCGCGCGGGCGCAGTGGCTCGGGTCGGTGGGGAATCAAGCGGTGCCGGGCACATCGTGGCTCCTCAGGCTCGGGCCGGCCGTAGGCGGATCGGCGTGGGTGGGCTGGTTACGGGTGCGCTGGCGCCAGGTGCGGATCAGAATTCCGCCGGCGATCAGCCACCAACCGGCGGCGGTGAGCAGACCGAGGGTGGTCTGGTCGTTTCCGTGGAACAGCTCACTGGCGTATCCGCCACCGACCGCGTTGTTGGTGGCGTGCAGCACCATCGCGATCAGGACGCTGTCGCGGCCCGCGTGGAACACGGCGGCGGTGACGATGCTGGCGGCGACGACGACCGGGACGTCGGTCCACAGGATGTCGCCGGTCCAGAACAGCGGTGCGTGCCAGAACACCCAGAACACACCCAGGACCAGCGAGCCGGACAGGAGGCCGAACCTGTCCTCCAGGCGGCGCAGGGCAAAGCCGCGCCAGCCGGGTTCCTCCCACGCTCCACCGATCCCGGGGATCAGCAGCACCAGCAGCATCATGATCGGGATGGTCGGCCACAGCGCCACGTCGGCCTCTTCAGGCCGGGCCGCCCCCAGTGCCAGGGTGGCCAGAATCGCCGAGCCGGACACCAGCAGCGGCAGCCCGATCCCGGCGAGGTAGGCGCGGCCCGGAACCCGCCACTGGACCATCGACCTCAGTAGCCCGCGGATCCCGGCGCGGCCCTGGGTGAGGCCGAGCACGATCACGGCGGCCAGGAACGGACCGACGCCGGTGACCGCCGGGCCGGGCATCGGCACCCCAGCGACCTGGAGGGCCCCGGGCCACCAGGACAGCAGGCAGGACAGGACCAGGAAGCTGGGCAGCGGCGTCCGCCGGATCAGATGACGTACCGGTCCGGTCCGGCTCGCCGCGTTCTGCTGTGTGGAGGTTTCGATTCGGTCAGTGCGGGTGGACATCGTGATCTCCTTGGTAGCGACGTATCGGGGATTCAGGTCAGCGCGGGGGTTGGGCAAGGGCGGCCAGAGTGGGGTCGGGCTGGCCGAGAAGGTCCAGGTGCACGAGCAACGGAGAGCGGCCCGCCGCGAGCAGCCAGCTCGCGGCCACCCGCGCGCGGTTCCCGGGGATGGCACTCAGGTGGTATCCACGGGCGGCGATCCGGGCGGCCACCCCGGTCAGCGGAATGCCCAACGGCTTGGCCACGCCGTGCCACCCGCCGAGATCGGCGGCCAGGCCCAGGTCACGGTGCCGATAGGCGCGAGCGGTGCCCCGGCCGAGTGACGCCGCGACGTTGCGAGCCACCGTGCGTCCTTGGCGCATGGCGTGTTGAGCGGTGGGCGCGGTGTGCTGGCCCGGCCGGGTGAGGTCTGGCACGGCCGCCAGATCGCCGAGCGCGAAGACGTTCGGTACCCCGGTAACTGCCAGGTGCTCATCCACCGGGAGCCGGTCACCCTCGAGCGGGACGCCGAGGGAGTGCGCGATCGGGTTGGGGGTGACTCCGGCGCACCAGATCACCGTGCGGGTGGCGATCCGGGTGCCGTCGCTGGTCTGGACGGCGTCGGCGGAGACCTGCTCGACGGTGGTCGAGAGGCGGACGTCGACGCCGCGGCGACGCAGCACCTGCAGGGCTCGGGCGCCGAGGTACGGGCTGAGTTCGGGAAGCACCTGGGGTGCGGCGTTGATCAGGACCCAGCGCGGTGCGATTGGGTACTGAGCTGTTCGGTGGCGGGCGAAGGCACTCGTCAGGCGGTGCAGGAAGGCGACGAGTTCGGTACCGGCGAAACCCGCTCCGATCACGACGAAGGTGCTTCGCGCGGCCCGCAGCCCGGGGTCGTCGGTGACCGCTGCGAGTTCCAGTTGCTGCAGCACCTTGTCGCGCAGGAAGGCGGCTTCGGCCGTGGTCTTGAACCCGATCGCGTGCTGGGCAAGTCCGGGGATCGGCAGCATCCGGGAGATGCTGCCCGCAGCCAGTACGAGCCGGTCCCAGCCGAGTTCGCGCCGGTGCCCTTCCGGATCGGTGGCGATCGCGACGCGCCGCTCGAGGTCGAGGTCGTGCACCCGGCCGAGTACCAGGCGGGACCGAAGCTTGCCGGTCGCAGGCACGGTGATGTCCCGCGGGTCCAGGATTCCGCCGGCCACCTCCGGCAGCAGCGGGGTGTAGAGCAGGTGATCGGTGGGTGCGACGACAGTGATCTCGGCGTTCAGTCGCGGTCCCCACCGCTCCAACGCTCGGGCGGCGTGGAAGCCGCCGAAACCGCAACCGACGATCAGGACGCGGGACGGGGTCGGCATGGTGTCTCCTGGATGGGTGCGGGCTGCGTCGGCAGCCGGTGGCGTTGCCCTCACTGTCGAGTCCGGAGTCGTCGCAGGAATCCGTAGGAACACTGGTGTGGGTACGGGTGCTGGTCGCCGCCGTCCTGATAGGGCACGATCAGGACGGGTCGGCCGGCCCATCAGGGCCGGAAATCTGGGGTGTGCGATGGGTGAGCAGCCCGTTCTGATCGGGCGATCAGTCGAGACCACCACCATCGACGCCCTCCTCGACGGCGCGGCCGCCGGTTCCAGCGGCGCCCTGGTGTTGCTCGGCGAGGCGGGCCTCGGAAAAACGGTGCTGCTGGACTACGCCGCCCGGCAGGTGGGAGAGCGGCGGCTGCTGCGCACCGAAGGGGTCGAGCCGGAAGCGGACCTGCCGTTCGCCGGTCTGCACCGGCTGCTTCTGCCGGTACTCGGCTCGATCGAGGCGCTTCCCCCATCCCAAGCCGCGGCGATGAAGGCCGCACTCGGGCTCGGCTCCGGGCCGGGCAACCGGTTCCTGGTAGGCGCGGGCGTGCTCTCCCTGCTGGCCGAGGTGGCCGGCGCCAGCGGTGCCCTGTGCCTGGTCGACAACGCCCAATGGCTGGATGCGGAGTCCGCCGACGCGCTCGCCTTTGCGGCCCGCCGGCTCGGGCCCGAGGGCATCGTGGTGGTCTTCGCGGCCCGGCCCGCCGGCGCGTCGATGCTGTCAGGGCTGCGAACTCTCGCCCTACCGGCGCTCACCGCAGCGGATGCCGCGCGCCTCCTGAGGACCAGCGGGCCAGGGTTGGCCGGTTCGGTGATCGACCGGGTGATCGAGACCAGCGAGGGCAACCCGCAAGCGCTGCTGGAACTGCCCGCAGCCATGACCGTCTCCCAACAAACCGGCGCCGAACGGCTACCGGTCGAGTTGCCGCTCGGCGAGCGGATCCAGGCGGCGATGATGACCCGAGTTGTCGGCCTGCCCGAGCCGACCCGGCAGCTACTGCTGATCGCTGCCGCCGACCCGGCAGCCGACCTGGCGACCTTCTCCGCCGCGGCAACGGAGATGAACCTGGACCTGGCCGACGTGGAGCCGGCCGAACGGGCCGGCCTGGTGACGACCACCGCGCAGGGCGTGCGGTTCGGCTCCCCGCTGCTGCGTTCGGCGATCTACGCGGACGCGACCTTCCTGCGCCGTCGCGCGGTGCACGGGGCCCTGGCCCAGGTGCTGCACGGCAGCCAGCCGGACCGGTGGGCCTGGCACCAGGCATCGATCGCCCAGGGTCCCGACCCGGTACTGGCCGGCGAGCTCGAGCGTTCCGCAGAGCGGGCCCGCGGCAAGGCCGGGCACGCGGCTACCGCAGCTGCCCTGGAGCGGGCGGCCGAGCTGACCTCGGACGGGCCGCACCGCGCTCGCCGGCTGGTAGCCGCGGCCGAGGCCGCGTGGGAGGCCGGTCAAGCCGACCGTGCCGAGCGGTTGGCCGCTCTGGCCGAGGAACTGGAGCTGGCAACCCACCTCAAGGGCAGGCTCTGCCTGGTCCGAGGGTTGATCCAGATGTATCGAGGCCAACCCTCGGTGGGCCTTCAGCTGCTCCATGCCGCGGCGGAACAGCTAGCCGTCGATGACCTCGAGCTGTCGCTGACTGCGCTGACGGCTGCCGTCGAGGCCGCTATGGCGATCGGAGACTTCACCGGTTTGCCGAAAATGGCCGCCCTTGCCACCTCGATCACCTCGGGCGGGCCCGCCGCTGCGGCCGGCTTGCTGATCGGCCTGGCCCAGCTGGTGCAGGGGGACTCGGCCGCCGGCACCGCATCCCTGCGTGCCTTCGTGGACCTCGTCAACCCGTCTGATGATCTGCGCGTGCTCGGCTGCAGGGCGGCGGCAGCGAGTTTTCTGGGCGATGAGCAGACGGCGTTGCGGCGGTACGGTCAGGCGATCTCGGTCGCCCGGACGGCGGGGGCGATCTCGTCCCTTCCGTGGCTGCTGGAGCAGCGCGCACTGATCGAGGCGACAAGCTGCCAACTGCTGATGGCCGAAGCCGACGCCTCGGAGGCCGTCCGCCTGGTCGAGGGACTCGGTGCCGAGCTTCCGCCACTGGTCGGGCTGGCCAGCCTCACCTGGGTCGCGGCCGTGCGCGGAAACGATGACGAGGCACGCATGCTGGCCGAGCGCGTCCTGGTCGGCGCCCAGCAGCACGGGTTGAGCCTTCCGGTGGGTCTCGTGGCGGCGGCCATGATGGAGCTCGATCTGGCTCGTGGCAAGATCGAGTCCGCGACTGCGCGAGCCCACGAGGTCGCGGAGTCGGCCCAGCAGATGCACCCCCTGGTCATCATCCTCACCACCCCGGCCCGCCTCGAAATCATGCTGCGCGCTGGTAAACCGTTGCCGACGGGGGATTTGGCAGCGCACCGGGCTTGGGCGCAAGGCTCACCGAGCGCCGCCAACCGCGCCATCGCCCGGCGCTGCGAGGCGC